>NZ_JNJN01000054.1 GCF_000701665.1 Agathobaculum desmolans ATCC 43058 | reverse complement strand
TTCAACATCATGACAGTACATCTACAGCGTGCCCCGGCAGACGAGCCTGTGTTCCTGTTCTTGGACAAGAAGCGTGCCGAGGGTAAGCCGTACTACGTTTACATGACGGCTGGTGCCAACAAGTTCCTGCGCCGTTACTACGGCAAGGTGATGACCTACTTCTCTACTCTGGATGGTCTGCCGCTTGTAGATATGGATTCCACCGGCCTGCAGCACGCGGACTAATCAACTGTAATTGACTCTTTCCGGTCGGCGTGTTTGCGGCGGCCTTTTTGTGTTGCACTTGTTTTCTACCTGCCGCCTACAAAGTTTTCTTTCGTCAAGTCCTGTTCGGGGCTTGACTTCTTATTTGCAGGCTTAAAGGGATAAGAATAAATATAGTATAGTACCCACCGGGGGATGTTTCAAGACAACATCCACAAAAATGTAGGATGACAGATAAAAAACCTGTGAAAACAGGGCGCGCTGTGGTATACTGAAACAGATTGAATAGAATAGATAAAGGAGCGTTTTATTCCTTATGATCAACATTTCCGAACTGAGTTTGAACTTCAGCGGCGAGCCGCTGTTTAAGGACGTCAACCTGAAATTTACCGAGGGCAACTGCTACGGCGTGATCGGCGCCAACGGCGCGGGCAAGTCCACGTTCCTGCGTATCCTGTCGGGTGATCTGGACGCCTCGACCGGTACGGTCTCCATCAAGCCGAATACCCGCATGAGCGTGCTCAAGCAGGATCATTTTGCGTTTAACGAGGAAACCGTGCTGAACACCGTGCTGGGCGGCAATCCGCGCCTGCTGGAGGTCATGCACGAAAAGGATGCGCTGTACACTAAGGAGGACTTTACCGAGGAAGACGGCAACCGTGCCGCCGAGCTGGAGGCAGAGTTTGCCGAGATGGGCGGCTGGGACGCCGAAACCGAGGCAAGTCAGCTGCTCAACGGTCTGGGATTGGACGCGGACGCCATTTTGTATACCGAGATGAAAAACCTCGGTGACGTGGAAAAGGTCAAGGTGCTGCTTGCCCGCGCGCTGTTCGGCAAGCCGGATATTCTGCTGCTCGACGAGCCGACCAACCATCTGGACATTCAGGCGGTGCGCTGGCTGGAGGATTTTCTGGCGGATTTCGAAGGCACCGTGCTTGTGGTATCGCATGACCGTCACTTCCTGAACAATGTATGTACGCATATCGTGGATATCGACTTCGGCAAGATCAAGCTCTACGTCGGCAACTATGAGTTCTGGTATGAATCCTCTCAGTTGGTGCAGCGTATGATCAAGGATCAGAACCGCAAAAACGAAGAGAAAATCAAGGAGCTGCAAAACTTCATCCAGCGCTTTGCGGCGAACAAGTCCAAGTCCCGTCAGGCAACCAGCCGCCGCAAGCTGATCGATAAGCTGACGGTGGAGGAAATGCCGGCGTCCTCCCGCCGGTATCCGTGGGTTGCATTCCAGCAGGATCGGGAAGCCGGTAAGGATATTCTGGAAGTGCGCGGCATTTCCAAGACAATCGACGGAGAAAAGGTGCTGGACAATGTTTCCTTCATCGTGCGCCGCGGCGATAAGATCGCTTTCATTTCGGATAATGAGCTGGCGATGACTACGCTGTTCCAGATCCTGATGGGGGAGATCAAGCCGGACGAGGGCAGCTTTAAGTGGGGCGTTACCACCTCGCAGAGCTATTTTCCCAAGGATAATAACGAGTTTTTTGAAGGACATAAGGAGAACATGCTCGACTGGATCGCGCCGTATTCGCAGACGGATACGCTGGAAAGCACGCTGCGCGGTTTCCTCGGCCGCATGCTGTTTTCGGGCGATGACGTATACAAGCCGGTGCGTGTGCTTTCGGGCGGCGAAAAGGTGCGCCTGATGCTGGCACGCATGATGCTGTTCGGCTCGAATGTGCTGGTGATCGATCAGCCGACCAACCATCTCGATCTGGAATCCATCACGGCGGTCAACAACGGCGTGCGCGATTTTAAGGGCACGGTGCTGTTTGCATCGCATGACCATGAGTTCGTGCAGACGATCGCGACCCGCATTATTGAAATCCGCGGAACCGGCGTGCTGGATAAGGAATGCACGTACGACGAATTCCTTGAATTCCGCGAAACCTATCAGGGCTGATGCCGGAACGGGTGCGGCGCGGGCTGTGGGGGCTGCTGATACTGACCTTGCTGGCCGCAGGCGCGTACCTGTCCGCATCGGTTGCGGGATGGGGGTGTGCTGTGCGGAAGGTGACCGGTGTGCCTTGCCCGGGCTGCGGCCTGTCACGTGCGTTGGCAGCGCTGCTGCGGCTGGATTTTCGTGCGGCACTGGCATATCATCCGATGATTTACGTGCTGCCGCCGGTGATGCTGTATGTTTTGTTTGGGAAAAAACCGCTGCTTGGAACCAAAACACGCGAGCGGGTGCTGCTTTGGGGAACCATGGCGGTTTGGACAGGGATATGGCTCGTGCGCTTGGCGGTGCATGATCCACTGATCTGGGCAAAATAAAAAAACAGCGCACGGCAGGATGACTGGCGTGCGCTGTTTGTATTCCGGATGATTAAGAGCGGCGGCGTACTGCGATTCGGCTGATCAGTGCGGCGAGCATACCGAGCAGCAGATAGATGCCGGCATAAAGCACAAAGGCGCTGTCCCATCCAAACAGGAGGCAGGCGGTGCAGCAGAACACACCTGCGGACAAAAACGGCAGGAACCACAACGTGGGCGTCTGCTTGCCGGCCAGAATACCAATCAGGATGCTGCTGATGGGATTGATGCAGTAAAATAAAAGCAGCATTGCCATCATGCCTGCATCCGGCGGAATAAAGTGCACTGCGGCGAGCGGCAGCAGTATAAACGAGGTCAGCATTAAGGTGAGCGGAATACCGCAGCGGGAGAATATGCGCATACAGGCGCCTCCTTTCCTGATGTGGAAGTATATTATACTATATATAATATAGTATAGCAGGCGTCCTGCGGATAGTCAAGCCCGATGCACCTTTTTGACAGATACCGCAGCTTGCGGCCGACAATATCTTGCCTGTATATCGGCGTTTGTGGTATACTATTATTTAATAGGTATGAAACAAGGAGGAAAACAGGAGTTATGATCATCACCTGCCCGCACTGTCAGGCCGAGACCGACCATCGAGTGCTCGACCATATCAATATCGACCGAAATCCCGAGCTGCGCGCCAAGGTGCAGGATCTGTCCTGCTTTCGTGTCAAGTGTCCGAACTGCGGAGAGACAGCCCTTGTCCTCCATCCCTGTTTGTATCACGATATGTCGGGCCAGTTTATGGTTTGGCTCTGGCCGGAGGAAGGGGAAGCACCCAAGGCGGAATTTGATCCGCTGGCAGGGTATACGCTGCGCATCGTGGACAGCATGAACGCCTTCCGTGAAAAGATCAATTTGCTGGAGCGCGGATTGGATGACCGCGCGGTCGAAATCATGAAGCTGCTGCTGTTTGCGCAGCTTAACCGAGATCTGGATGTCGTGGAGCTGCTATTTCACGCGCTGGATGAAAAAACCGGTGATTTTCGATTTGTCGCTGTTTTGTCGGATGGGGCGGAACAATATGCCGCCATGCCGGGAACGGTTTACCAGCGCCTGCGTGAGGATGTGGAGACCTACCTGTACACGCCCGGCGGCGACTTTGCCCGCATTGATATGGCTTGGGCAAATCAGGCGCTTGAATTGCTGCACGAGCTGGGGTGATGCAAAAAAACGCACCCGAATGGCATTCGGATGCGTTTTGTGCGCTTGTTCCTATGTGCTTAGCCGAAAAATAGCTGCACCAGCGTGCCGCCGATGACAGCGACGGACAGCGTGGCTGCGATAACCGGAAGAGAGCGGCGGCGGGCTTCTTTTTCCTGAAACAGGATGATATAACCGAAACCGGCTCCGGTGGACAATCCGGCGATCATGGCCCCAAAGCTGATGGTACCGCTTAAAAACAGTTCGGAGAACAGTACGCTCATGGCGCAGCTTGGGATCAGACCGAGGATTGCGCACAGCAGAGGCTGAAAAATACTGTTGGACAGCAGCAGGGAGGCAAGTACCTCTTCGCCGATCAGATGCACCACCAGATTGAGCACGAACATGACTGCAAACAGGAAGAATGCGGTGCGCAGGGTGTGTGAGATCACACTCCCAACAGGAGAACCGGCGCTGCAGTCGCAGGCGCCCATTTCGATTTCGAGCTTTTCTTCCGTGGCGGGCTGGTGACGGCGGAATACGGTGCAGCGCAGCAGATAGCCGCCGATTACCGCAATGCCGAACTTGAACAGCAGCATTTGGACGACCTGTCCGGCACTGGCACCGCCTGCCAGCATAACGGGAACAGCTTCGTCCGATGTGGCAAGGAAAACAGCAACCAGCGTAGCGGGCGCCAGATAGCCGGCGGAAAACAGGGCAGCCGCAGCGGCGGAAAAACCGCACTGCGGAATCGTACCGGCGAGTGCGCCGACCATCGGGCCGAACTGTGCCGCACGGGAAAGCAGTTCGGGGGTATTGGTCAGCTTGTTTTCGATATAATAAAGCAGGGCGTATACGAGCAGAAGGAGCGGTACGGTTTTCAGCACGTCAAAAAAGGCTTCCGGCAGTACGTGGGATAAAATATGGAGCAAACAATTCACCTCATCCAAAACAACGGTTAAAAATGACTATTTATCAGTATACCATACCACAACGGATCCGGGCAAGCGGGATTTGACGGATCAAGCGAATTTGAAAAGGAAACGAACACAAACTATGAAATTCAATGATTTGAAGCTGCATAAACAAATTTTGAAAGCGCTGCGCGAAGCGGGCTATGAGCAACCCACGCCGATCCAGCAGCAGGCGATCCCGCCGGTGCTCGAGGGGCGTGACCTGTTGGGCTGTGCGCAGACCGGCACGGGCAAGACCTGTGCGTTTTCCGTGCCGATCATTCAGCGGCTGTGTGAAGAAGATGGGAAGCCCGGTCAGATCCGTGCGCTGATCCTGACACCCACGCGTGAATTGGCACTGCAGATCTATGAAAATATCTGCCAGTATGCCCGTTACACATCGTGCACGGCGGCAGTGATTTTCGGCGGCGTATCACAGGTGCCGCAGGTGGAAGCGATCCAGCGCGGGGCGGATATCCTGATTGCGACCCCCGGCCGTTTGTGGGATCTGATGGGGCAGAAGATCGTCAAGCTGGATAAGGTAACGTGCTTTGTGCTGGATGAAGCCGACCGGATGCTGGATATGGGCTTTTTTCCGGATGTGAAGCGGATCATCAAGTTTTTGCCGGCCAAGCGGCAGACGCTGCTGTTTTCCGCTACGATTCCGGACGAAATCGCTTCACTGGCGGACAGCCTGCTGAAGAAGCCGGTTCGCATTTCGATCACACCGTCGGCAAAGCCGGTGGAAAGGATCGAACAAAAGGTATTTTTCGTTGAAAAAGCAGAAAAACGGGAACTGTTGGCAGATCTGATCCGTCAAAGCAATGTGCACCAGACATTGGTGTTTACGCGCACCAAGCATGGGGCGGATCGTGTTGCGCGTGATTTGAACCGGGCGGGGATCAAAGCCAAGTCCATCCACGGGGACAAATCGCAGAACCAGCGGCAGCGTGCGCTGGCTGAGTTTAAGGAATGTAAAATCGCGGTGCTGGTCGCAACGGATATTGCAGCGCGCGGCATTGATATCAACGAGCTGCCGCTGGTGATCAATTTTGATTTGCCCAATATCCCTGAGACATATGTCCATCGTATCGGGAGAACCGGACGTGCGGGGCAGGAGGGTACTGCTGTCTCGTTCTGCGACCGGTTGGAGCGTCCCTATCTGGCGGATATTGAAAAGCTGACCGGCAGACGGATTCCGGTGGCGGGCGAGATCCCGCACGCGGAAAAAGCCGGTGAGGGTGCAAAGCATGACAGCGGTCAGCGTAAAACGACCAATACACGTACCCGCCGCAAGCCGGTATCGGAGAATGCATCGGCGGAAGAGGTGGCGGCGGATGCCGCACGTGAAAAAGCGGCAAAGCAGAAGGCGCGTAAAGCGGCTGCGGCAGCCAAGCGTCCCGTGCGGAAGGAGAAAACGGCACAGGTGCAGGAAGAGCAGCGCGCCAAGGCGGCTGTGTCCCGTCCGCACCGCAGCAGCACTGGACGCAGCAGGGGCCGCCGGAACGATCCTTACGCACGATTCGAAAAGAACGAGCCGCGTGTGGATGCGCATACGCCTTCTCGGGCTTATGCGCTGAGTGAGGAGGCTGCTGCGCGAATCCGCCAGAAGGTGGATGCCGCGCTGGCTGCCCGGGCGGCTGGGACGGCTGTGGCTTCGGCTGACCAGAAAGAGACAAAGACGCCGGTAGTTCGCCGCCGTCGTTCGCGGCGCAAATAAACAGACAGATAATGAGCAACAGGAAAGGGAGAACAGAACATGAACGGCGCACGCCACCGCTTTGCCCTCGGGCTGACCTGTTTTTTTATGATATGCATGACTGTGGTATATCCCTTTCTGCTGTATACCCCCAATGCCTTTGTCAGCCGCTGGCGGGAATGGTATATTGAAACGGCAATGGGAACGATGACGCACCAGTGGCTGGCCACATGGTTTATCCCGCATTCGATTATTGAGGATGTGATGACCAAGCGCTATCTGCTCAACCAGAAGCAGGATGGCGCACAAAGCCACTGGGGCGGGATCGGCGGCGGCGATGCACAGGCCGCGACCCCGCAGGAACGGTTTTATCAGACGTTCTCTGAGCTGGATCGGGAACAGTTTGAGGCGTTTCTACGGGAAAATCCCTCCTACATAGAAAACGGTTATGAGCACATTGATATCGATCTGATCAATGATCCGGAACGCAAGAATTACAATACGGGTATTACGACCAAACAGGGGGATACCGTGCTGGCTGTCAACGCAGAGCGCGGCATCCTGATTGCAGAGATCGTTGGCGAGGACTCGCTTGGGATGGAATACGCCGGAAAAGTCGCACTGGTTAAGCGGCCGGAGAATGTGATTGTCGGTACCTGTGCCGGTTTGTTTGAATATGGTTCTTATGTCAGCGAAATGGTTGCAGATTATAATGCTGTTTTAGGTATCAATGCTTCGGGTTTTGCAGACTATGAAGGAAACGGTACGGGCGGACTGCCGTATGGCTTTCTGAAAAGTGAAGGGGAGCAGTTGCAGAGTGCAGTTGGAAACGGGTGGAAGATTATCGGCTTTGATCAAGAGAATCACCTGCAGGTCGGCGCGTTCAGTGATACCTCAGGGCTGCGGGATGCGGTAGAGTTCCATCCGGCGCTGATCATTGACGGGGAAAATCTGGTGGCCGGTACCGGCCTGAATGAGCAGCAGCCGCGCACTGCTATCGGACAGGCTGAGGACGGTACGGTTATTATGCTGGTTGTGGACGGACGTCAGTTCCATTCGTTCGGTATTTCGATCGAGCGCTGTGCCGGGATCATGGAGAAGTACGGCGCGTATCAGGCATCCATGCTGGATGGCGGCTCATCATCCGTGATGGTGTATGATGGACGTGAGATCACCAGTCCGACGACGCTTTCCCAAAATCAGGAAGGGCGCCCGCTGCCCAATGCTTTTTTGGTAAAATAAATTTCCGAAAAACCGAAAAAGAGCTTGTTTTTTTACAAAGCACGTAGTATAATAATTAAGCGCCTGTATGATAGGCGCAATTTGGAGAAGTATCGAAGTGGTCATAACGAGCTCGACTCGAAATCGAGTTGACGGTAAAACGTCACGTGGGTTCGAATCCCACCTTCTCCGCCAAAAAGAACCGCAAGTTTGATACCATGCGTATCAAACTTGCGGTTCTTTTTTTGATCAAAAGCCCTGACTTCAAGGCCTTTTTTAATTCTGTGGATACCTTCTGCAGCCCGGTAGCAAAATAGTATTCAGCCATTTCTGTTCTTAATAGGAGATTCCTGCAATATGAGAAAATCTGGCATTTGAACAGAAGAAGAACATTCTGTACAATGGTAAATGTGCAGGATCAAGCGCCCAAATTGAATCAACCATCGAAAGGATCGGATGAAATTCAGGTTTTCTGTAAACAGAAGAAATCCGAACCCATCTCCAACTTGGAAGATTAAGTTCGGATTTTCATCTTTTGGTCCGAGTGACAGGACTTGAACCTGCGGCCTCTTGACCCCCAGTCAAGCACGCTACCAACTGCGCTACACCCGGATGAATACAGAGCCTTAACCCTGCCAAAATAGGATACCAAATATCATCGGAAATGTCAAGTGAATTTTACGGGCTTGATAACATTTTTCTGCTGCTATATGAGGAATATAGCGCAGACGGCACAAGTGGGTGGTGCTGCATATAAAACATGGTGCTTCAGCGCGCTCTCACAACAGGAAAGCTTGTATGGAGTTTATCTGGTTTTGTACAATGGCATTAGAAAAATGCCTGCGTGCAGAAAGGAAGAAATGATAAGTGGGAATCAGCTATGGTTATATTCGCGTTTCCAGCGTGGATCAGAATGAGGATCGGCAGCGCATTGCAATGCGCAGTAAAGGGGTTCCGGAGCGATGCATTTACATGGATAAACAATCCGGAAAAGATTTTGAGCGGCCGAATTACAAGCGTATGGTTAAGAAATTTCGGCGGGGCGATCTGTTGTATGTGATGAGCATTGACCGCTTGGGACGAAGTTATAAGGAGATTCAGCGGCAGTGGCAAATTTTGACTAAAGGGATCGGGATTGATATTTGCGTACTGGATATGCCGCTGCTGGATACGCGGCAGGGAAAAGATTTAATGGGTACCTTTATTGCGGATATTGTACTGCAGATATTGTCTTTTGTTGCAGAAAATGAACGCGCGAATATTCGCAGACGGCAGGCGGAAGGGATTGCTGCAGCAAAAGCGCGCGGTGTGCGGTTTGGACGGCCGCCGCGTGCCCTGCCGGATAATTTCGGAGAGATGCATCAGGCATGGCGGGCAAAAAAAATAACACTGGAGCAGGCGGCGCGTGCCTGCGGTTTGCCTGCCGGTACATTTTATGCAAAGTCGGTCAAATTTGAAAGGGAAGAAGAACAGGATAACATGTTGGGCGGTGTATGGTGAAAATATCCAAATCAAATCGGGAAAACCGGAATGTATTATTGAAAAATCACAAAAGCATATCGACGGATGTTGCGTTCTGTGATATACTAACAAGGTAGAGCGCAGAAGAAAAAATCCCCTGCGCTCGGATTGCAACAAGGGAGGACGAAAGAAAATGAGTTGTTGGTTGGAAACCAAGAGCTGGCCGGAAGCGGAGGAAGCCATTGCACAAAGCGGCGGCGTGGCAATTATACCGGTTGGCAGCGTGGAGCAGCACAGTTTACATCTGCCGGTGGGTACGGATACTTATGTGGCCATCACATTGGCAGAGGATGCGGCAAATCAGACTGGCGCGGTTGTTACACCGCCGGTGTGGTTTGGATGGAGTCCCCATCACATGGTGCGTCCGGGAACCATTACCATTCGGCCGGAGGTATTGGCGGATCTGACATATGATATTATCGCTTCGCTGGCGCAGCATGGATTGAAAAAAGTGATCCTGCTGAATGGACACCGCATTGTTAATGTTGTATGGATGCAGATTTGTGCGGAGCGTGCGCAGCGTGAGTTAGGGGTAACGATTAAGATATACGATCCTGCATATATGTCCAAGGATATTGTTGGGGAACTGGGATTCGGTCCGGTAGGGCATGCGGAAGAAGTGGAGACTTCGCACATGATGTACCGTTATCCGGATCTGGTGCATTTGGAAAAGGCGAAGGATAACCCGATCCGACAGACGCCGCTGTATTCGGTGGATCCCTGCTTTACACACGATACGCTTTGCTATGTGCCCAGCAGCTATGAACATGCCAAAAAGAATGCGGAAATTGCGGGCGGCTGCACAGGCGAGCCTTCCAAGTCGGATCCGGAAAAGGGACGGATTTATCACGAGCATCTGGTGAATAATCTGGTCAGTGTGATTCGCAGCCTGCAGGAAAAATAATTTTGAAAAATGGGGGAGAAGGAATGAAAAAGAGTAAGGGAAGGTTTTGGTTTTACCTGATCCTTTTGATCGGGGTTCTCATGGTGAATCCGCCGGTTGTTTACATGGTCAATGAATACTGCGTGGCGCATCCGATGCTGTTTGGCTGGCCGACCATGTTTTTGTGGCTGGAATTCTGGTACATTGTGATGGTCGCCGATTTTCTGATCGCGGCGTTCACGCTCAAGGAATGGGACTGCCATCAGGACGAAAAAGAGATCGTTCCGGTTGAGCGCAAGCCGTTGTGAAAGGGGAAAGGTGAGAGATGACTGTCGGTATTGTAATCCTGATTTGTTATATGATCGTTCTGCTGGGCATTGCGGTATATGCCTCGCACCGCGACCAAAAGAATATTAAAGATTTTGCAACAGGCGGCGGACTGGGTATTTTTGTCCTGACGCTGACCTTCAGTGCAACCTATCACAGCGCGTATGCTTTTATGGGGGCAGGCGGTTTTGTTTATTCCAACGGCATTGGCTGGTGGGTAAACGGCTTGTGGACGGTGCTGCCCGGCGTACTGTTTTGGGTGTGGGGCCGCCGGCTGTGGTTCATGGGAAAGAAATACGGTTATATGTCGGTGGCGGATTATGCGGCGGATGTGTACCAGTCCAACACAGTGGGCATATTGGTCACGGCGATCACGATGGTGTTTACCGTGCCGTATGTTGCCATGCAGGCGATTGGATGCAGCTATATTTTCACGGCTATTTCGGGCGGAAAATTGAGTTATACCGTGGGCGCGGTACTGTTTTTTGTCATTATGATCATCCTTGTCTGGCTGGGCGGCATGAAAGGCGTTGCCATCACGGATGCGGCGCAGGGTGTATTTATGTTTATTGGCCTGCTCGGCGGATCGCTTTGGGTCATCCGGGCGAATTTCCCTTCGGTCGCGGTAGCGTTTGAGGCGGCGTTTGCCAACTGCCCGGAGCTGTTCACGATGCCCGGTCCGAATGGTGTGGTAACGCCGCAGGACTGGCTCAGCCGCTGGCTGGTCATCACATTCGGTATGATGATGTTCCCGCAGGTATCGCTGCGCTTTTTTGCGGGTAAAAGCCTGCGTGTTATGAAATGGTCGGCTGTATTCTCTTCTATTTACCTGACCTTTATCTATGTGCTGACACCCTGTGTCGGCTTTATCGGCCGGCTGCTGATGCCGGATCTGGCTGCGGCTGACACGGTATTCCCGGAGATGCTGCTGCGGTATACCCCGACGGTTTTTGCAGCACTGGTGATTGCGGGTGCGCTGGCTGCGGCAATGTCTACGGGTGACTCTCAGCTGCATGCGGCTTCGGCAATGATTTCAACGGATATCTATAAGAAGTATATCAACAAAAATGCGGATGAGAAAAGCATGTATAACGTGGCGCGCGCGGGCGTGCTGGTGGTCGGCTTGGTTTCAGTCGTTGTTGCATTGCTTCGTCCGGGTATGCTGGCAGATCTGCTGAATTTGGCAAACAGCGGTGTGGGCGTGCTGGTGCCGACGATCATCGGCGGCATGTACTGGAAGCGTGCAACCAAGCAGGGAGCGATCGTTTCCACTGTGATCGGTGAGACGATGATGGTATTGATGACGTTTGTGTTCAAGGTATCGCCGCTTGGTTTTTCGGCGGGTCTGTGGTCGATGGCAACCGCGCTGGTGGTTTATGTTGCAGTTTGTCTGGCGACAAAGCCGCAGGAGCATGTTGGCGAAGTGGTTGATTCGATCAATACCTTTTTTGAGTTGAACTAAGGACATAGAAAATAAGCGGGAGGACTCAACAGAGCCCTCCCGCTTACTTGCAGTATCAGTTTTTCTGTTGTGCAACAAGCTGCACCCCGGGGGCGTAGGACAACCATTTCCCGCTGCGGAAGCGGAGTGTAAAGCAAAGGGAACGGCACAGCCAGTCGCCCACCATGGCAATCCAGATGCCGGTTGCGCCAAGGCCGAGCACAACGGCAAAAAGATATCCGCTGCCCAAGCGCAGGATCATCATGGAAGCAATCGAGCAAACCATGGGATAGCGGACATCGTTGGCAGCACGCAGCACGTTGGGCAGCGTAAAGGAAAGCGGCCAGATGACGATCGCACTGAGGTTGTGGATCAGGATCAGCACGAGCGCAAGGGACAGCGCTTCTGCAGACAGGCTGTAAATGCGCAGCACCAGCGGCGTGACGGCCACGGTCAGCAGACAGGCGGCCGCGAGGATCACATAAGTAATACGGAGCAGCTTGCGTGCCATGCGGCGAGCCTGCTCGGTATCGCCCGCGCCGATGCATTGACCGACGACCGTGATGATCGCCAGATTCATAGCCTGACCCGGGATACAGGCAACGGCATCCAGATTGTTGGCAACCGCGTTGGCAGCGATCTGTGTGGTGCCGAACAGGGCGATCATGCTGACGACCAGAATGCGCCCAAGCTGAAACAGGCTGTTTTCCAACCCGTTCGGTATGCCGATTTGCAAAATGCGGCGGATGAGTCCGATATCCGCCCGGAACGCCCCGCCGAGCCGCAGGGATACCCGATGGAACGGATGCAGCAGCAAAACCGTGATGACGACCGCGGCTGCCGTGCGGGACAACAGCGAAGATAACGCCGCACCGGCGACTCCCCAGCGTAGCCCGTAAATCAGCAATGCATTGCCGGCGATGTTGAGCACATTGACCAACCCTGCGATCAGCATGGAGCTGCGGGAGTTACCCTGTGCACGGAACAGGGCGGCCCCGGCATTGTAAATGGCAAGAACCGGGTACGAGAAAGCGCTGATGGTAAGATAGGTGCGTGCGCTTTCCATGACGGAAGGTTCGATCGATCCGAAAAACAGCCGCAAAAGCGGCGTGCGCAGCAGCAGAATAAAAACGGCAAATACCGCAGAGATCACCGTGACCACCAAATAGAGCTGGCGGGCGGCATTACAGGCGCGGCGGCGTTCGCGGGCGCCTAAAAGCTGCGCCACGACAACGGCGCCGCCGGTGGCCAGCGCGGCAAAAATATTGATGATCAGCACATTGATCATATCGACCAGCGAAACACCGGATACGGCGGTTTCGCCGACGGAGGATACCATGACCGTATCGGCGAGACCAATGGTGATCGCCAGCACCTGTTCCAGCACCAGCGGCCAGATCAGTTTTTTCAGTGCTGCGTTCGGAAAAAGTTCCTGTTTCGTAGGGGATGCCTTCTTTCGGGAAAATCAGGGGAGGATAACGCGGTATGCCTGAATCAGACGATCCAGCGACCAGGCGGCGTTGGCGGGACTGGTAGAGGGAAGCTGGGTGATCGGTACGTGGAGCTGCGGCTCAATGAGCTTGCGGTACAGCTCTGCAGATTTGCCGCCCGTGGCAAAAATGCGCTCAATGCGGCTTTCCCGCAGCAGGCGGCCGATATCATTCGGCACCGCGTTTTTGATGCTGGTATCGGATGCGCCGGCAATATCACACCGGGCGATCGTATCCCACAGGGCGATGTGGCGGCGCAGGCACATCGCACGTTTTTCTGCAATGGTCTGCGGAAGCGGCTCATCCAATACAGCGGCAAGCACACGCCAGAAACGGTTCTGCGGATGTCCGTAGAAAAATCCGATCTCGCGCGATTTGGGACTGGGGATCGAGCCGAGCAGCAGCACGCGGGATTCGCTGTCATACAGCGGCGGGATCGTGTGGACAACGGTTTGCAGCTTCATGTTTCCTCCTCGATGACAGATAAAAACGGGCGGAATGCGCTGGGCAGTGCGTATGCCGTGCGCAGCGCGTCCGGCGTGACAAAGGTAAGCTCGTTCGGTGGGGCGGACAGCGTCACGTAGTATCCGGTCATGTGCCATTCCACATGGGTAAAAATGTGTTTGGCAGGCCGCAGGGAAAGCAATTCCGCACATTGCCAACCGCGCTCGGTAAAAACGCGGCGAATCTGCGCGGGGGACAGGGTTCCTTCGACAGAGGGGAGCTCCCACAATCCGGCGAGCAGACCGGTATCCGGACGGCGCGTCAGACCGACCATTCCCTGATAACGGAGCAGCAGAACCGTGCGGTGTTCGATGCGGCGCGCTTTTTTAGCAGCCCGTACAGGCAGGATCGCGGCATTTCCGTGGTGATAGCCGAGACAGAGATGCTGTATCGGGCAGCTTTCGCACAGCGGTGCGCCGTTCGGCAGGCAGACGGTTGCCCCAAGCTCCATCAGCGCCTGATTGAGATCCCCCGGACGATCTGCGGGCATAAGGGCGGCAAAGCGGGTGCGGACCGCGCGTTTGCAGGCAGGGTCTGTGATCGGGGTGAAGTCATTTTCCAGACGTGATGCAACACGGAGCACGTTGCCGTCCACGGCAGGTACGGGCAGCCCGAAGGCGATCGAAGCGATTGCACCTGCGGTATATTCGCCGATGCCCGGCAGGGCGAGCAAGGCGTCGTAAGAGGCCGGCAGCGCACCGTGATAGTGTTCGCAGACCTGTACAGCGGCGCGGTGCAGGTTGCGCACACGGCTGTAATAACCCAGCCCCTCCCACAGTTTCATGTAGAGTGGTTCTTCCGCTGCAGCAAGGGATTGGATATCAGGCAGGGCCTGCATCCAGCGGGTAAAGTACCCCCGCACCGCCTCTACACGGGTTTGCTGCAGCATGATTTCGCTGATCCAAACGTGATATGGGGTGGGGGATGTGCGCCATGGCAGCTCGCGGTGCCCTTCATCATACCACGTGAGCAGCGGTGGGATGATGGCAGAGGATACGCCGCTCAATGGCGCATATCGTCCAGCGTTTGGCCGGTATAAAACATGGTGAAGATAGCGTCTGCCACATGCTTGTGCTGCTCGTCATGCACTTCTACCATATATACGGCAGTTTTCTTGCCGCGTTTGCGTTCATAGGCCACTGCGGTCAATGTTTGTCCGGCAGGGCCGGGACGGTAGTAGTGGATGTTGCTGTCCAGCGTGACGGCAACCAGACCGTGCGCTGCCGCAGCCGAACCGGCGGCGATGTCGCAAAGCGAGAAGATCGTGCCGCCGTGTGCCATGCCAAGCGGGTTGAGCAGTTCATCGGTCACCTTAAGCTGTACGGTAGCGCCGCCGGATTCATCCAGTGTGATTACATTCATTTTCATGAACTGGTTCAGTCCGGTAGCTGCGATGCGCATTTTGAGTATTTCTTCAATCGTCATTTCCAATCTTCCTTTCGGCAGGCAGAGAACATATCTGCTGCGGAAACTCATATAAATCACATTATAATAGTCCGAAACAGTACAGTCAAGCGGCAAAGTGCACACGAACCAGCCAATGAAACTGGTCAAGATGGTGATTATTGCAAAAAAGCAGAAGCGACCCTATATATAGTTGCAATGCGGCAAAGATGCAACAAAATAGTGTAAATTGTGTGGCGAAACGCATCAAAGCGAGGGGAAAGATGAAAAGGCGGGCGTTTTCAATCTTTACATTGCGTATTACACGCTGTATAATGGATATAGTTTTATGACGGGGTAATAGAGATATGACCAGTGATTTTTCTCGCACACTTGCGCTGTTGCGAAAGGAAAAGAAAATAAGCCAGCGCACGGCAGCGGGGGATCTGGGTGTCTCGCAAGCCTTGTTGAGCCATTATGAAAACGGCCTGCGTGAACCGGGCCTGTCCTTTGTGGTGCGTGCAGCTGATTATTATGGGGTTTCCTGTGACTATCTGCTGGGACGATCTATGGCACGGGATGGCTCGGCGGTGCCGGCGGAGCGTATGGATGCACAGCCGAATGCAGAGCAGGCAAAATGCCAAGTTATACAGGCGGCCTCGCTGCTGCTTGAGTTGGCGGAGAAAACCGGCAGCTTACAGTTAACACGGGAGATTGAAAGTTATTTATCGCTTTTGATTTATAAGGTATACCGGTATCTGTATATGGCAGATCCGGCTGGCGTGGAAGCTGTATTCCGTTCCGGACGGGAACAGTTCGAATACCTGTGCGACGCCCGCTTGAAAGAGCATGAGCTTCGCATCCGCACTGCGGCGAAGGGTGAGGGGGGATTCGGCCTGCATCCGGAAACGGTGCGTCGTTTTCCGATGTCGCCAAATGAAATCGGGCATTTGTTCCCGGAGCAGGCACCTGCCTTTTTGACTGTTTTGCAGCAGGTATCGGATGCGATCAATGCTGCGGAGGAGCCGAGAAAAAATAAATAAAAAAATCAAGAAAAAATGTTGACAGAACCCCGAGAGCTGTGGTATTATAAATAAGTCGCTGAGAGACAACGAAAACCTGAGAAATGCTGGTGTAGCTCAGTTGGTAGAGCAGCTGATTTGTAATCAGCAGGTCGGGGGTTCGAGTCCGTCCACCAGCTCCACCTCTTAGAGTGGGCATTATAATTTCATATGGGAGGTTTCCCGAGTGGCCAAAGGGAACAGACTGTAAATCTGTCGTCTATGACTTCGGTGGTTCGAATCCACCACCTCCCACCAGTTACGAAAAGCACTCCAAGCGGAGTGCTTTTCTTCTTTTATGCATCTGAAAAAGTTTTATTTTTGTGTTTTTCGCTCTTTGGGAAATAGTCGCGGCGAATCGGGGCAAATAAGGGAAAGAAAAAGGGCCTTTTCGGCCCTCTTTTTAATAAGCCAGCTTTCCGGCAGCGCGGCGCTGATCCTCTACATTGACGTGCGTATAAATCTCAGTAACCCCTACAGACTGGTAGCCGAGGATAGATTGTACGGCACGCAGCTCTGCACCGCCACGGATCAGATAGGTGGCGTAGGTGTGTCGCAGCTTGTGCGGGGAGAGCTTGCGCACCGGCAGATCGGCAAAGAAGGTTTCATACTGCCGACGGAAGCTGCCCGGCGTCATGTATCCGCCGCGTACAGCCGGCACGACATAGATGCTCGTCTTTTGCGCCTGTTTGAGGTGTACAGCGAGTTCATCACCATAGGGGACATAACGCACCTTTCCGTTCTTCGTTCGTTCTATGGGCGCATATTCGCCCTTTGCCGCGCGTGTGACAACCCGGCGCACGGTGATGACCTGTTCCTTCTGGCTAATATCGCCCCAGCGCAGCCCCATCACTTCCTCAGAGCGCAGACCGGCAAAGAGCATCAGCGCGATCGCAGTGCCGAACGGCTTGTCCAGATTACGGAGGATGGTCTGGATCTCGTCCGGCGAAAACACCTGTATGGCATGCAGTGGCTCTTCGGCAGCAACGCTGATAGCTTCACATGGATTTTTGCGGCACAGCTCATTCTGCACGGCCGCTTTCATGATCTGGTTGACGGTAATATAAAAGTGATGCCTGGCACTCTTGCTCAGGTGGGATGTGGCAGCGAGCAGTTTTTCAATGTCGATGGGTTTGACCTGATCCAGTTGCTTTTTACCCAGCGCAGGCTTGATGTGCTTGTTCCAATACAGCTCGTAGTTTTGATAGGTACGGTAGGATACGGAGTCACGTTTGATTTCAAGCCATTCCTCGCCCTAGCCGGCTACGGTTTTCCGTTTGATGATTTGTTCGTCCTTGTGCATCAACCATTCATCGTGGGCGGCCTTTGCCAGCGTTTTGGTGCGGCGGCAGAACGATTTCTGCACACGGCTACCATCCGGCAAATCGACCCACACACGAAATTCCCAGCTGCCGTTAGACTTTTTTCGAAAACTTCCGTTCATAATAGAAAAACCCCTTTCTTACCGGAAAAAATTGAACTGCCCCAGATTGTGCGGACAGTACAAAAAAGAGCCCCTGGTAGGAAATATTGAGTTCTAAGTGGAGAGGCGTCGCGCCAGCGGCGCCTCTCCGGTTTTTAACTGGATGCGCTCATGGTTGTAAAAACAGATATAGCGGTCAATCATTTCGTTTGCTTCAGCAAAGGTAGCTGGTTTGTGTCGGTAAATACACTCTGTTTTGAGGATAGAGAAGAAATTTTCCGCCATGGCATTATCATAAGGATTTCCTTTCCTTGACATAGACGGTGTAATGCCGTATTGTTTAGTTAGCTGGAAATATGCTTGGGATGTGTATTGAAGG
>NZ_JNJN01000053.1 GCF_000701665.1 Agathobaculum desmolans ATCC 43058 | reverse complement strand
CTTCACTCAGACCAAGGCTGGCATTACCAGCATAAACAATACCAACAAATGCTCAGAAACAAGGGTATCCGGCAGAGCATGAGCCGCAAAGGTAACTGCTTGGACAATGCAGTGATTGAGAACTTTTTTGGTCTGCTCAAAAGCGAGCTGCTCTACCTGCAAGAATTTAACTCCATGGAGCACTTTAAGCAAGAACTGATAGAATATTTAGATTACTACAATAACAAAAGAATTAAGGCGAAATTAAAGGGCTTGCCGCCTGTCTTACACAGACAACAAGCCCTTTCAGTAGCTTGAACAGTATTTATTTGAAAATATTGTCTAACTTTTTGGGGTCACTTCAATCCTTGCCTCGCTCCTGCGTTGTTTCCTGCTTTTATAATGTTATGCCTGTGCTGCATCCCACTGGGCAAATGCACCACCCATTGTTCTTACCAGCTCATCCGGTCTGTTGTATTTGACCTTTGCGTAAATGTCCATCGTAATTTTACTGCTCTCATGTCCCGCCAGGTATTGAACCGTTTTCGGGTCTACGGACGAATGAATCAGATTCGTAATGTATGTATGCCGCAGCTGGTGCGGCGTCACTTCAAAATCCAAGCTGTAAATCACTTTTCCGTTATGTGCTGCCTTTTCACCGAGGACCGGCGTAACCGTGTGCTTTACACGCTTTCCATCCTCGTAGCGATAATAGAAACGCTCCTTGACAGTTCGGGTCACAATATACTGCCAGAGCCGCTTGAACTGCGTATAGGATAACGGATCACCATCTCTGTTCGACACTACATATTCTGACTGTGAATTAGCCTTTGCCTCTTTCAGACACTCTGCAAGGCAAACCGGCAACGGAATATTTCGATGCGCGGCTTTCGTTTTCAGCTCATCCAGAATCACCGGTCTGTTATTTTCCGTGTGCCATGCCCTGCGCACCGTTAAATAAGGGCAATCCACATCCAGATATACAGAATCCCATTTTAGGGCAAGAATTTCTTCTCGCCGCAATCCTGCATACAGCCCTAACATGACAAATACATACGGCGGAAGTCCCTGAATGGCATCCAGCAGTCTGGCGGCCTGTTCATCTGTCAATACAGCTTTGTCCTTTTGCGGAATGCCTCCGCCTTTGGCCGTAAGGTAAATCGTTGGGTTGTTATCAATAATCTTACTTTCCTTTGCTGCCCGGAAAATAGATTTATACAGGATAACCACTGACTTATATACCGAAGCGGACTTCTCAGAAACAGGAACAAGTGCAAGCTGAATGTCATCCAGTGTCACATCTGCCATCCGCATCTGCCCCAGTTCTTTTATAATGTGCCGTCTGACCTTTGATGTATAATCTATCAGCGTGGTTGCCCTCACATGAACCGACTGCATCAAAAGCCATTTTTCACAGTAGTCTGCAACCGTCGGGGATTTCCGGCAGAATGTATCGTTGTCGATCTGCTCTAATGCACCCAACTCTTTATCATATAATTCTTCCGGTGTTCTCGCATAAAGGGCCACCAGTTTTCCATCTGCGTTCTGAACCCGCGTTCTATAATAATCTATGCCGTTAAGCGTAACTGTACCGTATTGTGGAATTGCTCTTTTTCTTTTTGCCAATTCCGCCACCTCCTAAGAATATACTCCAGCGCTGTATCTATGTTTTATCAAACCATTCCGATTCCGGCAAGGATACGGGCCGGCTCACACTCCAGCTCTGCGAGGTTTACGATAAGTTGCGTTCTTTTCTGCTGGCTTTGCTCTGTGGGTGCATTTTGCGATATACTCCTGAAGGCCCGCTGAGGTAAAGTACACACAGCCATTCTGCACATATTGCACATAAGAAATAAGACCATTGTTACGGGCCGCGTCCAGGGTTGCAATGCTGATACCTAAAATTTCTGCTGCTTCTTTTCGTGTAATAAGTTTTTCCATAAAGCATATTTCCTCCAATCTGTCAAGTTTGTCATCGTGTTTGTTCAAAGCCACATGAATACGCTGGCAGCCGAAACTGCCAGCGCATGGTATCTGATTTTGAACAGGAAGCTGCAAACGCTTCCTATTTATAAAGCTCAGCTTTCGTCACCTTTGCCACGCCCCCTGACGATGGGAACACAACAGGTCTCCGCTGGCGCGGCTGTCATAACTCCGCAGCACCGTTCGTATCGTGTGCCGCAGGGTTCCCCCCAAGTCTTTGGCGGGCCGTGAGGAAGTATCTTTAAGCCCCCATGCAGTCATCGCGCCGAATCTGCCACAATCCGTTTTATGAAATCGTAGATCGCTCCGAAGAAGTCTTTTCATCACCTCCCTGACTGCTCCATCTTCGCGGCGTTTCATATTCGCTCGTACATGGGTTATGTACCTGTTGTGCTGTCTATTCGATTGTCAATGTACTGATGAAGGAGGAAAACTTGTCCTTCTTATTAACACTGACAAAAAAGGCAAAAAACAGGCGCATCAAATGAAATTTTATCAAAAATATTTTACAAGCTGCTTTAATCCACGGCGGATACTGTCTCGGACACGGCTTGGGTCTACACCTTCTACTTCGGCAATTTCATTTACCGTCATTCCCAGATAGTATCGGGCATAAATTCGCTTTGCCTGTTTCTCCGGCAGCTTCATCACAGCGGCATAGACCTGCTCCTGAAACTGTTTTTCCTCCAGAACCATCTCCGGTGTCTGCGGCTTCAACAACACCGCATTTTCAATGCCATTCTCGCAATCCAGAGAATACTGTGCTTTATAACGATACATCTTTCGCTCATACGCAGCCTCCGCACGTTCAGCTGCTCGAATAGTCTCCATTACTTCCTCTGTCACATCTACAAAAAAGTCTGTTGTATAAACATCAGGATAAAGTTCCCGAAGGTTAATTTTCTTCATTATGTACCTCCATTTCGATTCACGGGTGATTGACGGGTGAATCGAATGGAGGTGGAGACCGACACCGGCAGACAACCGGGTCATCTCCGAAAAAATGGCAACAAAAAACGCCAGATTTCCGTGAGGGAAAACTGGCGCGCCAAGAACAGCCATTATTATACTGAATTACATGGAACGATAATGCCGATGCAATGTTATACTTGCCCGGAGGAGGAGCAATGCTTTTTTTAACTGATGTAGATCATGTGAGCTTTGAAAAAGCAAACGAGACACGGCAAAATAACCTCCAATCGGCTACCGTGTCCCTGCAAGTCGTCATAGGTTTGTGCAAACGCAAAGAAACGGCGGCTCTGAAAATCAAAGCCGCCGTTTCAAATGGGCGTGTCAAATTGTCTGCTCTACGACGGCTTTTTTTCTTTTGCCGTCGTCCGGCAGGAAATCTTTATTTGTTTCGATTTTAAGGAATCAATCTTACTTCCAAATGACTTCCATCTTACTTATCTGTAAGATAAATAAAAAGGTTGCCCACACCGATCTTCTCGGAGGGACAACCTTTCAAATCCACATGAGTATTTAGCCCATTGGCCGTATGCCATATAATTTTATTGCGAGCTGATATTTTCCACAATCGACATAGCGTGTAATCTTCTTGCTGGGCCTCGTACAGCCAGCGCCGTGGTTGCGAGAATCACGCCTATGATCAAGCACAATTCCAGCCACGGAACACTCCAGGGATTTCCGAATGTGCGAGTGATAAGGCTGGAGTACAGGAACCAATGAAACAGCAATCCGAAAATACATCCCAATATGACACCACTTATGGCATACGAGGCAGCTTCCGCAGAAATCATGCGTGTAAGCTGTTGATTACTCATGCCAATGGCACGCATTACTCCATATTGGCGAGTTCGGGCGGAAACTCCCATGCTGATGGTATTCATAATATGGAAAATCGTAATGGCTACAATGATTGACAGGAAACCATATACCAATGTTGCAAAAGCATAATAAAGGCCACGTTGTTGCTGTGCTTGGATTAAGACATCAGTGAAAGTGACTCCTTCACCGAACAATGCTTCAACCTCGGCAACATCTTCTTCATCAGAACCAAAGCGGAACTGGACATCCAGGATAGTATAACCAGTCTCACCCGTCAGCTGCGAAAAAGTTTCCTCGGAGCAGATCAGTGTTTCCGTTCTCTCTGCACGAGCCAATAGGCTGTCAGACAAAACACCCCCTACCGTAACTGTTTGATCCTTCCCGTTTATTGTCAGTGTAATGGTATCTCCCACCTGCACTTCTGTTCCTGTGTTTGCCACAAACAAGACCTGTCCCGGCGTGTTCGTTACAGTATCTATAGAACCTGCAATTAGTTGATCTTGCGCCCAGCGGAACTGATTTTCTTCATAGGAGATTAGATTGCTGTTATGGATTGCGCCGCTAATTTGGGCAGGAACATCATAAGCAAACATTCTGCCAAACACTCGACTAACAGCGGAATTTTGTACTACGGCATCCCTTCGATCCGCCGGAATGGAACAAGTATTTGTGTCACTGACAATGGAAAGCTCGGGCGACCATTCTTTCGGCATAAATGCGTTTTCCATAAAGGGAACCAGCGTACAGAACCCTAAAAACAAGGTGATGCAGATTGCAAATGCACCTGTCATCAGAATATAGCTGCGCCGTTTGGCCTTGGCATGATGGATACCAAGTGCTACCTCTACATGCCACCGCCGAGTGTTTGCCGCATGGCGGAACGAGGATTCCTGCTGTGTATTGCCTGTGACAGCCTCCAATGGGGAAACCTTTGCTGCCATTTTTGCGGGGGTCCGAGCCGCCAATAGAACGGTAATAAGTCCCAATACAATGCTCACACCAATGCTTAGCCAGCTAATGCCAAAGATAGGCATATAACCAAACCATACAGTGCTGAGCTGCCGCATGACTGCACACAGTCCCCAAACCACCACGATACTTAACCCGATACCAATGGGTATGGCGGTAATGCACCACTGTAAAGCCTCACGGCGAACAAAGCGCAATACTTGGCGACGAGTGGCTCCCAAACAGCGCAGTAAACCGAAAAACTCCATGCGCTGGCTGACATTACTATTCAAACTACTGGAAATCATCATAACACAAGTTCCCATTACCACCAAAGAAAGCAGAAATGCCATTGTGTATATCTGCGACATATTGGAACCCGGCAGCTGCCCGAGCATACTGAGCAGTTCTTCATTTTGGGTGATTTGTGCATCAGATATGCCGTTTTGCTGCTGAATATCAGCAATGCTGGAACCAACATTAGTGAGCAGCGAGAACCGAACGACATACTGCCAGTTGCCGCTTAGATCCGCAGTTTGAATGCTTGACAGCCCTTCAGGTGTCAAAAGGACTGCACTGGCACTTCCCGAGATCATATTGGCGGCATGATCATCCATAATTCCCGTAATCGCCAGTTGCATTGTACTCCCATCAGGAGAGTTCAAAGTAAGAGTATCTCCCAACGAAATTCCTGCTGTTTGTGCTAATGTAGATGAAACAGCTACCTGTCCAGCTATCTCAGGGAACTCACCTGAAAGGACAGAACCTAAATAAATTTCAGAAAATATTGTCTCGTCCATCCCTGCAACAGAAACGGGCTGATCTGCCACTGTGCAGCCGATTTCTGCGGGAATGTTGCCTTGCCAGCCAGACAAGTCTATTTCAGGGCGGGCAGCAATATATTCGGATGTTTTTTCGTCAATAGCTGTGATTTTACAATGCCAATCTCCAGTTTGATGCCGGGTTTCATCCGTCATGCTTTTCAAATACATATCGGCCAGTCCAAACATGACTGCAACCAGGAAAACCGCCAGCACAATGCAAATGCGTGTCATGCGGCTTTGCCTGCGGTGAACCTTGTTGGAGATAGAAACCAAGTCGAGGTAGTGTTTCATTTCCGGCTCGCCCCCAACTCCTTCAGCACACCATCAGACATATTGAAAATGCGGTCTGCCGCACTTGCATGATTTTTGTTGTGGGTAATCATCAAAATGGTTTGCTGGTACTTGGCCGACATGGTTTGCAGGAGAGCCAAGACTTCCTGACTATTTTTACTGTCCAGATTGCCGGTCGGCTCATCGGTAAACTGTACCCCTATCCCTTTATGCCTTGAAAATAGGAGGTTTAACGGTATGTACATTTGTGTACTGTGTACACTTCTATTCAGAAAAAGGCAGGGCTTTTATACCCTACCTTGATCTTCCTTAAATACTATGAAAATTTTTTTATCCTTTGATTGCTTTTATCCAACACACAAAAGTACTCTTTTTCTTTTTTGTTTCCGTAACAGAATCATAGACATCTTTTTCTTGTAATTTGTAACTTGTAATGTACGATACTTCTTGTAATCGTTTAGCAAGCCTTTGGCTTTCTTCGTTATTAGGTAATTCCACGCTATGTTTTTTACTTCTATCGCAAAATCCTGAATACCATTGTGTAAGTTCTGAAAAACATTTTTCAAAATCAGCCGCTTCTAAAATCGAAAGGTATTTAAACATCAACGTCTTTTTCCCTTTTTCATCTACATATTCCCAGGCTGCTGTAAATATGGATTTGTTAATCGTCATATTTGAATCAACTAAGTTTTCAGCAATTTTTGCAGTCATATAATTTTCTCCAAAAGCATCCAACAGAACTTCTGCATTAGAAAAATCGAGAATAGGCGAAAGCAATAGTGTTTCTAATAATGTTTCTCCCATTGGAATCTTTTCCATTACTTCCATATATTCCGCTTGATTATACAAAATAAAATCTGGACATAAATCAGGATAGACATCTTTAATTTCACCATATTTATTAACATCAAAAGGAATATATTTTTTCTTAATCAAAATTCCCACTTTCTGTCTCTCAACCTTCTCTATTGGAATATCAAATTCTAATTCCAACTGAGGTAATAGTTTTTCAAAAGCAGAATCATCAATTGTACTTGTAATAAGTTCTTCGGCAAACACTTCATTTAAACACTGATCCTCTAAAAATGTAAGTTGATCACTATTTGTTTCAATGTATTGAAGTAGTTCTGGCGTAATCTTATATCTGTCCCAATAACATTTGATATTCTCCCATTTCAAGCTTACTTTTCCTTTATCCAATAACTCATCCCAAAGAATTTTCACGTCCTTATCAAAATCAGAATCGAACTTTCCACAGCATTCAGAAATATCATCTACACAAAATTCTTCATGATTCACTAATTCCAAACAGATTTCGGTCTCTTCTGGAGCATTTTCCAACATTCTTTCTAACAAATCCATAATCTGTTCAACATCTTCCTTAGTATTATTAGGTGCTAATATAATTTCCTTCACATACTGTTTCAAATTTTCTTGTATGTATTTAATTAACGGTTCATATCCTAGTGAAATAATTGTTGTATAATTTCGAGTATCTAAACTGGAAAGCATTGTATCATTTTCAAATTCCACAATCCTACGTATCATCGTATCATTTAACTCATAGCACCGATTTTCAAAAACATATCTCAAAATTTCCTCCGAAACATTTGCAATAGAAACATTCGTAAAAACAATTCCAAGTGTTTCAATTAAGGAAATCACCTTTTGATCTTGAATAGCTGATAGCTGTTGTAATATATCTGGATTTTCCTCTATAAAGCCGCTCATCTTATTATTGTCATTTAATTCAAATAAGCGTTCTGTATCCACGTTATCAATAAGTAACTGTAAATAAAAAATTTTCCTTTCGTATGTTATCGATATATCCTGGACAATATCATTCCACATATCAGGCCAACGTATTGCTAATAATTGAATCAATCTCTCTTTATATTGAGTTTGCTCAATAAATTCATCTATAAACTCCCAGCTTTCCACTGTTCTATCAGATAATTGATCGATTAATATCATACATTTTTCATTCTCATTCTCTTCAGACAATAAAAATTCCAAAAGAATAAAATTGAAAATACTTTTTTGTTCGAATTCATACGGTTGTAAACGCTGTATAACCATTCCAACTTTTGTCAAATTATAATTATATGGTAGCTTTTCCATATTTTTTACTGCCAGTATATAATTCATATCTTCTTTTGTAATGCTTGTCCCCTTAAAATAATTGATATAGTTTGCGTATTTTTCATCAATGTATCCTCTTCGAAGCATAAATACGAGCAATTTATTTTCAGCAACTTTTTCAGATAGTACATTATGGACTCCAAATTTTTCTATCAGCTTTTTAAGTGACCAGCCTGAAAGTTCATGTACATTCTTCTTCAAATCTTCAATTTCACTCTTTATTGAACTAACACCTTTTTCTTGGATAAATTGAAAATTTTTAATTCTTTCATAATATAGTTGAAAAACTTCTTGAAAATCACTCACAGATTTTTCCGACTGGAAACAACTCCATGTATAATACTCAATTTCAACATCTTTTAATTCCGCAAGTTTCGATAATTCAAACGAATCCTCCATTATTTTACTTACTGAACATTTATCCCAATAGCTTTTATTAATACTATATGGAATGCCTTGCCAATTCACCATAGCACCAAGCATAGCTGTTTTAAGTTCTTTTATGTGTTCTAAACAGTCATCATGATATTTTTCTAATTCCTGTGTAAGTTCATCAACTTCATTATGCCATTTCATACATTGTCCAGAGATATATCTTTGCTTATCCTCAAAAGCTTGTTTCACAACTCCTCTCTCCATTTGAAGTTCTGCAAACTCCCGTGGATACAAATTTTTAAAAATAATCAATGCCATCATTGTTTCATCTGACAATTTCAGTTCCTGATCAGTACGAATCGTTTCCTTATAGATGACAAACTCATTGTATATATTCTGAAGAATTCGCATATCTTCAACATATGGAGATACGTCTAATATAAATTCCTGTGAGATTTCATGAACAATCCCTTTCTTTTCAGATTCCTCAAGTTTTTGTAAAAAGATTTCCCCTGAATTCGTAGAATTTATAATTGGGATTACAGGAATAATAAATTCAAAGAACTTTGTTCTGTCTGTGTCCGTAAATATATCATCTCTAATAGCATAAACAAAAACGATGCGCCCCTTAATCCCATCGTAATTATTCAATAATGTATTCAATTCCCGAAGATGGATAAAAATAGATGGATCTTCTAAACGATCTAGATCTTCAAAAAACACAATTCTATACTTTGTCTCTTCAAAAAATATACAATTTCATCCATATTTTTATTAAATACAGTTTCCGCTGCAGTTTCAGAATTTTTCACAACTGTCTCTGTTGGCAATTTTACTTCATTTACTTTAAAACGAAACAGCACCAAACGATATGTTCGGGCAATAATTGCCAATATTCCCACACAAAAAGCAAGGAAAATAATATCCGAAACCATTCCTTTTAATCCAAATTTTCCACCTGCCTCTTCTATTTTTTCGATTATCATTTGAAAAGTATCTGGAAAAAATATAAATTCCATCACTCCCAAAATTAAAAATATCAAAACCAAATATCCCCAGACACGTTTCCAATTAATTTTGTGCAGCTTCCGATATCTGCTCTGCGGTATCTTTTTATAATTGACTTTATAAAATAATTGCTTCAAAATTCCTAATTCTATTTCATCTTGTCCCAATGAAATTTTCTTAGGATTCCCGTTCTCATCAGTTTCATTTTCAACAAAAGTTGCCATTGAAACACGAAGAGATTTATTTCTAATCATTCTATGTTTTTTCAAATATGTATCAATGATACTACTCTTTCCTGCACCATATGGACCTGCCAGTGCAATATTTTTAACTTTCTTTTTCTTTATCGCCCAATGTAATGCTTTTAAATATTCAGCTCCATTTTCAATATCATCAATGGGCGCCAAGTCTGTAAATTCATTTTTCTTTTTCTCTTGTATTCTTTTATTTATTACTTCACGAAATTTTTCCAAAAGTACTATCGTAGAAATCCCTCCCTCAAATTTAACTTATAGCACTATTGTATCATGAAATATCTAAATAACAAAATGGAAAGTCTTACTTCTCTTTCCATTTTGCTTTATCCCCACAACTACCAGCAGGCACGTTCTTCACGCCCCTGCCAGCCGCTGATTATTTTCTTCATTAAAAATTCTTGATCAAATTCAAATCTCTTTTATTCAATGCTTTTCGCATTGCTTCATTTTCTTTCCGTAATGTCTCATTTTCTCTTTTTAGTTTTCTTGTCCGTGTTTTTTTCAATCTCCCCAGCTGGTATGTCTGCAGATACTCGTAGGCTCTCACCTGCTTGGCTGCCTGATATTCTTCTTCAGTAACCCAAGCCATCAGATCACTGCATTGCGAAGAGCCTCGACCTTATCGGTGCGCTCCCACGGAAACTCTTTTCTTCCGAAATGCCCGAAGGCTGCAGTCTGTCGGAAAATAGGACGGGTAAGGCGCAGGGTATCCACGATCTGCTTCGGAGTCAGCCCAAACACCAGCGGGATTGCCAGCTCCAGACAGTCATCCGCACACACGTTTCCCGTACCAAACGTGTCCACCTGCACCATAACTGGCTGTGCCACTCCGATTGCATAAGCCAAAGACACTTGACACTTGCTGGCAAGCCCCGCAGCTACGATATTCTTGGCGATATATCTAGCCATATAGGCTGCTGAACGATCCACTTTTGAACAATCCTTTCCGGAAAATGCACCACCGCCATGGGGAACCATGCTTCCATAACTGTCTACCATCAGCTTCCTTCCAGTCAGCCCCGTATCTGCATCCAGTCCTCCACAGACAAAACGCCCCGATGGATTGATATAAATCTTGGTTTCCTCATCCGGTGGCAGGGGACGAAGCGCCGGCAATAACACCTTCTTTCGGATCTCCGCTTCCAGCTTTTTCAAATCTTTTTCTTCCGTATGCTGGCAGGACACTACCACACTATCCAGTCGGACAGGCTTCCCATTTTCATATTCTACGGTCACCTGGGCTTTCCCATCCGGTAAGATCCCCTGAATATAAGAGCTTTGTCTGCAGGCAGATAATTCCCGGACAATCCGATTGGCCAGCACCACAGGCATAGGCATGAGCTGCTTCGTTTCATCACAGGCATATCCGATCATCACACCCTGATCCCCTGCCCCTTGGAACCAGTCTATCTGATTGTCAGACACTCCTTCCCTTCGTTCTTTTGAAGTATCGACTGCCCCTGCAATATCGGGACTCTGTCGATGGACAAAAGTGTCCATTGCAATCCCTTCACTGGAATAACCCACGTCAGACAGTACTTTTCGCACAACTGCAAACACATCCGGTTCATAGGTGCTGGTGATTTCCCCTGCCACAATGATCGTTCCTTTCGTAGCAAGCACCTCACATGCTACTCTGGACTGTTCATCCTGTTTCAGACACACATCCAAGATTGCATCTGCAATCTGGTCACACAATTTGTCCGGGTGTCCTTCTGTTACTGCTTCTGCTGTATAAAATTTTCTCATATGAATTCCCTCTCTTTCATGCAAAAAGGCAGGACACCTTCCTTTTTACGGGAACATATCCTGCCTGATGTTTTATATATTGTTTAATTTTCTCATTCAACCTTTTAATCGGCTTTCAATATCTGATGCACTATACAGTACATCTGTTACAATCACCTTATCTCCCTGGATTACAAAAAAGACCGAATAATTGTCTACCAACCATCTTCTCATCTCTTTGCTTCGTTCCGGCTCTGATTCCATAATACGGATTCTCTCAGCCATAGTATCCAATGTTAAAATAGCGTCTGCAATCCGGTTGTATTGATCCATCGCATTTTCTGGTGCCTGAAGAACATAAGCGATGTGATTATATAACTGCTCCATATCAGCCAATGCTTCATTTGTAATCTCAACCGTATAGTGTTTCATATCAATGATTCTCCCTGAATTTTGCGAACGCTTCTGCTGCATTTTGCACTCTTCCTGCAGCTATATCATTGTAACCTTTTTCCAATTTCTGATGGATTTCTTCTGTTGTCATGGCATCTGCATGAATCGATACTGGTGCTTTTGGTAAAGAAACAGAAAATGGAATTCCACCTGTAAGAGAAATTTGATTCAAATACATATCAATCGCTGTTGACATAGGAACACCTAACTGAGACAATACTTTTTCTGCCCGCTCTTTGACAGTTGGGTTTACTCTTAAGTTTAATGTTGCTGTTTTTTCCATGATCACACCTCCTTGTTTCTTATATTGTAACGCTTTTGTCGTTACAATTCAAGCACTATTTCTCACATTTTCTAAGTTTTATATCCGATTTTACATTTTCATTATACTCTCAGATTTTCGCTTAAAAAACACATTCCAGATAGATGGCAGATACATCCAGATAGCTGCAAAAGTCCCAGTCTTTAAACACTTTCTGACACTACATCACGCCACATTTCGTTGTACATCCTACATCCTCGAACACTTTTGTGTATGATGGTACTGTCCTTTTCATGCAGCCCTGTCTCATATTCTGCACTTTTCGGGTGCTTTCAAACACTTCCCGGCAACTTCAGTTCCAAAAAGCCACCAAAGAGCTGGAAAAGCGCCCATCTTCGAACACTTTCCCAACACTACAAGACTACACAAGCCGCCACGATCCGTTGCACATCCATTAACTTCGAACACTTTTTGTTCCGTAGTGCCACTTCTTACCTGCAGCTTGTCTCATATTCTGCACTTTTGGGGTACTTTTGAACACTTTCTGACATTACTGACTCCGAAGCGTACTGGAGATATCCAGAGACCGGAAGAAAGTTCCCACTGTTGAACACTTTTTCCCCTTTAAGCTCCTGTTTTTACTGCCACAAGGATGTTCCGGGCTTGTTTCCACTCATAAGAGCAGGTCACCAGCGTCAGAGTTTTCTCACAACCTATGCCATCTACCCCTGTTTCAAACAACGACAGCGCTTTTGCCTGCGCTACATAAGCCTCCAATTCCTGTGGACTCTGAAAAGATGTCCTCTGGAAGTCGAACATGGACACATCGGCTTTCAAAACTGCCGCTATCCGGTACTCCTCCATCCCTCCCGGTGTCTGAAAGAACACCCTGGGATGTGCTTTCCAGTAATCATAGGAGGCGTACTGATCCAGATTCCCGAACATTGCCCCGCTGTTCATGTTGTGACCGTAGATGGTCAGATTTCCCGATTCTCCCAGAATACAGTCTGCCTGGAGGAACAAACTTCCATTGATGTCGTAGTTTCCCCGGTAATCCCTCGGCAGATAATACTCCGGTTCTTCCGGGCTGCTCTGCAGTACCGGATAATCGATGCCACTCTCCTGGATCGTAAGCCAGCCCCGAACATCCGGATACTGACTCTGGAGGGAGCGAAAGTCAACGGCAGGCACTTCCAGTTCTCTTCCAGCCTGTTCTTCTTTTTGTGTTGGAGAGCCCCCGCCCGGAGGAAATTCCTCCGGGAAGTGGGATTTTAAGTCCTCCACCAGTTCCCGGTTCTGCCGGGGGATGATAACAAAATCATAATAAAGCAACGCTGCACTCATTATGCAGATGACACACAACATCACCTGCAGAATCCACAGCCTACTCTTCTTTTTTCGTTTCATCTGCTTTTTCTGTCTTTCCATGTTTCTTCTTATAAATCATGGTTGCCATGAGTCCGGCTGCTGATGCTCCCAGGAGAACAAACAGCAGGATTGGTTTCCAGTGGTCATCCCCTGTCTGCGGTACACCCGGTGTTTCCGGTGTTCTTGCATCTTTCATTTCCACCTTCTGGATTTCCATGGTATCTTCCAATGTGAATTTCACATCTTCTGCAATCTCATAGCCTTCCGGCGCTGTGATCTCACGCAGAGTCAGCTCTTCCCCTACCGGAAGTTTCTCTGCCAGATGAGGCTTTCCATCCGTTACCCACTCTTCCAGAATCTCACCCTCTTTATTTAAGATCTGCAGCTTGGCACCTTCCAGTTCCTCGCCTGTGGTAATATCCGTCTTGGAAATTTCCACTTTGGAATAATCATCCTTCATCTCCACCTTGGTCACACTGCCATCTTCTTTTACTTCAAACTCGATATCTTCTGCAGATACATAGCCCTCTGCATAAGGCGGCAGTTCTTCGTGAAGGATATACGTTCCTTCTGGCAGTCCATAAACTACGTGTGGTTCTTTTGCACTGATCCACTCTTCTACGATGTTGCCCTCTTTATCGATGATCTGAAGCTTCGCGCCTTCCAGTTCTTCCCCGGTTGTTGCATCGGTTTTCGTAAATTGGCTCTCAGTCGGCTGATTTTCCACTTCTTTTGTCAGCTTGATTTCTGCAAGGTTCTGATCTGTGTAAGAGGCATCGATCTCCCAGATTTCCTCATTTGGAAGATATCCCGGCTTTCTCACTTCCTCTTTCACATAATATTTTCCATGATAGAGGTCGCTGTCAAAGGTAAGCTGTCCCTTCTCATCCGTTGCTTTCTTCTCCAGCAGCGTGTCCTTTTCTACAAGAACCTCACCCTGCTGGGAGAGGATATCTTCTTTTGCATACAATCCAAAGATCACGCCTTCCAGCTTCTCTTCTGTGACTGCATCCTTCTTTTCTACAGAAATGGAAAAGAAACCATGTCAAATGTATGCAAAACCAAAGCATATCCAACAATGCCATGCTTTCCTTGCCCATAGGCCTCACCCCCTTTACTCCTGCTCCATCTGAAATAAAAAATCCAGCATCTGACCGGGAATTTCTTCCTTTTCCTGTGCTGGCATCCGTTCCACATCGCCACATTTTAACTCTTCCCGAACAGCCTCCTGAATGAGTCTTTTTAAAGTTTCCCTCTCTTCTTGTTCCAGGATCACATCCACCAGATACTGGTTCCTCTGCCCTGCCGGAATTTCCATCAAAAACTGCCACGCTTTTTCATGTTCCGGGTTCTTAAGGTTTGGGCGGAAGGAAAAGACCGGGCGGCTCACAGCGTCCTCATCTGCCCCACAATCCGTTCATATCCGGCAGCGTTGGCATGGACGTCCGTCAAGTAAATCGGGCGACACAGGCGGTCCTGCTCGCTTACACGGTGTTTAAAAATAGCAGCACCGCCTCCCATGAAAACGGAAGGGACTGCCCGCAGGTCAAAGCCTGCCTCGGTGATCGCAGACAGGATTTTCTCAATATAAAGCCTGCCCTGCCTCTCAATCAAAGACACCACTTCCGCAGGCATGCTGCTGGGTTTTCCACGTAAGACACGCTCGATCTGCGTCTCCGTTACCGACAGTCCTGTATTTCTCCTTACCTGTTCTCTGATCTCATCCATACAACGGATGACACCCAGTTCCAGACTTCTACAGGTAGCTGCGTTAGGAACAGCATTATCAAGCCGCATCAAGTCCACCGTCCAGCCTCCGATATCCACAAGAAGCACAGAAGGCTCATCTTTTAAATACTCTGGATAAAGAGCCAGAGCTGAATATCCCTGGGGGAACAATTTCACATCCTCAATCTGGATCTCATAGCGTTCCCCTTCGTAGAAAAAGCAGATAGGCTGTTCCTTCCGAAACAGATACTCCTTGAATTTCTGTTTTTCCCTTCCAAACCCGGTAAGGGGAAGCCCGGCTGCAAGAACAACTTTTGCTGCCCTTTCCCCCTTTCGCTTTCGAATCTCCTGTGCCAGTGCTGTCAGCGTCAAAAGATAATAATTGTCGTTGGCGGTCTTGTCCTTTACCAATGTCTGTCTCCCAGTCCCACACACATAATATTCTCCCCTGTACTGGAGGACATTCTGCATGGTATAGGGTTCATACTCATACCGGATGATCCCTGTGGGGAAACACACCTGCTTTGTTTTAATGGCGTAATATCCATGATCGATTCCGATAATCATCGCTTACCACTCCCTTCTTTTCTATTCTATGTTAAATTTCCGGTGAAAGAGCCCTTGCCCTCGGAGGAGCGCCCCGGCAGGCATTCTTTTCTTTCCAGCCTGTTTTTCTTCCTACTTCTAGTCTTGAAAAAATGTTTGGACTGGAAGATAATGCAGTGTTCCTTCCAAAACAAGCGCCTGTCTTTGAAAACGAAGGATACCCTGTTTCTGTAACTCCACCATTTCGTAATATGCTTTCTTTGTTAAAAAGTAACGATGATATATTCCCACTTCCCCAAACTTCTCTGTCTGCTTCAACACCAAAAACTCCACCATATACCGTGTGTCCGGTGCAAACCGTTTCTCACATAGCATGGCATCTCCCTGTACTGCCTTCACACCCTCCGACTCCCTGGCTACTGCCAATAATTCATGGATACTGATACTCACGTTTGCTATCACCTCCCTTCCAAAAGAAAAGACAGACATCTAAATGATGCCTGTCTCTTCCGGGATTTCCATTCCCTTTTCCTTATAGATCTTTTTGACTAATTCTTTTAGTTCCTTCCGGATCTTTCTGTCTGGTACATTGTTACAAAATTCCTGTAACCATCTATCCTGCAAATATAAATCAACTTCGGTTATATCACAAGAAACAATGCTGCAGGTTTCATCATATAGCTGTTCCAGTCTTTGAAAATGTTCTCGGAATTGTTCTCCATAATGATGCCAGATATCCAGGTTCAATCTTGTCAGACCAAGGAAATCGGTAACATATGTCAGCCTGTCCAAATCTGAAAATGTCATTTTTTCTCTTCCCAGCAGGATTGCCCTGTCACGCTTTCCACATAAAAACAGGAAAGCAAACCGTTCTATATCGCTCTGATGCATAATCATTCCCCTTTGCATAAATAATTCCTTATTACGAAACATTATAAAAAGTGAAATCAGTAAAATCAATATAAAGTTTCTTTATTACGAAACATTGAGAAATGAGAGGATTCTATCATGCAGAAGATCAGACCAGACATGGATATCGGCAAAAATATCCAAGCCATCCGTTATCAAAATAAACTTACGCAAGACCAGGTCATTGCAAAATTAAACCTGATGGGTATCTCCATGTCCAAAAGTACCTATGCCAAGCTGGAAACCAACCGTATGAACATCAAGGTATCGGAACTTGTTGCCCTTGCAAAAATCTTCCATACCGATATCAACACATTCTTTTCCGGGCTTCTCTAAACCGGAAAAGAAACATTTCCTATAATTCTTCTCCCCTCTTCTTTTCCCACTCTCCTTTATCTTTGTTTCCTCCACTCTCTCTTACATTGGGATTGCTTTTGAAATAATTCCTCATATCGAAGAAGTATATCCATACTGTCTTGTGTAAAATCAAAGGACTGAAGCATAGGGTATCGCGGCAATGCACTTGGGACATATTCTAATTGTTCCAACTGCTTAGATGTGTATTTTTTCTTTCTGGCTTCACTATATGGCAAAAGACCGTATTCCGTCTTATACGCTGGAATACGGTCTTTCTTCATTTCCTGTAATGCTTCAATCATATTTTTATGATGGTGTCGGGATTTATAGGTATCTATCTGCCCTCTGGTCATGCCGACAGCCGATGCAAAATCCGATATCCTTTTATAGAATTTCCCTTGAATCTTACATCTTGGAATAAAAGCAAATACCTCAGTCTTGGGCCACCCACATTCATCCCGTAATTGCTTCACTAAACGGAAACATTCTATAAACGAATATTCTGGTTTATAGCGCTGTTGTCCATATACTAACAGCTTGGAGATATTATATTCCCTGCATAAAAAAGCAGCATTCTGATATACTTTCCCTTCATACTCAATTTCATATCTTTTCCCATTATTCCTGATCGGCAAATAAATAGCTTCCTCCAATGTTTTCCCATATTTCAAGCGTTCAAAAACATTGCAGGGCTGCACTTGATACTCCGCACACAATTCTACCAATGTATTATAGGATTTTCCTTCAAAACATATCGGTTCTTTCTGCAATAGTTCAAGAACAATTTCTTCTAATGTCCTGTTTCTTGTATGGATTCTGGCTGAAATGGAAGTCTCTCTAATTCCAAATGCTGTTGCCACCTCATATCTGCTCTGATATTTTTTGCCCCATAGCATAATTTTCTTCTCTTGTGCCTCTTTGCAACGATCTACCGCTTCTTCTACTGTTTTGCACCTTTGTATGTAATGTGCTAATGAATTCCAAGGTAATCCATATTCTTCAGCCAACGCTTTAGGCGAACGATATAACTTTCCATTGTATTCAAAAAGTCGCCCTCTTCCTCGCACATCATTGACACACATTTGCATTGCATCTTCTAGCGACCAGCCTCGGCGCCGGAAGGAATATATTCTTTGACGGTCAATTCCATATTCCTCTGCCATTTCTTTTATCGTTTCATATGTTTTCCCATCATAGCAATACGCCATAGTCATCACCTCTTCTCTTTACCACACCAGTATACCGTAAGCGTCAAATAGAAATTCAGAAAAGCACAAGGGTGGAGTTTTGCCTCCACCCTTGTGTGCTGTTTCAGGTATGTACTTTTTTACGGCTGTCAGGATAAACGACTTTGGCTTTCTTGTAACCTCTCCAACCTAAGTGCTGGCCGCAGCGGTCACAGTAGGCCACGAACTCGCGTTCCAGCGTTATGCCACATCTGGGGCAGACATAATAGGCATGACCATTCGGGAATACCATCACTTCCTTAACAAGGAGCTCCATGCGGTACTCAGCAAAGCGCATAAGCAGTTGCCATAGAAACGATGGAGAAAAGGATATCTCAGACGATGCGTTGTGCGTAGTTT
>NZ_JNJN01000052.1 GCF_000701665.1 Agathobaculum desmolans ATCC 43058 | reverse complement strand
TAAACAAGCTCACCGTTCCCGAAAAAGGAAACGGCGAGCATAACCGCACTATATTTTATTTATTTCTCCGGTCTACCTTGACAGGGGCGGATCAGATGTCCTGACTTTTTATGTTTATATGCTGAAACCATTGTTTTCCAACGCACTGCCGCGCAGATCACCGAAGCCGTCCGGCTTATTTTACTTCTTCTACCGGGATCTGACGGATCAGCTCGATCGGGCCGCAGCCCGCGCACTTGGCGCAGTCGTGCATGCAGGCCATCGGGTCATCCGGGTCTTCCTCGCGTCCGATTTCCAGCAAGGTGGGATCACCCTGCTTCTCGCCTACCAGGAACTTCGCTACTGCCTCTTCCGCCGCGCCTTCACAGCCCGGTACCAACAGTACACCAATCATCTCCAGCGCATTGCGCATAGCCAGACCGAGCGCGCCGCAGATCAGCACATCGATTTTTTCCATGCTGACCAGCTTGAGCAGGGCGGTTGTGCCGTCCCCCTCTGCGGTGACCAGGCGCTTGCCGGTCGGCTCCTGTCCTTTTGCTGCAACGACCAAAAACGTGCGGCATCCACCGAGGTTGGATGCGATCTGCCCGTTTTCATATGCTACGCCGATGTTCATCGCAGATCCTCCACCACTTTCAGGGCGCCGCCTACCGCATCCGGCAGTTTGGCATCCTCAATGCAGCCAGCATCCACCGCAGCAGCCAGCTTGGGATCGATCGGCAGCTTAGCCAGCACCGGCAGATTATAATGTGCCGCCACCTCATCCACCTTGCTTTCGCCAAACACCGCAATGTGCTTGCCGCAGTCCGGACATTCCAGATAGCTGTAATTCTCCACTACGCCAATTACCGGGATCTCCATCAGCTGTGCCATCTTAACCGCCTTGCCGACGATCATGGAAACCAGATCCTGCGGCGAGGTAACGACCAGAATGCCGTCCACCGGCAGGGACTGGAACACCGTCAGCGGTACATCGCCCGTGCCGGGCGGCATATCGACGAACATAAAGTCCACATCGTCCCATACCACATCCGACCAGAACTGCTTGACCGTTTCCGCGATGATCGGGCCACGGTAGATAACCGGATCATCCTCGTTCGGCAGCACCAGATTGATTGAAACCATCTGCACGCCGCCCTCGCTGCGCGCAGGCAGGATGCCCTCTTCGCAGCCTTCCAGCTTGTCATGCACGCCAAACGCCTTTGGAATAGACGGGCCGGTGATATCCGCATCCAGAATACCGCAGGTATAGCCCTTGCGCGTCATGCCGACGGCCAGCATGGAGGTAAGCAGGCTTTTGCCCACGCCGCCCTTGCCGGAAACCACGCCGATCACTTTTTTAACCGTTGCCGCAGGATTCGCTGCGACCTTCAGGCTTTTTTCGCCGCCGCATCCTGCCGAGCAGGAATCGCAGTTGTGCGAACAACCCATATCAAACAACTCCTCTGCAAATTGCATTTCTGTTTTTTAGTATACCCCATCCGCCGCAGTTTCGCAAGAAATTACCGGATCGCGCCGTCAAATTCCTGCCGACTGCACCTTGTATATAAGGAAAACGCCGCTGCCTCGTTTGGGGGAAACGAAGCGGCGGCGCTTTGCCTGTTCACTACACAGATTTGAAAAAAGGGGTAAAAGAGAAATAAAAGATCGGTAAACTGTTCAGTTTGGGATTGCGGCTTCCCTTGCTGACAAACTTAGTATACCGCGTATCTACGCACAATATGTGAACAGTTTTTGAACGGCCTGTGAAAGATTTGTTTCTTTTGTCCATCCGCATGTTCTTACCGAGAGAAACGCCCTGCTGCCGATGGGAACGGCAGCAGGGCGCACTCCATGCAAATGAAAAGAGGGTAAAAAGAAAAGGTGAAAGAAAACAAAGTGTAAAGAGTATTGTCATCCGGAGAAAGGGGGCATCTCCTTTTGACATGTTTAGTATACCGCACTTTCCGCATCAAAGTATGAACAGCTTTTGAACAGTCTTTGAAGGGTTTTTTACATTTTACCCTACCCGCTGCACACTCCCGTGCCACCGCATCCGTAAACAGAAAGCGCCCCGATTCCTTGGGGGATTGGAATCGGGACGCTTTCTGTCATTTCACAAAATAAAGGGGGGTAAAAGAGAAATAAAAGATCGGTGGCTGCCGACGCGGGATTTGCGGCTTCCCTTGTCGACATGCTTAGTATACCGCACTTTCCTCCCCCAAGTGTGAACAGCTTTTGAACAGTCTTTGAAGGGTTTTTTACATTTGACCCTACCCGCTGCACACGCCCGTGCCGCCGCATCCGTAAACAGAAAACGCCCCGATTCCTTGGGGGATTGGAATCGGGACGTCTTCTGTCATTTCACAAAATAAAGGGGGTAAAAGAGAAATAAAAGATCGGTAGGCTGTCAACACGGGATTTGCGGCTTCCCTTGCTGACGTATTCAGTATACCGCACTTTCCCCGTCAATGTATGAACAGTTTTTGAACGGCCTGTGAAAGATTTGTTTACATCTGCTGCCGCTTCTTCATCAGGCGGATATCGTCCCCGAAAAAACGCAGCGCCATAAACTCACCCAACAGGCGGGAGGCTACCGCCGGTGAATACTTTTCGCCGAGCGCATCCGGCAGCAGGTTGGTGTTGACGATCATCGGTCTGCCGGCCATCAGGCGGGTATTGATCAGGTTATACAGCGCGGAAACCGTAAACGCCGTGCCCATTTCCGTTCCCATGTCGTCAATAATCAGCAGGTCGGCTCGCTCATAACGCGCGGCACGCTCAGCGGCGGCTTCTTCATCCCCGCTGCCGAACTTGATTGTCTCATACGCTGCAACAATGTTGATCGCCGTATCGTACGCCACGGAAAACCCGCGTGCGGATACCGCCTCGGCAATGCAGGAGGATAAAAAGGTCTTCCCCAAGCCGGTCGAGCCATACAGCAGCAGGTTAGGGGAGTCCTTGCCGAAATGCGCGGCATAATCCTTGCATTCATCCAGATTATACGCCATATTTTCCCGCGGCGACAGCCCCAGCCGTCCGTCCGGGCGGGTCGAATAATACTCCAACCGAAACCGGCTGAAATTCTGATCCCGGATCGGCAGCACCGCAGAGAGCTGTTCCTTGAGCAGCCGGGCATACCGCTCCCGCACGCACGCACAGGTCGCGCTGCCCTGATAACCGGTATCCCCGCACTTGGCGCACAGCGGACGGTCGGTCAGATAATCCGCCGGCAGTCCCATCCCGGTCAGTAGCGCACCGCGCTCTTCCTGCAATGCCAGATTGCGGCATCGCAGCTGTTCGATCGCCTCTGCCGGATCGCCGCCCGATGCCAGCGAAGCCCGTAATACGGATACCGCAGTCGCGGACAACTCCCGGTCGATCGCACGCAGGCGCGGCTCACGGGCGTAGGCTGCACGGCGGCGCGCCTCCAGCTCGTCCGCATGCGCTGCGCGGTCGCGTTCCAGCTCCCGCCGCGCAGCAGCCAGCAGTTTTTTATCGTATGCCATGGCTTATTCCTCCGTTTTGCTGCGGTGGCTGCGCACCCGCGCCGCCCAGTCCTGCTCCCATGCGGCAAGGGTCGCGCTGTCGGTCGGCTGTGCCGTGGTCTGCCCGACCGCCTCCCGTGTTTCCGGCTCCAGCGCCGTGATCTCACTGACCGTATGTACGCCCGCCTTATCCCAGTTGCGCAGGATGCCGAGCAGGTAATCCAAACTGCGGCGTCCCTGTTTTTTATCCGACCGCTCCGCTGCCAGCGCGACTGCCTCCGGCGGGAACCCGTGCGCCAGCGCAAAGCGGCACACGCGCTGCTCCTTGGGCGCGGGCTGTGCCGGGTCTGTGCCGAGCGCCTTATAGATCGCTTCACTAAACGGCTTCTCGTTTGCCCGCCGCGCCAGATACTGCTGTGCGGCCTGCGCCGAGGTCACGCCCATATCCGCCCACTGGTAGCTTTCCTCCCGGATATCCTTAAGCCGCACCGTGCCCTTTTCATTTTTCAGGTAGGCCAGCAGCTCAATGATCGCCCCGGCGGAAAGCCCGAGGTGGTCGTATGCCGTCAGCAGGCAGCGCAGCTGTGCCTCGGTCAGGGTACGGCCGAGCACACCTTCCGCCGTTTCGCACACGGCGGAGAACTTGTGATCCTCCACACGGGCACGGCGCAGCTCATCCCCCGTATACTGCGGCGCTGCATCCGGCTGCTCCTGCTTCACCGGCGCAGCCGGTGCAGTCAGTTGGTTGATGGTAAACGCTGCGCGTTCATACTGCTCTGCGGACAGGTGCAGCGCCCGTGCCGCGGTTTTATCATCCGCTGCGCCGCCGTGGCGCAGGATATACAGATAGAGCAGCGCCGCGTTGCCGTCGCCCACCGCGATGAGCTTGTCCAGCATATCGCAGCGCGCCACGCGCAGTTCGCCCTCGGGAAGCAGTACAGAGGTGGGCATGGTGTCATTTCCTTTCCGGATGGATGTTGCTTTTTATTATAGCACACGGGATGCCGCCGGGCAAACAAAAAGGAGGGCGTGCGCCCTCCCTTATCTTCCCGCCAGTTCATCCATGGAGATTTGTAAAATCCGCGCGATCTCGCGCAGCTCAAAATCCGCCAGAAAACGTTTTTCACATTCGATACGGCTGATTGCTTTTTGGTCGAGATCCACGCCCGCCACCTGCAAACGTGCCGCCAATTCCTCCTGTGATAATTTTTTCTGTTTCCTTAATATCCGAATTTGTGTGCCGCATATATTTGCCCTGCCGTTGTAATTGTAAATTTTCATAGATATAGTTTTACCGTAAAGATGAGTATTTTTACTTGACTATATCACCCCCTCGCTGTAATATTATACTAAAGATGCCTAAACAGCATTCTATATCATTTCACCATGGGAGGGAACCTTATGAAAATTTGGAAACGCCTTGCCGCGCTGGCACTGTGCGCAGCACTGACCTGCGGCACCGCATTTGCGGCAAACACAGTGTATCGAACCATTACTGTACAGTACAGCGATATCAAACTCGTAGTCGACGGCGTAAAAGTCACGCCCAAGGATGCCGACGGCATCACCGTTGAACCATTTATCTACAACGGAACAACCTACCTACCCGTGCGTGCGGTGGGCAACGCGATCGGCAAGCAGGTAACGTGGGACGGAAAAAGCAAAACCGTCTATCTTGGGGAAGCGCCGGGCAGCAGGACGTGGCTGATGGATGTCTGCCCACCGTATGAAACATATATAGCCTTTAACACACCTTCTTCCTTCAAAATGGCAGGCCAAGCTTATACGCATGGTTTTACCATGAATAATGCTTCCACTAAAGGTTGCTATGCTCTCTTTAATCTGAACGGCAACTACAACACATTAAGCTGTGATATTGGACATGTAGATGATACTCCCATGGTGGACGGTCAGTATGAGATTTATCTGGACGGAGATTTGGCGCAAATCATTGAAGTAAAGGCCGAAGATTTAGTTAGGCACTTTGATATCCCACTACATAACGCTTTGCAAATGAAAATTGTATTTGTGACCAATGTTTATTCGGGCGGCGCATTCGGCTTCGCCAACTGCGAACTTTCCTAAAGTCCGCGCAGCGGCATTAAACAGGCGGGCGCATCGCGCCCGCCAAAAAAGTCAGGACATGTGCCTGACTTTTTTCACAAACAGAAAACAGCGCAGGAATCAAAATTCCTGCGCTGTTTTTCTGCAACAGGCATTCCCAGCCGCAGGCTGGCGATGCCGTTTCTCGTTTCAGGCTGTACGCCTGAAACGAAGTTTTACTTGATCTTCTCTTCCGGCTTCACGTCCTTCATGGACAGGTTGACACGACCCTTATCGTCGATCTCCATGACCTTGACCCAGACCATATCGCCTTCCTTGACGGCGTCCTCCACCTTCTCGATGCGGTGATCCGCCATCTTGGAGATGTGCACCATGCCGTCCTTACCCGGCAGCAGGTTGACGAACGCGCCGAAATTCATCAGGCGCACAACCTTGCCGTAGTAGATCTCGCCCGGCTCCGGCTCCTTGACGATCGCTTCGATCATCTTGCGGGCCTTGTCCGCATCCGAAGACTTGATCGCCGCGATGGTGACCGTACCGTCATCCTCGATATCGACCTTTGCGCCGGATTCAGCAACGATGTTCTGGATCACGCTGCCACCCTTGCCGATGACCTCACGGATTTTATCCGGATGGATATGCATGGTAGTCATCTTGGGCGCCCACTCGGATACATCCGCGCGCGGCTTGTCGATCGCCTTGAGCATGATCTCATCCAAAATGCCGTAACGGGCAACGCGGCACTTCTCGAACGCCTGCTTGATGATGTTCGGGGTCAGGCCGTCCACCTTAATATCCACCTGAATCGCGGTGATGCCCTTCTTGGTGCCGGCAACCTTAAAGTCCATATCGCCGTAGAAGTCCTCAACGCCCTGAATATCGGTAAAGGTGGTCTCCTGACCGCCGTCCGTGATCAGACCGCAGGAAATACCTGCAACCGGCGCGGTGATCGGAACGCCTGCGTCCATCAGCGCCAGCGTGGAACCGCATACCGAGCCCTGCGAGGTCGAACCGTTGGAGGAAATGACCTCGGATACCAGACGCAGCGCGTACGGGAACTCGCTCACCGGCGGGATGACCGGCAGCAGTGCGCGCTCCGCCAGTGCGCCGTGACCGATCTCACGACGGCCGGGGCCGCGGGACGGACGGGTCTCACCGACCGAGAAGGACGGGAAGTTGTAGTGATGGATATAACGCTTTTCGGTTTCTTCAAAAATGGTGTCCAGCTCCTGCGCGTCGCCCAGCGTGCCCAGCGTGCACAGGGTCAGCACCTGCGTCTGGCCGCGGGTGAACATGCCCGAGCCGTGTACGCGCGGCAGCACGCCGACCTCAGCCGCCAGCGGACGGACTTCCTCCATGCCGCGGCCGTCTACGCGCTTGCCGTTCGCCAGCCAGCGGCGGACGATCTTCTTCTGCAGCTTGTCCACACATTCGCCGAGGTTTGCGCCGTGCTCTTCCTTGTATTCCTCAGAAAGGGTCGCTTCGAACTCGTCTACGATCGCACGCACGCCCGCGTCACGGACGGTCTTGTCGTCGGTGTCCATCGCAACCTCGAACTTGTCGTTTACTGCCGCCTCGAGCTTGTCGAACAGGTCGTGGTCAATGTCGTGATGCTCGTACTCGAACTTGGGCTTGCCGATCTCGTCCTTGATGGACTGGATGAACGCGCAGATCTTCTTCAGCTCCTCATGCGCTTCCATCAGGGAATCAAACATCTGATCCTCGGGCACTTCCTTGGCGCCCGCCTCGATCATAACGATCTTATCCTTGGTCGCGCACAGGGTAACGTCCATCTCAGACACCTTGCGCTGCTCAGAGGTCGGGTTGATCACGGTCTTGCCGTCCACAATGCCAACCTGGCAGCCCGCTACCACATAGTCAAACGGGATATCCGAAATCGAAACCGCGATGGACGCGCCCAGCAGAGCAACGACCTCAGGAGAGTTGTCGTAATCGTTCTCCAGCACGGTGCAGACGATGGAAACGTCGTTCCGGAGATCCTTGGGGAACAGCGGACGCATCGGGCGATCGATCTGGCGGGAGGCCAGAATCGCCTTTTCAGACGGGCGGCCCTCACGGCGCATAAAGCTGCCCGGGATACGGCCTACCGAATACAGGCGCTCCTCAAAATCGACCGAAAGCGGGAAAAAGTCGATGCCGTCGCGCGGCTTGGCCGAAGCGGTCGCGGTAACGAGCACAGCGGTATCGCCGTAACGCACCAGGCAGGAGCCGTTGGCGAGCTGCGCCATCTTGCCGGTCTCGACGGTCAGCTTGCGGCCGGCGATCTCGGTTTCAAACACACGGTAATTTTTGAAGTCAAAATGATTGATGTTTGCCATTTTTTGTCCTCCTTTTTGTTTGGCGGAGGGCGGCAGATGCTTTTTTAGCACTTGAAACAAAGCCCAAACTCTTATAGGGGGCTTCCAAAGCCCCCTATATACGAAACCAAGTTCCAAAGCAACTTGGTTTCGATACCTGAAGGATGCCGCCCAAGGCGGCTGGGTCGGGGTGTAAAAAACCACGCGCATGTCGCGGTTTTTTACGGAAACCGCAAAGCGGTTTCCAAATGAAATGCCGCGCGATACGCGCGGTCGCCTGCGGGCGGGCCAAAGGCTCGCCGCGCCCTCCGGCACGGCTGCCTTGTGGATACGGTTTGCAAGCAAACCGGTTTTTTGTACCGCGAACAAAGTTCGCGGGTTGCCTGCGGATGAGCGTTCTCCCCTTATTGGGCGCTGTTTCAACTGCTAAAAAGCGGTTTTGCCGCCTTCCATGAAAATACAGAAACAGGGGAGCAGACTGCTCCCCTATATCCTTGTAGATTTTACTTACGAATGCCGAGCTTGGCGATCAGCGCACGGTAGCGGTTGATGTCCTTCTTCTGGAGGTACGCCAGCATCGAACGGCGCTGGCCGACCATCTTAAGCAGGCCACGGCGGGAATGGTTGTCCTTCTTGTGAACCTTCAGGTGCTCGGTCAGCTCCTGAATGCGCGCGGTCAGAATCGCGATCTGAACCTCCGGCGAGCCGGTATCGGTCGCATGGGTGCGGTTAGCTTCAATTACGGCAGTCTTGTCTTCCTTACGGATCATGTTGGTGTTTCACCTTTCTGTAATAAATTTTTGTTACCCACAGGCCGGGCCGCGGCTTGGTGAAATGGACACGGTAAAACGCATCCGGTTGATCCGACGGCTAAGCAGGGGGCGAAAGTACATATATAATACCACGCAGCGGTTATTTTGTAAAGCAATTTCTCTTTTTTTATTCATTTTGGACAGTTTTCCTGCTTTCCCCCGCGCTTTTTGTCAGTTTGCATAATTATGAACAAATTGTTAACGTCTTTTTGTCGGTTTTTTATCTTGCAGACAAGCCTCTGCGGGTGCTATAATGCTTGCATCCTCGGTGGATGACTGAGTGCGCATCAATGTCTGAAGCCGTTTTTATTTATTGCTAAAGACACGCGACGGGGCGGTGCAATAGCGCGGCCTGATGTCGCGTTCTTTTTTGCCCACATTCCCTTTTAATCAAGCAAAAGCACACAGAAACGGTGTTTACTTCCGTTCTGTGTGCTTTTTTCATCCCCGCCTCACAGGTGGAACCTGCGCTGCAATTCCGCTTTCAGCGTCTGCCACTGGAACAGCAGCAGCGCGGCCAGAGAAACGATCGCCATCCCCGCGCACAGCAGCGAGGGCAGCAGGATATCCACCAAACCGCAGGCAATCAGCACCAGCGGCGCCAGTCCCAGCACACAGGTACTGATAAACGGCCCCGCAAACAGGTGCAGCGGCATTTTGAACAATCCGGCGCACAGCAGCATTCCCGCCACCGCGACCATACACACGCAGGGCAGCACAAAATCAACCGACCAGCCGCGCCAGCCGGTCCATACATCCCACAGCACGGAAAGCAGCGGGATCAGCACCGCCTGCCACCCCAGATTCTGCATGATATCCCGCCGGTAGGCAATGCCGACCGCAGCGGCAGCCCATACACAGGCTGCCCCTACCGTCACAAACAGCGACCACAGCACGTGCATCCCCAGCGCGATATTGACCAGCACGCACACCGCGCTTACCGCAACCGCAATCAGCGCCAGCACACGCAGAATAAAATTCCCGGTAAACCGCGGTTTTTCCAGCGCGGGAAACACCTCGGTATCCGGCTCAGGCGTACCGGTCAGCTGGCCGCCGCACAACGGGCAGCAGCTTTTGTGACCGGCTACCGTTACTCGACAGCTTGGGCATCGCTGCATGGCGCATCCTCCTCTTCATGATACTCGCTGCTGCGGATCTCCACATCGATCCCCTCTCCGGTCAGCAGCTCAAAAAACCGCCGCTGCACCTCGGTGTTTTCAAAGGCGGAAGTAAAGCCGAAATGCAGGCTGTTGCCAAAGGTGCAGGTGCAGAGCTGGGTGGCATGCGTCGTCATAAACGCACCGAAGCCACGCACAAAGGGACACAGCGGCTCGGGCAGCTGAAAGCGCCCCACATTGGAGATCACCGCCGTCTCGCCCCGCTCGGAAATATCGCCGGACAGGCGCAGCACCGGATTTTTCAGCACCAGTGGGATGGGCCGCAGCAAAGGATTGTGCTCCAGCGCCGCCATTTTATTCATGCGTGCGCCCACCCGCTCGGGCGTCAGCTCGGTTTTGAACGCCTGCGCCACGCACTGTACAATATCGGTCAGCTCGCCGCTGCGGGCACCGAAGTTGTAGCCTACGCGGATCGTCCCGAAAAAGTTACGCGTTGTGCGGGAGGGGAAAAAGCTGCGCAGATCGACCGGCACGGTCAGCACGATATCCTTTTTCTGCTCACGCACATATATTTCGCCATGGATCGCCAATATCAGCAGCGCGGCCATATAGGCGGTCAGCGTTGCGCCGCAGCGGTGTGCCGCCTCCAACAGCTGCCGCACATCCGCTACCCCTTCGATGACCGTCAGGCCGCCGTCCTGCCGTTTTACCCCGCGCAGGTGATATACCTTGGCCCGGCTTTTTTCCGTCGAGTTACTGCCGCCCGCATTCGGGCGGTAATACTTCTGAAAGCTGTCCGACCCGCGCTGCGACACCGAGGCCTGCGGCCGGATATCCGCCCCGGCCTCCGGATGGCGCAGAGAAAGGTAATCCGTCAGCAGCGCCTGAAAGAATTCGATTGCACCCGACCCATCCGCCAGCACATGATAGACCTCCAGATTGATCTTATGATGCCAATAGCTGACGCGAAACAACAGCGACTGGCTGCCGAAATACAGCGGCGCACAGGGCGGCGTATGCTCCGGCTCAACCGATGCCCGCCGGCCGGTCTGCTCCAGATAGTACCAAAACACCCCGCGCCGCATCACCATCATCAAATGCGGATAGCGCTTGATCGTCCGATCCAGCGCCTCCTGCAGCACATCCGGCTCGACCGGCTCCGCCAGCTCACACGAAAGGCGGAACACACCCGTATCCGAGCCGTGCGAGGTGGGCGGGAATATCTTAGCCGCATTGTCCAGCCGGCTCCATCTCAGGGTTTTTCGTTTTGCATTTTCGTTCGGCATGATGCAGCCTCTCCGTTCAGAAAATAATCGATCATATCATACGTGCGCCGAACCAGCTTAAACCGAACCGGCAGCGAAAAATAACCGTGCAGCGCATCCGGCATCCGGTACAGCATCACCTTGCCGCCCGCGCGGCGCAGGGCATACGCATAAGCCTCGCCTTCATCCCGCAGCGGATCGAACTCCGCCGTGATGACCAGCGTGCGCGGCTGGCAGCTCAGATCCTCCGCCAGCAGCGGCGCAAAATACGGGCTGCGGATACGCCGCGGGTCACCGCCCGCATACAGCGCCATATAATCGCTGACCCGTTTGGAGGTAAGCAGGTAATCCGTGCCGTTTTCCCGCACGGATGCAAAGCGCGAGCCCGGCGAATGATCGTTGTAAGTCGCCGGATAGATCAGGATCTGCTGAGACACCTCGAATTCCCCGCGGTCACGCGCCATAAGAGACACCGCCGCCGCCAGATTGCCGCCCGCCGAGTCCCCAACCAATGTGATCTCGTGCGACTGCACGCCGAACTGCTCGGGATGGCGGTACACCTCGCGTGCTGCCGCATAGCAGTCCTCCAGCCCCTCGGGAAACGCATGCTCAGGCGCCAAACTGTACTCAACCGACACCACACGGCAGCCTGTCCATTTTGCCAGATTGCGGCACACCGTGTTATAGGTATCTACACTTTCCAATACCCATCCCCCGCCGTGGAAAAACAGCAGCAGACGATTATCCGTCTGTTTTTTCGGCGTATAGATGCGCACTGTGATCTCCCGCCCGTCCCGCTCGATCTGATGATCCCACACACGGTACAGCGGCGAAAGCGGTGTGCGCAGCCCACGCAGCACACGTTCTACTTTATACGTTTTGCCCACATCGATATTCGCGGCATAGCTGAGGGTGTGCAGCGCCGCATGCATTGCCTTGCTGATCGCCATACATTTTCTCCGTTCTGTTTCGTGTAAAACAGTATACCACGCTTTCGCGCAGAACGCAAAGCGCAGCTTGTTTTCTCCCCTTTTGACTTCAGCCTGCCGGGCAATGGCCTTATCGGTTCCGCAGTGCGATGAATGAAGCGGAACAACCCGATAGAATAAAAAAGACGATAATCCGGAGGGCAAAATTCAGTAATTCTATAAAAAACAAGATCCCTCGTAAATGAGGAATCTTGCTTGGCTAAAATCACTTTTTCAGCTGCAGGCCGTCTTTGAAGGCTTCGCCCACCCGTTCTGTTACCTTATAATAACCTTGCGTGTACGGGTCAAAAGCAATAGCATTTACTAAAGACATATCAATTTTACCGTTCACCATTACGCGCTCATCCGCTGTAACATTAACAACCCTTCCGATTACGCCGCAGCCATATTTACCGCTCTGGTACTCCACGAATTCGCACTCCAAACACAACGGAAATTCATTGATAACCGGCGCATCAACCGTTTCCGCTTTGCTGGCGGTAAGACCGCTGCGTGCAAACTTATCAGACACCCTATTTCCGGATTCAACCCCGAAATAATCTGCTTCCACCAGATGATCCGCATCCGCAATGCTCACAGTGAAGGCGCCGCGCGCTTTGATGTTCTTTACCGTTTTATGCGTTTCGGTTAGATTGAGGGCCACCGTATTTCTTTCCTGCATGGTTCCCCAAGCAGCGTTCATAACATTAACGCTGCCATCTTCATTATAAGTTGCAACCATCAAAACCGGCATTGGAAAGATGCCCTCGGTTATATTAAGTTTTGTTCTCATAACAGCTACCCCTTTTCATTGATTAAATTGACAAAATCACTTATTCCAAATATAATTATATCGAACGTTAGCAGCAATTCAAGTACTGGCATTTTGGAAATGTACTTTCTAAAAGGAAAGCATATGTAAGATTAAATTAGTTGATTGTCTTGAAAAATGCTTGATTTACGGGCATATTCGCAGGTTTGCAGATTGATTTTACTACTCATTTACTACTTTTAACGAATTGAGCCTTGATATGCAAAAGCACCTGCGAAGCTGCCGGATAGACCACTACACCACCTTACGCGGCACGTCGAAAAGAAAAAATAAAATAAGCACCACCTATAAGGCGGCGTTTCTCACTCCCACACAGGAGAACAGGAACGCTGCTTTTTTATGCCCTCATGTTACGCAGTAAGGGCAAATAAAGCCTTGATTTATGCGGCTCTTAGAGCGCGGAAATGAGAAAGGCAAGGGTTGATACCTTTTCCCTCAAAACCGCGTTTCTACTGCGTAACAAATCCAACCAAAGGAGTGATGAAGCTATGGCAGTTTTCCGCGTGGAAAAGAACAAAGGTTATACGGTTATGAGCAACCACCATTTACGCAACAAGGAACTTTCCCTAAAGGCAAAGGGCTTGTTGTCGCAAATGCTCTCACTTCCCGAAGATTGGGACTACACCCTTGCAGGGCTGTCCCTTATCAACCGGGAAAGTATCGACGCTATCCGCACCGCTGTATGGGAGCTTGAAAAAGCCGGATATATCACAAGGCGGCAGGGACGCGACGAGAAAGGCAAAATGACCGCTATCGAGTACACCATTTACGAACAGCCACAGCCCCCGGCATTGGATTGTCCGGTATCGGAAAATCCAACAGCGGAAAAGCCGATATTGGAAAATCCGACACCGGATAACCCGACGTCGGAAAATCCAACGCAATTAAATAAAGATATACCAAAGACTAACTTACCAAACAAAGAAAAATTAAATACAGATATATCAAGTACCCATTCCATTCCTTTCCATTCCCTAAATCCCTCTCCCTTAGAGGACGCGGCACAGCCGCCGGAACGGAAGCGAAAGGAAGCGGCAGACGCATACAGCGTGTATGAGGAAATCATTAAGGACAATATCGAGTACGATTATCTGATACAGGACAGACACCTTGACCGGGACAGGATAGAGGAAATCCTTGACCTTATTCTTGAAACTGTCTGCACCAAACGAAGAACAATCCGTATCGCCGGGGACGACCACCCGGCAGAGCTTGTAAAAGCAAAGTTTATGAAGCTGAACAGCGAACATATCCGCTTTGTACTTGACTGTATGCAGGAAAACACCACCAAAATCCGCAACATCAAGCAGTACATGAAAGCTGCCCTTTTCAATGCCCCGTCTACGATTGGCAGCTATTACACGTCCCTTGTATCTCACGATATGTACGGCGGGTGCACTATCCAGTCGGCAAGAAGCAAGGGCATACCCGATTACACCTGCAACGAGGGCGAAAGCCTGTAAACCAACCCAAAGGAGGATTTTATGATGACACAGAGAACAGGAGCTTTGATTTTTGATGAAACCGCTGACCGCTACGACATTCGCTTTGACGTAAACGACTATTACGGGGGCTTGCATTGCGGCGACTGCATGGAGGTCTTTGTGCGGGGCAAATGGAAGCCTACCCGTATGGAGTACGGGGACAACTGGTATCTTGTAGGTATTCGGGCGGCAGACCTTTCCGGGCTGCGGGTGCGGATTTAACAGGGCGGCGTGAAAGCGGACACTCTTTTTTCATGCCCGCCCCGCTTCCCGGTGGCGGGCATACCACCCTAGAACACGAAAGGAGGACATCCATTGCAGGAGGAAACCAACGAAAAGACCATAGCCCTTTACATCAAGACCGGGAAGCTGACGGCGCAGCAGCTCCAAAAGGCTATGAAAGCCCTGCTTGCACAGATGAAAAAGCAGCATGACAAACAGAAAATCCCGCATGGCAAGCAGACCCTAAAGCAGCTTATGAAGCAGAACGCGGGCGTTTCCAACATTGAAATCACAAAGGACAATATCAAAGCCTTTGAGAGTACGGCGAAAAAATACGGGATTGACTTTGCCCTAAAGAAAGACAGCACCGAAACCCCGCCCCGCTATCTTGTGTTTTTCAAGGGACGGGACGCGGACGCACTGACCGCAGCTTTCAAGGAGTTTTCCGCAAAGAAGCTGACGCAGGAACAAAAGCCCTCTATCCGCAAGCTGATTGTTTCCCTCAAAGAAAAGGCGGCGGCTCTGAACACACAGCGGGACAAAGTAAAAAACAAAGACAGGGGGATTGCAAGATGAACGCTATCAACTGGAAAAAATTGCTGCTTCCCAACATTCCCTATCTGCTCTTTGTGTATCTTTTTGATAAAGTCGGGCAGGCGGTACATCTTGCGCCGGGGGCTGACCTATCCGGCAAGGTGCTGTCGCTTGGGGAGGGATTTTCTATGGCTTTTGCAAATCCGTTTCCGAGCCTTGCCCCTATGGATTTGCTTATCGGTATTGCGGTGGCTGTCCTTATCCGGCTGATTGTCTATGTAAAAGGCAAGAACGCGAAGAAATACCGGAAAGGTATCGAATACGGTTCTGCCCGTTGGGGAACTGCCGAAGATATTAAGCCCTACACCGACCCGGTATTTCAGAATAACGTGCTGCTCACACAGACGGAACGGCTTACCATGAACAGCCGCCCAAAGCAGCCGAAGTATGCAAGGAATAAAAATATCCTTGTTATCGGGGGAAGCGGCAGCGGCAAGACGCGATTTTTTGTAAAGCCGAATTTAATGCAAATGCACTCAAGCTACGTTGTAACCGACCCGAAAGGAACGGTTTTAGTCGAGTGCGGGAAGCTCTTACAGCGGGGCGGCTATCGGATAAAAGTGCTGAACACGATTAACTTCAAAAAAAGCATGAAATACAATCCCTTTGCCTATCTCCGCAGCGAAAAAGACATTTTGAAACTGGTAAACACTTTGCTTGCCAACACCAAAGGGGACGGGGAAAAAGCCGGGGAGGATTTTTGGGTAAAATCGGAACGGCTTTTTTACTGCGCCCTTATCGGCTACATTTGGTACGAAGCCCCGGAGGAAGAAAAGAACTTCACGACGCTGCTTGAAATGATAAATGCCAGTGAAGCCCGCGAGGACGACCCGGAATTCCAGTCCCCCGTTGACCTTATGTTTGAACGGTTGGAGGAAAAAGACCCGGAACATTTTGCCGTCCGACAGTATAAGAAATTCCTGCTGTCTGCGGGAAAGACAAGAAGCTCTATCCTCATTTCCTGCGGGGCGCGACTTGCACCCTTTGACATTAAAGAGCTGCGCGACCTTATGGAAACCGACGAAATGGAGCTTGACACCATAGGCGACCGCAAGACCGCCCTGTTTGTCATTATCAGCGACACCGACGACACTTTTAACTTTGTGGTATCAATCCTTTACACGCAGCTTTTCAATCTGCTTTGCGACAAGGCAGATGATGAATACGGCGGCAGGCTGCCCGTTCATGTGCGCTGTCTGTTAGACGAGTTTGCAAATATCGGGCAGATACCGAAGTTTGAAAAGCTCATAGCCACTATCCGAAGCCGGGAAATCTCCGCGTCGATTATCTTACAGTCGCAAAGCCAGTTAAAGGCAATCTATAAGGACAACGCCGATACCATAGCCGGCAACTGCGTGCGCCCAGAAGTCGCCAGCGCAATATAAATTGGCGACGTGGTACTTACAGGATACCGCCTTTAGCAAGCGGTAGGTAAAAGTATCAGGTGATGAAAAATCACAACCTATTATTCTACAACTTATCCGAGAGGGGAAACCCGAAGGGGAGTGTAGCATGTTGTTGTTCCAGTTGGAACGTAAATAGGAAAGGCGCTAATCCTATGCGTCAGAACATTTAAGAATAAAAATCAGTGTATGAGGTACAAAGCTAAACTGCCTAAACGATAGCCAGAGTGGGGGAACCCGTGCCCCGCATACGAAAAGGATTGAAACGTATGCTTTTCATGTTGGTTTCATTTCGCAGTTATGAAAGCAAGCGATACTCATGAAAGAGCAACCGCAAGACAGCGGATAAATGGCGAAAGTCGGTGCCGACAACACTGAATGCTAATCCTGTATTTACTAACTGGGGATGACCTAAACCTGGTAACAGGCATGGTCACACAGCTCCCATAGTAGTCCGAGACGTTAATGACGTTCACATGGCGAAGGGGAGCAGCTTATCAGAAAATACTAAAATGAAGGAAGGTGCGAGAGGCATTGAGAAATCCAACTGAGGTATTGAAAAATTTGATGGAAAAGTCAAAGAATGAAACTTACAGATTTCAGAGATTATACAGAAATCTGTACAATCCGGAGTTTTATTGGCTTGCGTATAAAAATATCTACGCAAATGATGGCAGTATGACTGCCGGAGCTGATGGAACAACGATTGATGGCATGGGTAACGAGAGAATTGAGAGGATTATTTTATCCTTAAAAGACCGAAGTTACCAACCTAAGCCTGCAAGAAGAGAATATATTGCAAAGAAAAACAGCAGTAAAAAACGTCCTCTGGGTATTCAGTCGGGGGATGATAAACTCGTGCAGGAAGTCGTTAAGATGATTTTGGAGAGTATTTATGAGCCTGTGTTCAGTAATAAATCACATGGGTTCAGACCAAACAGAAGCTGTCAGACAGCACTGAAACAGATACAGAACACCTTTACTGGTGCGAACTGGTTTGTGGAAGGAGATATACACGCTTGTTTTGACAGTTTCGACCACCATGTAGTTATCGACCTCTTGAAAAAGAGGATTGATGACGAAGCGTTTATCCAGCTTATATGGAAATTCCTAAAAGCAGGATATATGGAACAATGGACATTCAACAGAACCTATAGCGGAGTGCCGCAGGGGTCGGGAGTCAGTCCAGTGCTGGCAAATATTTACCTTCATGAATTGGACAAATTTATGGAAAATTATGCAGAAAACTTCAATACAGAAGCCAAGAAGAAACATTTTTCTACTGCATATAAGTCCAGTGTCGGTAAGGCATACAGATATAGGAAAAAGGGCAGAGAGATATGGGATAGTCTGTCTGATGAAGAAAAGAAAATCAGATGCAAAAATCTTAAGGAACTGGAAATGATTGAAAAATCTACAACACCGTACGTCTATAACGACAGTAATTATAAAAGGGTGCAGTATACGAGATATGCGGATGATTTTATCATCGGGGTTATTGGTAGCAAAGCAGACGCAGAAGCTATCAAGAAAGACGTGAAAATATTCCTGCAAAAAGCATTGAAATTAGAAATGTCAGACACTAAGACAAAGGTTACGCACACTGGAAACAGAGCAAGATTTCTAGGTTACGACATTACGGTATCAAGAGCGCAGACGCTACAGAAGGCTTCTAACGGAAGGGTTCAGAGATGTCAGACAGGAGTTGTTAAACTGTATGTTCCACGCGAAAAATGGGTAGGTAAGTTAATTGAATACAAAGCAATGAAAATCAAAATCAACGAAAACGGAAAAGAGAGATTTGTAGCCCTTCATAGGGGAAAACTGGTAAACCAGAGCGATATTGAAATTCTCGCAAGATACAATGCAGAAGTCCGTGGACTATATAATTATTACTCCATAGCGAATGACTCCTTTAAAATAGGGAGATTTGCCAATGTAATGAAATACAGCATGTATAAAACATTTGCGTGCAAGTATAAGACGAATGTTCATGAGATTAAGCGGAGATATTGCAGAAACGAATTATTTACAGTTGCGTATGAAACAAGGCAGGGAATGAAAACAACAACATTCTACAGGGATGGTTATAAACGGAAGGAATGTGCTACAAAGTTTGATAATGTAAGCGAGCTTCCGCAGTTTTCAAAATATGCCAAAACTAACACTCTCAAACAGAGAGTGGAACGTCATACTTGTGAATTATGCCAAAAAGACTGTAGAAATCTGGTAATACACCAAGTTAAGAAACTCAAAGATTTAAAGGGAAATACAGAGTGGGTATTACTCATGCGAAAAAGGAGACGGAAAACACTCGTGGTATGCCCCGAATGCCATAATTTAATTCATTCGTAACACCGCAAATGATAAGCGGAAAGCCGTATACATCGAGAGGTGTACGTGCGGTTTGGGAGGGAGTGGATGCAAGTCCTTTTCGAAGGATGAGCTGAAGCTTACCTCATGA
>NZ_JNJN01000051.1 GCF_000701665.1 Agathobaculum desmolans ATCC 43058 | reverse complement strand
TTTTTCGTTGTTTAATTTACAAGGTACAATCCGCTGCGTTGGCAGCTTTCTTAGTTTATCATACTCAGTTCGTTTTGTCAAGAACTTTTTTCAATCTTTTTTCAAGATTTCCGAAGCTTTCCTGCCGTTTTTCGAACTTTTCTGACCGCCGCCTCTTTTTGAAGCAGCCTATTCAGTATATCAGCCCGTTCCGGATTTGTCAACAACTTTTTTCGTTTTTTCCAAATCTTTTTTCCGGGCCGCCGCCCCTTCCGGGACAGCTCATTTAGTATACTCCTCCTCCCCCGCATTGTCAACTGTTTTTTGACTTTTTTCGAGGATTTTTATCTCAATCCTTTTCCTCCCCCCCATTCGATCCTTCCCTCTGCACGAAAAGAAAAACAGCACCCGTAAAAACAGGTGCTGTTTTTGGAGCTGCTGACCGGATTTGAACCGGTGACCTCATCCTTACCAAGGATGCACTCTACCTACTGAGCTACAGCAGCAAAATGGCAGGGGCAGTAGGGATCGAACCCACGGCACTCGGTTTTGGAGACCGATGCTCTACCAGCTGAGCTATACCCCTGTGTGGCTCCTCAAGTTGGACTCGAACCAACGACCCTGCGGTTAACAGCCGCATGCTCTACCGACTGAGCTATTGAGGAATGTACAATGCTGGTACTTCTTTTGCAGTTTGCCTAAACATTATATCGCGCTTTCTGTCCACTTGTCAATAGGGATTTGAAAGAATTCATGGAAATTTATACACCGGCGGGCAGCCGCCGCAGACCACCCGCCGATGCAGCCGTCTTACAGCTCCTTTTCCAGACGGAAGCGGCAGTAAATCGCATAGCCCTGCACCAGCAGATAGCAGATCAGCAGTGCCAATACCATCAGCACGGACTCATTCATGATCGCAAAGCTGACCATGACCATCCCAAACACATATGTCATCATATCAAATGCTTTGGCTTTTGCCATATTTCCGATCATAATATTGCGCTCATCCTTCTGCTCAATCTCGATCTGCCGCGCCAGCGACGGATCGGCCTGCGCAGCCTTTCGGGCGATCCATTCCCCCATCCCATGCCCAAATATGCCGCTGCCAAAGCCCGCCAGCAGAAACGGCAGCGCGCGCATCACTCCCTGCGGATCGGGTACCGCTTTGATCAGCCAGATCCCTGTGCCCACCATCCCCGCGCCCAGCAAAGTCAATGCAATTTGTGTGCTGCGTTTCATATGCTCTCCTCCTCGTAAATAAAAATATCTTCAATTTGCCTGTTAAAATATCGCGCCAGCTTAAAGGCCAGCAGGATGGATGGATTATACCGTCCGTTTTCCAATGAACCGATCGTCTGCCGTGAAACCCCAAGCGCGTCCGCCAGTTCTTCCTGCCGGATACCACGAGCCTTGCGCAGCTCCTCCAAACGGTTTTTCAACCGATCCCCTCCTTCTAATGGAAAGCTTGCTTTCCATATCCACAGTATAGCATCTTCACGCAAAATGTCAAGCTTACTTTCCATTTTGCCTATAAAAAAGAACGCCCCTATGGACGTTCTTTTCTGCTCGCCGAAACAGGATGCTGCGAACATCCGTCCGCAATGCACCGTTTCCGGCCGTTTCAAAAATCCTGCGCGATCACGCCGAACAGCAGGTTGATGCGCTCATACCGCTGCTTGAGATACAGCCAGCCGAACAGCGCTTCCAGTGCAGTCGCGTGTGCGTATTCCGCCACCGATGCCGATTTGGGCACGGTTTTAGGCTTGGCGTTACGGCCGTGACGGTATATCTCCTGCTCCTCCTCAGTAAGCAGGGGCAGGATGCGCTGTATCGCCTCCGCCTGCGCCGAGGCCCGCACCAGCGCGATCGTGCGGCTGTGCAGGTTTTTCGCCGTCTGCGTGCCGCTGCAGGCCAGATAAGAGCGCACCAGCACCTCATAAACGGCATCGCCCACATGGGCGAGCGCAAGGCTCGACATGCGGGCGATAGCAGCGTCATCCAGCTTGGGATGCAGATAATCCATTACTTGTCCTCAGCAGCTTCGGCCTTGGGCGCTTCCGCCGCGGCCTTTTCCGCCTCTGCCTTGGCCTTGGCGGCAGCCGCCTTCTTTGCCTGCATCTCCTTGAACTTTGCCTTCTCCTCTTCCGTCGGGATCGGCTCGATGCAGCCCTTCGGGCAGGCTTTAGCGCACATCTTGCAGCTTCTGCACTTGTCGTAATCGATCTTAGCCACGCCGTCGATCACATGGATCGCATCAAACGGGCAGGTCTTTTCGCACATCTTGCAGCCGATGCAGCCATTGGAGCAGACCTTCATCACATCCGGGCCCTTATCCTTGTTCACGCAGTTAACGTGTACCTTCTTGGACTCGGGAACCAGATTGATCAGGTGCTTCGGGCAAGCCTCTACGCACTTGCCGCAGGCCACACACTTGTCGGTATCCACCTTGGCCACGCCGTCCACAATGTGGATCGCGTCAAACGCACAGGCCGCCACACAGGAGCCAAGACCCATGCAGCCGTATGCGCACGCCTTGGGGCCGCCCGCTACACGCATGGCAGCGGTGCAGTCCTGCAGGCCTTCGTAAACCGTTTTGTCCACCGCATTGCAGCCGCCGTTGCAGTACACGTGCGCTACCTTGCGCTCGCCTGCTTCTACCGCTACACCCATAACCTCTGCGATTTTTTCCGCAGCCGCCGCGCCGCCGACCGGGCAGCCGTTAACCGGCGCGGAGCCGTCCACAATGGCAGCCGCCAGACCGTCGCAGCCCGGATAGCCGCAGCCGCCGCAGTTTGCACCCGGCAGGCACTCACGAACCAGCGGCACGCGCTCGTCCACCTCGACCGCGAACACCTTGGCCGCGATGCCGAGCAGGATCGCAAATACGACGCCCATGACAAACAGGACGGCGACCGCTGCAATGATATTCATATTCATTTGTTATATTTCCCCCTTGCTTACCAGATCGACAGGCCGGAGAAGCCCATGAAGGACATTGCGAGCAGCGCCGCGGAAATCAGCGCGATCGGGAAGCCTTCAAAGCACTTGGGGCACTGTGCCGTTGCATCCAGCCGCTCACGGATGGAAGCAAACAGCACGATCGCCAGCGTGTAGCCCACACCGGCGCCTACGCCGTAAACCATCGAGCCGATGAACGAATAGCCGTTGTCGATGTTCGAGATCGCCGCGCCGAGTACCGCACAGTTGGTGGTGATCAGCGGCAGGAAGATGCCGAGCGCGGAGTACAGCGCGGGCATCGCCTTTTTCATGAACATCTCAACAAACTGTACGAGCGTTGCGATAACCAGAATGAACGCGATGGTCTGCATATATTCCAGACCGAGCGGCTTGAGGATAAAGTACCAGACAGCCCACGAAACCGCGCTGGCCAGCGCCATAACGAAGATAACCGCCATGCCCATGCCGACCGCGGTATCCGTCTTTTTGGATACGCCGAAGAACGAACAGCAGCCCAGGAACTGGACAAGGATGTAGTTGTTGACCAATACCGCCGCTACTGCAAGCGACAGAACCTCTGTAAGGCTCATTGCATCAGGAAACGCGAATGCCATTTACTTGTCCTCCTTTCCGGCCATGATCTTCTGCAGTGCCGCAAAAATGAAACCCATCATCAGGAAGCCGCCGGCCGGCAGGATCATCATAACCGCCGGGTTGGCGCTCAGACCGGGAACGGCAAAGCCTGCGGACGGGATGATGCCCGACAGGAAGGGCAGCAGGTCGGACAGGCCGGCCATGATGGTGCCCGCGCCGAGCAGCTCACGGAAGAAGCCCATCAGCACCAGCGCAAAGGTAAAGCCCAGACCCATGCACACGCCGTCCAGCGCGGAGGGGAGCACCTTGTTTTTGGAAGCGTACGCCTCGGCACGGCCGAGGATGATGCAGTTAACAACGATCAGCGGCAGGAACAGGCCGAGGGATGCCGCCAGAGCCGGCACAAACGCCTGCAGCGCCAGATCGATCATGGTAACAAAGGTTGCGATAATGGTGATAAAGCAGGCGATACGGATCTTATCCGGAATGAACTTGCGCAGCGCCGAAATAACGACGTTCGAGCACACCAGAACGACGGTGGCTGCAACGCCCATGCCGATGGCATTGGACAGCGAGGTCGTGGTCGCCAGCGCCGGACACAGGCCGATGGTCTGCATAAATACCGGGTTGTCGAGGATGACGCCCGCTTTCAGTTGTTCAGAAAATTTCATGTTGGCCCTTCCTCCTTAACCCAGACTTGCCACGCAGCTTGCTGCGGTATTCACGCCCAGCGTAACCGCGCGCGAGGTGATGGTAGCGCCGGTGATGGCATTGATCGTGCCGCCGTCCTTGGTAACGGCAAGCGAGCCGTCCGCCGGCTGGCCGGCATACTGGCCGATCCAGGCCGCGTCAGCCTGCGCCTTTGCGCCAAGGCCCGGGGTCTCCGCATGCGCGGTCACCTTTGCGCCGGCAACCGTGCCGTCCGCATTGATGCCGACGATCAGCGTCAGTGCGCCGCCGAAGCCCTTCGGCTCAACCTGTACGCAGTAGCCTGCGTGCTCGCCGCCCTTGACCGCTTCATAAACACCGGAAACGACCGGCTGGTTCTTATCGGCCGGGGCCGTCCATTCCGCGGCGACCTCTACATCGGCAAACTCCGCATCCGGGATGATCTCCGCCATTGCGGCGTTGCGCTTATCGATGTTGTTCTGCTCGATCTTGTCCTTGGTCACATCGTTGATGACGCCAAGCAAAAGCGCGCAGACAAAGGTGATCAGGCCCAGTACGACGACCAGCATCATAATGCCGCCGCCCTTTTTGCTGCTATCCATATTACTGTGCCTCCTTCTTCTTATCCAGCGCGTAACCGAACTTGCGCGGATGGGTCGCCTTGTCGATCGCCCAAACCAGCGTGTTCATGATCAGGATCGAGTACGAAACGCCCTCCGGCAGGCCGCCGAAGTAACGGATGAACACGGTCAGCAGGCCGCAGCCTACGCCGAAGATGATCTGTCCCTTGGGGGTGACCGGGCTGGTGACATAGTCGGTCGCCATAAAGATCGCGCCGAGCATCAGGCCGCCGGAAAGCACCTGGCTGAGCATCCACTGCACGCGGGATACGTCGCCCATCGGGAACAGGAACGTGATGACCGCAACGGTCAGGATGTACGCCGCCGGGATATTGATGGTGATAACCTTGCGCCACAGCAGGTAAGCGCCGCCGGCCAACAGCGCCAGCGCGGAAGTCTCGCCGATAACGCCGCCGGTCTGGCCGAGCAGCATTTCCAGCACGCCTGCGTCCGCCGGGAGCGCCCCCGTCTTCAGCGCGGCCAGCGGGGTCGCGGTGGAGATCGCGTCGGTCACGGTCACGCTGCCGAACAGCGGCAGCTCGGCGTGCGGCACGGTCCAAGTGGTCATCAGGCCGGCCCAAGAGGCCATCATGAACGCACGCGCACCAAGCGCCGGGTTCATAAAGTTTTTGCCGATGCCGCCGAACAGCATCTTAACGATGATGATGCCGAACAGCGAACCGAACACCAGCATCCACCACGGGGCAGATACCGGCACGTTGAATGCGATCAGCATACCGGTAACCAAGCAGGACAGATCGCCTACCGTGTTCGGATGCCCGACCAGCTTGTTATAAATCGTTTCAAACACAGCGCAGGACGCCATGGAGACCACGGTCAGCACGAGGGCGCGCGGGCCGAAGGTGTATACCGCAACGCAGAGCGCCGGCAGCAGTGCGATCAGCACGTCCAGCATCAGGCTGCGGGTATCGTCATCCGCCTTGATATGGGGTGAGGAGGTGACGACGACTTTACTCAGATCATACATTTTCGTTTCCCCTCCTTACTTCTTTTCGGCAGCGGCCTTATCTGCCTCCGCCTTGGCCTTTTCGGCATCCGCCTTGGCCTTATCCGCCATGCGCTTGGCCTGGATCTTGCCCTTGGTCAGGCGGAACTGCGCCACCAGCGGAATACGGGCCGGGCAAACATAGGCGCACGAGCCGCACTCGATGCAGTCCATCATGCCGCACTCCACCGCATTGTCCAGATCGCCCTTCTTGCCGTATACGTTCATGTAAACCGGCAGCAGGTGCATCGGGCAGGCGTTGATGCACTTGCCGCAGCGGATGCACTGGGGATCGGCTACGCGCTTATCCTCCTCGCCGGCAAAGCACAGGAAGGCGTTGGTGCCCTTGAAGATCGGGATCTCGAGCGAGAACTGTGCCACACCCATCATCGGGCCGCCCATCAGCAGCTTGTTCGGCGCTTCCTTGAAGCCGCCGCATGCATCGATCAGCTTTTCCACCTGCGTGCCGATGCGGACCTCAAGGTTCTTCGGCTCTGCAACTGCCGAGCCCGACACCGTAACGATACGGCGGATGACCGGCATACCGGTCGTAAAGCGGCGATATACCGCACCTGCGGTATCCACGTTGAACACGGCGCAGCCAGCGTCCGCCGGCAGCTTGCCCGAGGGGACCTCGCGGCCGGTGCAGGCGTTGATGAGCTGCTTTTCCGCGCCCTGCGGATACTTACACTTGAGGGGATACAGCTTCAGGCGCGGATCGTCCGCGATCAGCTTCTCGATCCCCGGGAAGGTATCCGACTTGTTTTCCTCGATTGCGATGATCGCAGTCTGCACGCCCATAATGTCCGCCAGCATCTTCAGGCCGCCGATGACTTCCTCCGGACGCTCGAGCAGCAGGCGGTGGTCGCTCGTTATGTACGGCTCGCACTCCGCCGCGTTGATGATGACCGTGTCGCACTTGCCGATACCCGACTGGATCTTGACGTGGGTCGGGAAGGTCGCGCCGCCGTGACCGACGATACCAGCCGAACGGATGCACTCGATGCGCTCCTCGTTCGACATGGAAGCGAAGTCATACGGATGCACGGACTCGTGCAGGCGGTCCTCCCCATCGTTTTCGATCACGACGGACAGTACCTTGCTGCCGTTCGGGTGCAGGCGCGGTTCAACGGCCTTCACCTTACCGGACACCGTTGCGTGCACGGGCGCGCTGACAAAGCCGCCGGCTTCCGCAATGGGCTGTCCCAGATCCACGGTATCACCGACCGAAACGATCGGCTTCGCCGGGGCGCCGATGTGCATGGAGACCGGCAGGATGACCTCATCGGGCAGTGCCAGCTTCTCGATCGGCTTGGTGTTTGTCGCGGCCTTGTAACCCGGATCTGCGTGGGTACCGGGGTGAATGCCGCCACGGAACGAATACACCATGTTTTTCACCTCTCTGTTTTTTTGCACAAGAAGAGCCTGCACCGGAAGGAGGTGCCGCTCCATCTTTGATAATAAAATGTCAGACTATTTGCGCATAGCCTTACAAAGTAGATTATACTGTTTTCCACCCCCAATAAGCAAGCCCAAAACACAAAAAATTTGCTCAAAATACAAAAAAAATTGTTCAGCTTGAATATTTAATGGGTATTTTATCTACCCGCTTTGTAAACAAACCGCGAAGAAACCAACCCGTCCCGTTTGCTGCACCGTCCCGCCCCTGCCGAAAAAAGCAGCGCCCCGGCACGGCAGATGCCGTCCGGAACGCTGTCCGACCCGTATGGGTTCACTTCTTGCGCGGCGGGGTACAGTACTGTTCGGTATAGGCGGTCGCAGCCGGATCTCCCCGCAGCCCCTCCTGTGCCCCGGCGGGCTGCGGCGGCGCGACTGCCGCGGAATCAATATGCGCGGCATCATCATACTGCGGAAACCCCGCTCCCTGCGGGCGGCGGCGGTACTTTTTCGGCATCCTCCCCCGCCCCCTTACACAGCGGCGCGGCGCGCCAGAAACTGCGCGGCGCTCTGGCACAGCTTAACCGTAACCTCGGTTGCAGCGGCGTTCTCATCCTCGCTGACAAACGCAACGCAGCCGCTCACGTCTCCCTCGGTCAGCACGGGCACCGCCGTGACTACGTGATACGCATCGTTTGCCGACACGGTCAGCTCCTGCTCTTCCCCACCGGTTTCCCGCTCGTAGGTGACGCGCTGCTCCATCATCTGCTCCAGCCCGGCAGAAATACTCTTCTCCAAAATCTCCTTTTTCGCGCCGCCCGCCGCAGCGATCACCGCGTCACGGTCGCAGATGGCACAGCTCATCCCCGCTGTGCGCGCCAGTGCCTCGGCCAGCTCGGCCGCCACCGCGCCCAGCTCCCCCATCGGGGAATACTTTTTGAAAATCACTTCGCCGTCGCGGTCGGTAAATATCTCCAGCGGGTCGCCCTCGCGGATACGCAGGGTGCGGCGGATCTCCTTCGGGATCACGACACGACCCAGATCGTCAATGCGGCGTACAATGCCGGTTGCTTTCATTTACGGTTCCCTCCCATACGGAATTTCTGGTTATGGAGGTAGTATGACTTTGCGCCGGTTAATTATGTAGCCGCAGCACTGGCAATTTTTTCACTTGCCGCCGTTTACCGCATCTGCTGCAAAGCAATGATGCATCACGCGGCCACGCAGATACGCATCAAACCGCCGGTAGTCCTGCTCGGTCAGCGCCTGCGGCCACGACAGCACGACCAGCGCATGCCCCGCATATCCCGCGTGATAGGGCGGGTGCACATGTGCAAACCGGTTGACCGCAAACCCCGCCCGCTCGTAAAAGCCCTTGCGCCGCACGGAAAGCGCGTCCTCCGGCGGGTCGATCTCCAAAATCACGGTTTTGCCTTTGCGGAACAGGCAGTCCAGCGCGCGGCGGCCGCAGCCCTGTCCGCGCACCTCCGGCACCGTGCAGAAGTGCTCCACATAGAGGAAATCCTCGGTTTCCCAGTAAAGGATCTCGCCCGCCCAGCGGTCTTCATCCCAAATCAGGTCAAAATGATAATCAGGCAGCGCCATACAGCGCCGCTGGGACGCCGGCTCCCGTTGCTCGTGCACTGGAAAGCTGTTCCCATACAGCGCCATTGCCCGGGCGAACAGCTCGCTCCGGTCATCGGTCAGTCGGCTCAACTCCATCATAGTACACTCTCCCCTTTTATCCGCATACGGTCACACGGCCGCCGGTCACGACGGCGCGCGGCGCACCGGTCAGCGGCATGCCGGTAAACGGCGTATTCACCGCCTTGGAGCGGTAGTCCGTATAAACCTTTTCGCCCGTCCAGTCGAGCAGCACCAGCCGTGCAAAATGCCCCGGAACGACCGCGCGGCCGGTCAGTCCGTAAATCTCCGCCGGCGCCTGGCTCATCCGCCGGATGAGCTGCATGGGGGTCAAACGGCCGGTCTGCACCAGCGCGGTATTACAAACCGAAAACGCCGTTTCCAGTCCGGTGATGCCCGAAGGCGCTTTGGCAAATTCCCGCGCCTTTTCCTCCGCCGTGTGCGGCGCATGGTCGGTGGCGATCATGTCGATCGTGCCGTCCGCCAGCGCCTCGATCAGCGCCTGCCGGTCGGCTTCGGTGCGCAGCGGCGGATTCATGCGCGCATAGGTGCCGTGACGCAGCACATCGTCCTCGGTCAGCGCCAGATGGTGCGGCGTAACCTCCGCATAGATCCGCGCGCCGAGCTGCTTGCCCGCCCGAATGAGCGCCGCCGACTGTGCCGCGCTGACATGCTGGAACAGCACCCGCGCCCCGGTATCCAGCGCCAGCGCGATATCGCGCGCGATCATCGCGGTCTCCGCGCTCACCATCGCGCCCGGCACACCGAGCGCCTGCGCTGCCGCCGAGCCGTAATTCACGCCCGGCGAGGGGACGAGCGACGGCTCCTCCTCATGGAAGGAAAGCAGCATCCCCTGCGCCGCGGCCTGCTCCATTGCCGTGCGGCACAGCCCCGCGCTTGTCAGGTTGATGCCATCGTCGGTCAGGCAGGGCGCGCCCGCCGCCCGCAGCGCGGCAAAATCGGTCAAACGCTCCCCTTTCAGTCCGTATGTCACCGCGCCGGCCTGCAATACCTCCACCGGGCAGTTCTTCGCCTTTTCGGTCACATAGGCGATGGTTTCTGGCGTATCACAGGTGGGCAGCGTATTTGCCATGCAGATGACCGTGGCGTAGCCGCCGTTCGCCGCCGCCGCCGCGCCGGTCAGTACATCTTCCTTCTGCGTCTGCCCCGGATCGCGGAAATGCACATGCCCATCCACAAAGCCGGGCGAGACCGTCAGCCCGGCGGCATCGTATACCGTGCAGCCCGCGGGCGCCTCGATCCGCTCCGCAACCTGCGTGATCACACCGTCCTCTCCGATCAGCACATCGCGCGGCGCATCCGTATCCGTATACGGGTCGAGTACCCGTCCGTTTTGAATCAGCAGCATGGTTATCCCTCCGTTTTTGGTTTCAATAGGTTCAGTGTATCACAAAAGGCAGGCGGCTGTCTACGCGCAGCACCATCCGGTCTGCAAATACAAAGCGGCTGCGGATCAGGCACACGCCTTCCGCAGCCGACGGCTTTACATATGGTGGTCAAACGTGACGACAGGATTATACCGTTCGTCAATTTCTTTTAATTTATCACGAATTATCATCATCAAATCACGCTTTGCCTCGTTGCCATAGCTGAACGGCACGACCACATCAAAAATCAGGTTGATCTGCCGCGCCCCGTCCACCACGCGGAAATCGTGCATGGAGAGGTTTTCGTCGATCTCACGCAGCACGTGATCCACCTGCTCACGCAGTGCCGCTACATGGGCGTTGTTGACATCGATCGGATCCATGTGGATGACAACATACACGCCGGTCTGCTGCCAGACGCGCTTTTCCGCCTCATCGATCACCTCATGCACGGCAACAAAGTCCGAATCACTCGGCACCTCGGCGTGCAGTGAAGCCAGCGACCGGCCCGCGCCGTAATTGTGCACGATCAGATCGTGCACCCCGACGATGTAGGGGGAATCCATCACGATCTGCCCGATGTGCTCGGCAATTTCGGGATCGGCCGCTTCTCCGAGCAGCGGCGCGACGGTGTCGCGCGCGATCCCAATGCCCGCCCACACGATGAACAGCGCCACCAGCACACCGATATAGCCATCCACCGGCAGCGGTGTGAAACGCCCCGCAATCATGCCGATCATGACCACGCCGGTCGTGATCACGTCATTGCGGCTGTCCTGCCCGGCCGCCATCAGCACCGGGGAGTCGATCCGCCGGCCGATCTGCACATTAAATGCACCCATCCACAGCTTGACCAGCATGGATACCGCCAAAATCGCCATCAGTACCCAGGAAAACGCCACCGGCGCAGGGTGCAATATCCGTCCGACCGAGGTTTTCAGAAACTCAAAACCCACCAGCACAATAATAAACGATACTACCAAACCCGCAATATATTCCGTGCGGCCATAGCCGAACGGATGCTTGGCGTCCGGCTCCTTGCCTGCCACCTTAAAGCCCACGATCGAGATCAGGCAGGAAAGACCGTCCGACAGATTGTTGAACGCATCCGCCGCAATCGAAATCGAACCGGTCAGCAGGCCGATCACCAGCTTGAGCGCGAACAGCAGCACGTTGCAGGCGATCCCAACCGCACCCGAAAGCACGCCATACCGCTCCCGCACGCGTACATCCCGTGTATTTTCCGCATCCCGCACAAACAGGCGGATCAGCGTTTTGGTCATAACAATCCCCTCGTATACAAAATATTATATATTCCCGCAATGATTACAATTTGTAATATCATGATCGCCGGAATCCCAATCATAAAGCTGCGGTGCAGCGTTTTATGGCGGATGAGCAGCATCGTCAGGTACACGCCCGGCCCGCCGCCGACCAGTGCCCAGAAAAACAGCGTGCGCTCGGGCACGCGCGCCCATCCGTGCGCCGCTGCCCCCTTGTCATACAGGCAGACCGCCGCGCCGATCACACTGACCGCAATAAAATAATATATGACACCCTGCATCCGCGGCATACCTCCCCTTGCGAAATGCCATTTCATTTTATCACAGCCCACTGCCCAATGCAAATTTCCGCCGGAAAAATAGCCGGTGCTAACAATCTCTCGATCGAAACCACGCTTTCGATCGAATTTGCGACTGCGAACCGCGCCCTTTTGTCGCAATTTTCCGTCATCTGGTATAAAAAACCTACGCACCGGTCGCGGTTTTTATGAAAATGGCAGCTTGCTGCCGTTTTCTATTGGATGCGCTGCCGCGCGTATCACGTATACTCATTGGTAAAACGCTTTTGAACAGACTGAGGGGTGCGCACAAGCGCACCCCTCAGTTTATCGGAAAAGTTCTTCGCGCGACAACGCGCAGCCAATAGAAAATTATGCAAACGGGCTGCGGCCGGCAGCCATCTGGGCGCGCAGCCATGCCTCGTCCTTAGGATCGATCACATTCGCTTCGGTGGTAAGGAACACCGAAGCCATGGAGGCGGCGTTTTCCAACGCCAGACGGACAACCTTGGCCGGATCGACAATCCCCGCCCGAACCATATCCACATATTCGCCGGTGGTTACATCCATGCCGAAGTCGGCGCCGCGCCCCGCGGCCTCTGCCGCAGCCACATCGCCATCGATGCCCGCATTCTCCACGATCTGACGGAACGGCGCATACAGCGCATGCTCCACGATCTGTGCACCCACGCGCTCGTCGCCCTCATGCGCCGCAGCATAGGCCTGCACCGCCGGGATCGCATTGCAGAAGGCCACACCGCCGCCGGCTACGATACCCTCCGCCAGCGCAGCACGCACCGCGTGCATCGCGTTTTCCAACCGCGCCTTTTTATCCTTCAGCTCCAGCTCGGAGGCTGCGCCCACGCGGATCACCGCCACGCCGCCTGCCAGCTTGCCCAGCCGCTCCCGCGCGCGGTCTACTGCAAATTCATCCTTCGCATCCGCCAGCTGACGGCGCAGCTTTTCGATCTCGGCCTGAATCGCGTCCTTATCGCCTGCACCGCCGGCGATTACCGTACGATCCTTGGTGATGGTGACCTTTTCCGCGCGGCCCAGCATATCCATAGTCGCATCGCGCAGGATAAATCCGGTCTCCTCGCGCACCACGGTTGCGCCGGTCAGCAGCGCCAGCTCCTCGACCAGCGCCTTTTTACGGTCGCCGAAGCCGGGGGCGCGTACCGCTGCTACCTCGATCGTGCCCTGCATCTTGTTGATGACCAGCGCCTTGAGCGCCTCACCGGACACATCCTCCGCCACGATGACCAGCCGCCCGCGGCGCTGCGCCACCTGATCGAGGATTGGCAGGATATCCTGCAAATCGGTGATCTTCTTATCCGTGAACAGCAGATACGGCTCGTCCATCTCAACCGTCATCTTCTCCGGGTCGGTCACCATATATTCGGAAAGATATCCCTTGTCAAACTGGCTGCCCTTGACGATCTCAAAGCGGGTCTCCATGGTTTTGGATTCCTCCACGGTGATCACACCGTCCTGCCCGACCTGCTCCATAATATCGCCCAGCATCTCGCCGGTCTGCCGGTCTGCACCCGAAATAGATGCGACCTGTACGATATCCTCTTTTTTCTCAAGCTGATATGCGCTTTCGCGGATCGACCGCACGACTTCATCCACCGCGCCGTGGATGCCGCGCCGCAGCCCCATCGGGTCTGCACCGGCCGCCATATTTTTGATCCCCTCACGGATGATCGCCTGCGTCAGCAGGATCGCTGTCGTCGTACCGTCGCCGACGGCATCGTTGGTCTTGGTTGCGACCTCCCGGAGCATCTGCGCACCCAGATTTTCCGAAATATCGCTCAGCTCAAAGTCCCGGGTCACGCCCGAAGCCTCGTTGGTGATGACCGGCTTGCCGCCGATCCCGCTCACCAGCACATTGCGGCCCCGCGGGCCGATCGTTGCCTTGACTGCATCGGCCAGCTGGTCCATACCGGCCTGCAGCCGCGTTCTGGCGTCCTCGCCATAGTACAAATCTCTTGCCATTGTGTTTTTGCATCTCCCTGACAGCGGTCAGCAAACAGGCACGCGGCAAAACCTGCCGCATGCCTGCTGACCGACGAAATATAGCTGCTGTTATTCGGATTGCTCCGCCATTACAGCCTTCAGCTCGCCCTCTGCTTCCGGAACCGGGACCTCGCCCGCATCCTCTGCAAGGGCTTCCGCCCGCATCTCTGCTTCCTGCTGCGCAACGATCTTTGCGTGCAGGCCAATGCGGTCATCATGCCGTAACCATTTTAACAGACCAAGTATGGTTCCCGCAAGTATAATCAGGAAAGGAGCGGAAATAATAATTGCAATGTTCTTGATTGCGGTGAACTCCGCGCCGACCAGAATAATGGACAGCGGGATGACCGCCAGCAGAATACAGAAGAACATGCGCAGCGCCATTTTCGGCGTGCCGCGCTTGGTAACCGTTTCGGCAAGTGCAAGTGAAGCCGAGTCCATCGACGGCGCCACAAAGCCGACCACCAGCACCAGAATCAGGAACGGCAGCACGGTCGAGCCGAGCGGCAGCGTTTTCAGGATGCTGTAAATTGCCACGTCGCCGACGCCGCTGGTAACCAGTCCGATCACGTCAACCAGACCGTGCAGGTGCTGGAAGATCGAGAAGCTGCCGTTGATACCGAAGATCAGGATGCCGCCGCCCGTCATGATGAACATGGTGTACATCGCAACCTCGCGGATGGTTCTGCCCTTGGATACCTTTGCAATGAAGATACCCATCATAGCAACGTAGTTCAGATAGAACGCCACGAAGTATACCGTCCAGCTTTCCACAAAGCCCGTGTTGTTGACCGGGTCGGTGAACAGCGCCATGCGCGGCAGCTTTTCGATCATGTGGCCGAACGAGTTGACGATATTCTTCAGGATAAAGGTGGTCGGTCCTGCAAACAGCACGAACAGCAGGAAGATCACGCAGGTGACGGACGCAATGTTGCTGATCGTCTGCATGCCCTTCTTCGTGCCGAGGAAGGAGGTGATCGAATACACGATCGCAATGAATACAATCGTACCGACCTGCGACACCGCATTGACCGGGATGCCGAACAGCGCGTTCAAGCCGCCGGTAAACAGCGGCACCGCCAGACCGAGCGACGAGCTGAGCGCGCCCAGCACGCCGAAAATAACCAGAAAGTCGATTACTTTACCAATCACGCTTTTGCCCTTGGCCTTTTCGCCCAGCATCGCGCAGCAAACTGCGCTGGTCTGGAAGGAGGGCACCTTGCGGACATAAACGCCGTAGGCGATTGCCACGCCCATAATCGTGTACATGGACTGGTTGACAATGCCCCAGTGGAAGAACTGATAGCCCAAGGAGGATTCGATCGCTTCCACACTGCCGGGCTGCATACCAAGGCCGGGCGCCTGATAGTAGCTGGCCCATTCGGTGAACGACCAGTACAGCGCCGCAGACGCCAGTGATGCGAGCAGCATCATAGAAAAGTAGCTGAAGTTGGAATATTCCGGCTTGCAGTTGCCCAGACGCACCTTGCCGTACTTGCCGAACAATAAATACAAACCGACAATAAAGGATACAAACGCAATAATTTCAAAGAATGGTCCCAGACCGGTGATCATCATGTTAAAGAACTTGGTGATCGCGTTGAGCGTGCCGTCCGGATTGAAGATCATCAGGATGATAAACGCTACCAGAATTGCCACACTGACAACGATTAGGCCTACCTCAACATCGGAATTCTTTTTTTGTTTTGTATTGTTTTCCATTCTTTCGCCTCCCGTTTCTTTATACCGTCACGGAGTTAAAAGCGATCTCATCAAATCAGTAATGGGGCGGCTTGCGCGGTTTTCCACATCATATCCGACATATACCGATTCACAGCGGACGAGCAGCTCGTCCTCGTCCTTTCGGTATATCTCAAAGGTGATTGTAAAGCTTTTGTTGCCGACATGGATATTGCTGATCCCGACCTCGAGATCATCCCCCTCGAACGCGCTCGAACAAAAATCATAGGTTGCCTTCCGATGGCAAACCTCAGATTCATGCTCTTCTGCCAGCTCGCGGTATGAATACCCTCTGGAGCGCAAAAACTCTTCAAAGGCAAGATCAGTATATACCACATAATTGCCGTTGTAAACGATCCCCTGCCGGTCCACCTCACCGAAGCGCACACGAACAGGGCAGAAGAAAAAACAATCGCTCCTCATTACTTTGATTCTCCCCGCTTTGTCTTGTCATCTCTTTCTCTTGCCGCGCGCAGACGTTTGAGCGCAGCGTGCAATGCGGCTGTGGGATTGACCGAACGCTTACGTACCCTGTGACGCAGGGCGCCGGGCGCGCAGACATCCACGCAATAGCCGCAGTTGATGCAGGTCAGGAACGCCTTGCCCACTGCCTGCGGATAGCCGTCCTCGTCCACATGGATAACATGCATCGGGCAGATGTCCACACAGGCATCGCACCGGACACATTTTTCCTTATCGGGCGAGATCAGTTCATTAGCTTGCACAAATAAGATCCCTTTCTATAAAATGAAATCCATCCGCTGCGCAGCCGTGCCCCTGTTTTACCAGGCGGTGCGTATCGGATGGATCATTCATTTCACACCATGATCAAACCATCAACCTGCCTGGTGTACTGCGCCCTCTGCGAGCAGACTGTCGATGCGGTCCTGCCCGTAGCCAAGCTCCTGCAGGATCTCGACGCTGTGTTCGCCCGGATGTCCGGCAGCGGAGGCGTTCGGGTCAACCGGCGTCTTGCTGAAAAGGATAGGCGTATTGGTAACGACATAGTCGCCCACACCCTGCTGATGGATCGAAGTGATCACGTTCAACGATTTTGTTTGCGGGTTATTATCAAACTCCCGCAGCGTCTGCACCGCAGCAGCGGGCACACCGGCCGCACAGAGCTTGTTTTCCAGATCATACCGTCCCATCGCACCCGTCGTCTTATCCAGCTCTGCGATCAGCGCATCGCGGTTTTGCACGCGCAGCTCATTGGTGGCAAACCGCGGGTCGGCGGCAAGGGCGTCCAGCCCCAGCGTGCGGCAGAGGCTCTCCCATTCCTCTTCCGTGCTGACCGCAATGACCACATTGCCGTCCTTAGCCTTAAATTCACCGTAGGGGGCGTACCATACATAGTGGTTGCCGCTCTTTTCGGTGAACTCGCCTGTGAGCGAATGCTCCAGAACTGAGGCTTCACACATATAAAATGCGCAGTCCAGCATGGCGATATCCACGCGCAGGCCCTTGCCGGTTTTCTGCTTGTGCAGCAGAGCCATAGAAAGGCCGCGCATCAGCTGCAGGCCGGCCCATGTATCGCACATGGAAAAGCCGGGCTTGATGGGGGCGCTGCCTGCCTCGCCGCTTTGTGCGACCAGACCGCTTCGCGCGGCAGCGATGATGTCCATACAGGGCAGGTGGGACAACGGACCGTATGTACCGAAGCCGGAGATCGATCCGTAAATCAGGCCGGGGTTAACTTCGAGCATCTTATCGTAGCCGATCCCCAGCTTTTCCAGCGTACCTGCCTTAAAGTTCTCAATTACAACGTCCACCTGCGCGACCAGATCGAGGACGACCTTTTTGCCCTCTTCCGACCGCATATCGATAGCGATTCCTTTTTTGCCCCGGTTATACTGGCAGAAATACAAGCTGATGTCGTTGACATACGGCCCGTATTCACGGGAAATATCGCCTGCGCCAGGTCGTTCGACTTTGATCACCTCTGCGCCCATGTCTGCCAGCATCATGCCGCAGAACGGCGCAGATAAAACTTGAGAAAAATCAAGAACTTTAATCCCTTCGAGAGGTCTCTTCTTCATTTTTCACTCTCCTCAACTCGTTATCTCAGGCTTATCCGCGCCGGCCGCTTAAATGACGCCTTCCTGCTGAAGGCGGTCCATGGCCGCACGATCCAGACCCAGTGCCGTATAAAGCGCTTCATTCTGCGCGCCCACCGTGGGTGCAGAAGCAAGCGGTTCTTCGTCCTGATTGCAGAATTTGACCGGTCTGCCGGGCATTTCCAGCTCGCCGAGTTCTGCATCCTTTACGGAAACGATCATGTTTCTTACTTGAAGCTGGGGCTGCTGCAGCGCTTCCTTGGTTGTGCTGCACATCGTGCCCGGGATCAGCGCCTGATCGCAGATGTCGGCAATTTCCTGCATGGAATAATTAGAGAACAGATCCTCCAGCTTAACGCGCAGATCGCCGAAATAGTGATAACCTCTTACCAGATTGGAGCAGTATTTTTCATCTTCTGTCCATTCCTTCGGACAGTTGAATGCATTACAGAACTTTTCCCACTGTGCATCGGACGAAATACCCATTGCCACGTAGCCATCCTTACACTTAAGGATGTCATACGGGTTGATCAGCGGGTGTGCGTTGCCGGTGCGCATCGGATCCTCATGCTCTGCGCCATAGGTGATGACCTTATCCTCCGAAATGGCGATGGCCGAACCGCAAAGCGTGGTTTCCACCATCTGGCCTTCGCCGGTTTCTCTGGCGTGATACAGCGCCAGACAGATCGCAGAGGAAAGGAAGCTGGCTGCATACCGCTCGGAAATCGCAAAGCCGATGCGGGTAGGCTCGTTCTCCGGGAAGCCGGTAAAGTGCATGACCGCGCTCTTCGCCTGCGCGATCAGGTCGAGCTGGGGCATATTCGCCCCCTCGCCGGTCGAACCGTAGCCGGAAATGCGGCCGTACACCAAGGAAGGTTTGATGGCGCTCAGCACATCATACCCCAACCCCAGTTCCTCCATGGTGTTCGGTGCAAAGTTTTCCAGCACAACATCCGCCGTTGCTACCAGCTTCTTGAAAATTTCCTTCCCTTCGGGGTGCTGCAGATTAAGCGTAATGCTCTTCTTCCCGCGGTCACGGAAGGCATGATGAACACTGGCGCCATTTTTCAATGGCGCCAGCGATCTCAGGGGATCCCCCTCGGGGGATTCCACCTTAATAACCTCCGCTCCGTAATCAGCCAGTTCCATCCCGCAGTAACCGGAAAGTGTCATCAAGTCAAGAACTTTAATACCTTCCAAAGGAAACATATTTACCTCCTATTACTGTGAGAAGCAAGCCTCACGGAATCCTTTACTTATTCCTCGTAAGCCCAGTCGGTGTACAGCTCGGTGCCGCGCTTCTTGATCATGCCGCCGATAACATTGCGCTGGATCTCGGAAGTGCCTTCCCAGATACGGTCAACGCGCTGGTCACGCCACAGACGCTCGATCGCGTTCTCACGCATGTAGCCACGGCCGCCGAGGATCTGAACGCCCTTATCGGTTACGCGGTTAACCATTTCAGAGCACCACAGCTTGATCGCGGATGCACGAGCGTGCTTCAGCTTGCGGTCCATATCGCCGGAGATCTCCCAGCATACGCGGTACAGCAGGCTCTTGGCAGCCATGATATCCATGGTCATGTCAACCAGCATGTGCTCGATAACCTGATAGTTGCGGATGACGCGGTCGCCCTGTACGCGGGTAGCCGCAAAGTCGTTCGCTTCCTTCAGCACGCGCTCAGCACCGCCTACGCAGCGGGCAGCGATGCCCAGACGAGCTTCTACGAACCAGTCCTTGGTCATGTTGAAGCCTTCGCCGATGCCCTTCAGGATCTTGGACTCGTCAACAACAACGTCCTCGAAGGTGAATTCCGGGTGCTTGAATGCGAAGTGGTGGGTGAACTCGGGGGTGCGCTTTACGCTTACGCCCGGTGCGTCCTTCTCTACGAAGAATACGGTAGCCTTGTTCGGGTCGCCGTCGAGGTGGGTGTGAACGAGCAGGAAGTCTGCAATGTTACCAACGGTTACGTACCACTTTTCGCCGTTGATCTTGTAGCCGCCGTCGCACTTAACAGCAGTGGTCTGGCACATGGTCGGGTCGGAACCGGCGTCTGCCTCGGTGATGGCGTAAGCGTCGCGGCGCTTGCACTGGCAGGACGGGATCAGATACTCATCGATCTGCTCCTGGGTACCGAACTTCATCGGGAAGGAAGGCTGCGGAACAGCGTCCCAGATCGCGCCGGTGGACATACCCAACTGCTCGCTTACCAGAGCCTGCTCAAACAGGGTCAGGCCGGCGCCGCCGTGCTCCTTGGAGTGGTTGGTCGCGTTAAAGCCCCACTTCATAACCTGCTCGGTGATGTACTTATGGGTTTCGGGGGAGATGCCGTTGTTCTCCTCGCACTCCATCTCGTACGGGAACAGTACCTGCTCGGTAAACTCTCTTGCCTTTTCCTGCAGCGCGCGATGCTCTTTGCTCAGTTTGAAATCCATACGATTACTTCCTTTCTCCTTGTGAAAGCGTGTTGTCTGACTTCGGTTTATCCGTTATCAGTTAGTCCGTTATCGGATGATTCAATTATATATCTTAGGCAAAAGAAGTCAAGGCCTTTTTCAAAGTTTTATGCACTTTGTATGATTACACAAAATCCACCTGCCTGTTTTGTGCATCGCGGTGGAAACCCGGATACCATGCCAGTATTTTCTCTGTAAGAGCGGCTTATTTTCCACATGATCCTGTTTTTTTGTAGTTGACGGCATATACAGCCTAATATATAATTATATGATAACCAGTCCGGTAACGGATGATTTTTGTAAAATCAGTCCATCATCGGAATGTCTGAGTATTTTATCAATAAGCTGTCCCCGTCTGCTAACGCTGCACACAGCTTATCACACGCCGCAGCCCTGCCTTGAACCACGGTTCCCGCAGGATCGGCACACAGCGCCCGCGTCGCATTTTCCCCGGCCGGCGGGCTGGCCGATTTTTTATATTAAAGGAGCCGTAGAAGTAATGGAACGTTTGAGCAATGATGTATTTGACCGATACTATAAAAGCTGGCATGGGATCGACGCCGCCTATGATAAAATCGCCGCGCGATGCGGCGTCACCTCGAACATTATGAATATTCTGACCATGCTGTACAAGCACCGCACGCCGATGTCGCAAAATGAGCTGAGCCGTGAGCTGTATCTTTCCAAACAGACGGTCACCAGCGTGGTGGACAGTCTGGAAAAGCGCGGTCTTGTCACCCGGACGATCTCCGAGGGCGACCGCCGCAGCCGGGAAGTCGCGCTGACCGAATCCGGCCGGACCGCAGGCCGGCGGATCGGCCGCGAAATGCGCCGGGTCGAGCTGGCGGCATTTGAGCTGCTCTCCGAAGAGGAGCAGCGTGCCCTTGTAAATATTCAGGAAAAGCTGTGGCACGGCTTCTATCAGGTGCTGGGCGAGGAATAAGTCCCGTTTCACTGAAACGGCCGGCACCATATCCCGATTCCCTGCAAACCGCAGTACAGGCGGCAGCATACAGCAGGATAACGGAGAAGTATGCCCAAGGGGTGCCGTTCTCTTCTATAAAATTCAATCGAAAACGAAATTTTCGACAATCTCAAAAGCCAGGCTCTGTGTGATCCGCCCCAGTCAAGGTAGACCGGAGAAATAAATAAAATATAGTGCGGTTATGCTCGCCGTTTCCTTTTTCGGGAACGGTGAGCTTGTTTATGCAGCGAACTTTTCTTTGTATTTTTGAATACGCTTATTTTCAGGAATGGGATACAGTGCAGGAGTATCGGAGTTTAATGCCTCCGTGCGGACTTCCATCGGAGTGCGGGTTTCAAAGCGCTCCTGAAAACGCTCGTAGTTGTAGAAATGGATGTATTTCTCAATGGCCGAGCGAAGGGATTTCTCGTCCTGTTACTATATAGTTGCCTCG
>NZ_JNJN01000050.1 GCF_000701665.1 Agathobaculum desmolans ATCC 43058 | reverse complement strand
CCTCACCAAAAGGACGAAGGACAGCGACCGTACTCTTTCTGCTGGAAACATCGATACCTGCTGCGTTCATGTTCTTCACTCCTAAAAAGAAATTGCAATGGACAAAGCCATTCTACCCATTGCCGATTCTATCTGTTTGGTGACACGAACACGCGGTTCTACCTGCACAAATCGAACACTGCGAATAGGAGGATGGCTGACTGACTTCAATACGGGCGGTGAAGCCCTTGGAGGTTTGGGTCAGACCATTACCTTCCTATTCTAACAGCTTAGGCAACGAGATGTCTCGGCTCGTAGCTGGCTACCACATTTCCGAGACAACTATATAGTAACAGGAGGATTTTTATTATGACTCAGATTATGGAACTCATGGACAAGAGAGCGAAGGCATGGGAGGCCGCTAAGGCGTTTCTTAATAGCCACTCTCAGAACGGCGGCATGGTTTCTGCGGAGGATGCTGCAACCTACGACAAGATGGAAAAGGAAGTCACCGACCTCACCAAGGATATCGAGCGCCTGCAGCGTCAGGAGCAGATCGACAAGATGATGAGCGCACCGACTTCTACTCCGCTCACCGGAAAGCCCGGTGTAAAGGATGAACCGGAGGATAAGCCCGGCAGAGCTTCTGCTGCCTATAAAAAGGCCTTCTGGGACAACATCCGTCATCCCGGCAATCCCGCAATCCGCGATGTACTTGAGGAAGGAACCGATGCAAACGGCGGGTACCTTGTTCCGATTGAATTCGAACACACCCTTGTTCAGGCGCTCAATGAAAACAATATCATGCGTACTATCGGCTGCAAGGTCATTACCACACAGAACGAGCGCAAGATCCCTGTGGCAAATGGTCACACGCAGGCGGCGTGGACTGCCGAGAACGGTGCCTACACCGAGAGCAATCCGACCTTCGCTCAGACCAGCATTGACGCTTTCAAGCTGACTGACCTCATCAAGGTGTCCGACGAGCTGCTTTCCGACAGCTTCTTTGATATCGAAGGCTACATCTCTGAGGAATTCGGTCGCGCCTTCGGTGAAGCTGAAGAGGATGCCTTCATCAACGGTGCTGTGCAGACCGGCCAGACGGCTATCGACAGACCTACTGGCCTGTTCATCCCTTCTGCCGCTGGTGGTGCTCCTTCCGGCGTAACCGCAGCTTCCGCTACAGCAATTACCGCCGATGAGCTGATCAGCCTTGTGTACTCTCTCAAGGCTCCTTATCGCAGCAAGGCGAAGTTCCTCATGAATGATGCCACTGTCGCAGCTATCAGAAAGCTCAAGGATCTGAACGGTGTCTATGTATGGCAGCCTGCTCTTACTGCCGGAGAGCCTGACAGACTGCTTGGCTATCCGCTCTACACCTCTCCGAAGGTACCTACAATGGCCGCAGGTGCAAGAGCCATCGCATTCGGCGACTTCTCCTGCTACTGGATCGCTGATAGAGCCGGTCGCACGATCAAGCGCCTCAACGAGCTTTACGCTACCAACGGTCAGGTCGGCTTTACCTGCACGGAACGTGTTGACGGCAAGCTGATCCTTTCCGAAGGCATCAAGATTCTTGACATGAAGGCAACTTCCGGTTCTTAAGGCAAGGAGGTGAACGACCGTGGCTTTGATTTCAACTGAAGATGCGAAGGCCTATCTGCGCGTAGATTCGTCGGATGAGGATGCCACGGTCGGTATCCTCTTGGCCTCCGCAATTCGCTTATGTATTGATATTGCAAGACTTACGGATGATCAGTGGGAAGTTGTCGACTCCGATGCGGCTTCTTCAGATGAATATACCGAAGCGGAGCTGTCTGCAATCCGGGAAACCATGAAGGTCGCTATTCTCTATACCTGTGCCTATCTCTTTGAGCACAGGGAGGAAGCCGACCACCATGCTCTTACCATGACACTACGCTCACTTCTTTTTGCAATACGGGAAGGAGCGTTTTCATGAATATAGCAGCTATGAGGGTGCGCGTCACTTTCCAGAAAAATACGGTCATCGTCGACAAATACGGAAACCACAAAACCGGCTGGGCGGATTATTTCTCCTGCTGGGCGACTGTCGGCACGAGCTCCGGTTCCGAATCTTCCGGTGTAGTCATCAATCCGGAGGAATCGCTGGACTTCACCTGCCGCTACTGCTCTGAGCTCGCGGATGTGGAATCGACAAAATACCGGATCATCGCAGAAGGCCGCACCTACAACATCACCTATGTGAATCCGATGGGCTATAAGCATAACAGCCTGAAATTCAACTGCAAGCTGGAGAAGAACGCATGAGTAGAAATGTATCAATAAACGAGATGGGTGAAGCCATTATGGAGGAGCTCGAAAAATATTCAAAGCTCGCCACAGATGACATGAAGGCCGCTGTGAAAGAAACGGCTGCTTCCGTCCGTAAGGATATTCAGGCTGGCGCTCCGGTCGATACCGGCAAATATAAGAAAAGCTGGTCAGTCAAAAATATGCATGAGGATTCACAGAGCATTGACCTTGTAGTGCATTCGAGGAACCGCTATCAGCTGGCACACCTTCTGGAGCACGGGCATGTGAAACGCGGCGGCGGACGTGTTCCGGCACAGCCTCATATCGCCTCAGCCGAGGAGCGCGGAAACGAAAAGCTCGTCAATACCATCAAGCAGAAGCTGGGAGGTGGATCATGACATACGACGATGTAATCACCATGTTAGAGGAAGCCGGTCTGCCGCTTGCCTATGACCATTTTGCCGAAGGCGAGTCACCAGACCCACCCTTCCTCATTTTTCTTTATCCGGGCTCTGACAATATGTTCGCGGATGACACGGTGTTCAAGAAAATTGATGAACTGAACATCGAATTATACACGGACATAAAAGACCCGGAAACAGAAACCCAGATCGAGGACATCTTAATCGCCCACGACCTACCTTATGAGAAATCTGAGGTATGGATCGAGTCGGAAAAGTTGTACGAGGTCTTATATCAAACACAGATCATAGGAGGTTAAAAACTATGCCTAACACGAGTAACAAGGTCAAGTTCGGCCTTAAAAACTGCCACTACGCCATTGCTACGCTTGCCGCTGACGGCACTGTCACCTTTGGTACACCCGTAGCAATGCCCGGTGCCGTATCCCTTTCGCTGGATGCTGAGGGAGATAATGATCCATTCTATGCGGACGACTCCGTATATTACATGGTTTCAAACAACAACGGCTATTCCGGCGACTTTGAGCTGGCGCTGATCCCGGAGAGCTTTCTTACGGATGTCATGCATGAGACTGAGGATGCAAACGGCGTCATCGTTGAGAACAAGGATGTAGAGCCGGAGCATTTCGCACTGCTTTTTGAGTTTTCCGGTGACCAGAGAAAGATCCGTCACTGCATGTATTACTGCAGCGCGACCCGTCCTTCCGTCACCGGCAGCACCAAGGAGGACTCTACCGAGGTGCAGACTGAGACGCTCTCCATCACAGCTTCTCCGCTCCCTTCCGGCATTGTGAAGGTCAAAACTGGTATGAACACTACAAGTGCTGTTTACGACGCTTGGTACAGCTCTGTATATGAGCCGAGTGCTTCAGTAAGTAGCGGTGAATAAGGAGGCGCGATATGGCAGTAACAAAAACAATCGAAGTTGACGGCAAAGAGGTGCAGTTCCGCGCCTCAGCCGCCATTCCTCGCCTTTACAGAAATAAGTTCCACAGGGATATTTACAAGGATTTAAACGAGCTGCAGAAAGGCATCGATGAAAACGACGCAGAAAGCTCCAATCTGGACACTTTCAGTCTGGAGCTTTTTGAGAACATCGCATGGCTGATGGCAAAGCATCAGAATCCTGATGTCCCGGATACTCCGGAGGACTGGCTCGACCAGTTCAACACCTTCTCCATTTATGAAATCCTGCCTCAGATCATCGAGCTGTGGGGACTCAATGTGGAACAGCAGGTGGAATCTAAAAAAAACATCATCCGACAGAGCGGGAAATGACAACCCCGCTCTTTTTACTCCGGTGTGTGCAGATCGGGCTTTCCATCTCGGAGCTCGACCTGCTCACTATCGGGACTGTCAATGACATGTATGCAGAAATGAGCAACGACGATTACAACTATCCTGCGCTCGCGACACAGGAGCAGATGGATCGATTTTAACAGGAAGGAGGTCACCGCATGGCCGACAGAATAAAAGGCATAACCGTGGAAATCGGCGGCGATACGACCGGCCTTTCCAAAGCCCTCTCCGGCGTAAACAAAGAAATCAAATCAACTCAGTCGCAGCTAAAAGACGTCAACAAACTCCTAAAGCTCGACCCGACAAATACCGCGCTGCTCGAACAGAAACAGAAGCTCCTACAACAGGCAGTCTCCGAAACGAAGGAAAAGCTCACACAGCTGAAGTCCGTGCAAGACCAGATGGATGCTGGACTTAAAAACGGTACCGTCACCCAGCAGCAATATGATGCATGGCAGCGTGAGATCATAGAGACCGAAAACGAGCTCAAAAACCTCGAACAGCAGTGTCGGGAAACAGATACTTCTATCACGGCAACACTCCGGGCGACCGGCTCTAAACTGCAGGAGGTCGGTGGGAAAATATCTGATGTCGGCACGAGCCTATCGACGCATGTAACGGCTCCCATTGTCGCCATTGGCGCTGCCTCCATTGCCGCCTTTAACGAGGTGGATGCTGGCCTCGACATCGTTGCACAGAAAACCGGCGCTACAGGTGATGAGCTGGAAAATATGTGCCAGATCGTAAAAGACCTCGCCACGGAGATACCGACGGACTTCGAAACTGCCGGTGCTGCTGTCGGCGAGGTCAACACCCGTTTCGGCCTGACCGGGCAGGCGCTGGATGACCTCTCGGCAAAATTCATCAAGTTTGCCCAGCTCAATGATACCGATGTTTCGACATCTATCGACAATGTATCCTCCGTTATGAACGCCTTCGGCATGGACGCTTCTGAGGCGGATAATCTTCTGGATGCTTTAAATGCAACCGGTCAGGCCACCGGCATTGATATGGATACACTGGCAAACGCCCTCTCCTCCAATGCCGCGCAGCTGAAGGAAATGGGACTCACCGCCCAACAGGCCGCTGGCTTTATGGGCATGGTGGAAATGTCAGGTCTTGATACCTCTGCCGCCATGATGGGCTTAAAGACCGCCATGAAAAATGCAACGGCAGACGGTAAAACACTGGATCAGGTGCTTGCCGAATTTTCTGCTACCATGCAGGGAAGCGGCAGCGATGCAGAAAAACTGCAGGCGGCCTATGACCTTTTCGGAAGTAAGGCCGGTGCCTCCATTTATAATGCCGTGCAGACCGGAAAGCTCAACCTGTCGGATTTCTCCGGCTTCCTCGGAGATTTTGAAGGCAGTGTCGAGAACACCTTCAATGAGACACTCGACCCGATTGACCAGTTCCAGATGACCATGAACTCTCTGAAGGAAACCGGTGCAGAGGTCGGCAACTCCCTGATGTCAGTTCTTGCTCCTGTCCTAAAAGAGCTCTCTGACAAGCTAAAATCCCTCGCCGAATGGTGGAACAACCTCGGAGAGCCTATGCAGCAGATGATCGTGAAAATTGCGCTCGTGGCTGCTGCAATCGGGCCGGTACTTGTAATCGTCGGTAAGATTATATCCGCTGTTGGTACCATTATGACGATTATTCCTACTGTTACCACTGCTATGGCCGGAGTAAAGACAGCGATGGCTGGTCTGAATGCTGTCATGGCGGCAAATCCGATAGGCCTGATCATTACGGCCATCGGTCTGCTGGTAGCTGCATTTATCTACCTGTGGAACAACTGCGAGGGCTTCAGAGAATTCTGGATCAACCTCTGGGAAAATGTCAAAGAGATCGCCATTACTGTATGGACGGTGATCAAGGACTTCTTCGTCAGTGTCTGGGAGGCAATAAAGAACACCTTCACCACTGTGGTAAATGCAATCAGCAGTTTTCTTACCACAGCTTGGAATACGATAAAAAGCACGGTCGAAACCGTGATGAATGCCATAAAGACGGTTATCTCTACGATCTGGAATGGCATCAAGAGCTTTTTTGAAACCATTTTCAATGCAATCAAAACTGTGGTGACCACCTATTTCAATATCTATAAGACGATCATCGAAACCGTCCTGAACGTGATAAAGACCGTGGTTACTACTGTTTGGAACGCGATAAAAACAGCTGTTGAAACTGTCGTGAATGCCATAAAGACGGTCATCACCACCGCATGGAATGCCATCAAGACTACGACCTCTACGATTTTCAATGCCGTAAAGAGCGTGGTCACTTCCGTTTGGAACGGCATAAAGAGCGCGGTCATGAATGTGGTGAATACCATGAAATCCGGCATCAGCAACGGCTTCAATGCGATCAAGAGCACGGTGTCCAATATCGTAAATGGAATCAAGAGTACCATCTCGAATGTGTTCAATACCATCTGGAGCACGGTATCCGGCATCGTAAACAAGCTAAAGAGCGTATTCAATTTCAGCTGGAGCCTGCCGAAGATCAAGCTGCCGCATTTCTCCATCACAGGCAGCTTTTCGCTGAACCCGCCATCCATACCGCACTTTTCTGTGGACTGGTATAAGAAGGCGATGTCCGGCGGCATGATCTTAAAGGATGCGACCATCTTCGGCCAGAGCGGCGGCACGCTTCTTGGCGGCGGTGAGGCCGGTGATGAAGCTGTGGTCGGTGTGAGCTCGCTGCGTTCCATGATTCAGGATGCAGTAAGCAGCGCTACCCTCAGTGTTTCAGGCGACCAGCCTCTCATCAATATCGAGGAAATGAGTGTCAGAAGCGACGACGATATCCGGAAGATTTCTCAGCAGCTCAATACTCTGCTGACTGCCGGACGCAGGGCGAAAGGACTGGTGTAACATGGGATTTTCATTTAACGGAACAACCTCCCAGTCTATGGGACTTGCGACAAGAATTACAAACGAATACCGTATGCCGGATCTTAGAAACAACACGATCACCATGCCCGGACGGCACGGTGTATTTGATTTCGGAGAAACGGTATCCGAGCGAAAGATACTGATTTCCTGCTTCATTCCTCCGGGAAAGACGGACGAGCAGTTTCTTTCAAAAAAGGACGATATTATCGAATGGCTGAATCCGGACAACGGCCTCTGCCAGCTCATTCTGGACAAGGAACCGGGACGAGTGTATGAAGCAAGGCTTACATCCGGATTCTCCTTTGACCGGGCAGTCCGTAATTCCTGCACCTTTGATCTGGAATTTTTCTGCCCAGACCCTTATGGCTATGCCATATCAGACGAGACCTTTGATTTTGCGGAAACCGGAACCTTTACCGCGTCTCGCGCTCTTGGGAATATCGAGTCCTACCCGGTCTACTCCTTAACGGGTGTAATTCCTTCCGGGACGGACTCGTATATCTCCATAACCACAAACGGCAGCGAGCTACAGATCATTGGACGGCTTGCCGCCGGAGAAACATTGATTATTGACTCCGATCTGATGACGGCAAAAGTAGTTGACTCTAACGGAGAAACCCTCCGAAACGGTCTCCCGCTTTTGTCGGAGCTGAATTTCCCGGTCTTAAATACGGGAGATAATACCATCGTGATTGCTGCAGTCGGTACGAGTACAACATTTACGGAACTGAACATTCAAGCCAGAAGCCGCTGGAGGTGATATTGCATGGCTCTTAAAAATATATTGAATACCCAAGATGCCTTCACCGGCGAGTTCCCGGCTGCATGGGCTCCCGACGGTCTCTGGCGTTTTAACGAGTCCGAACCGGATGCAGATGATTATCTGGCGGATTCCTCCGGGAAGGATCGCAAGGCATATATTCATAACTGGAGCGGAACAACCGCAGATATGAAAACAGGCAATTTCGGTCGCTATTTTCAGATGAACATCAATAATCCTTCATCGGAGAAAACCTACCTGAAGGTAGAAAACGACGGCAGCATCTTCTCAAGCCTCGGTGAAACCATCGTGGTCGGCGGCTGGATGAAGCCCACGACATATTCAGTCGGCAACACCTATACTCCGATCTTGAATACCCGCTACGGTTCCGGGCAGCCGATTTTCTATCTGTCGCTGATCAGAGGAAAACCGAGGATTATGCTGTATAACTCCTCCGGTTCTCTGATCCTCGATACGTCTGTAACGCCATCATTCTCTTTGCTAAACGGCTACTGGTATTTTATCGCATGCGTGATTAAGCCAAATGCCAAGACAGCGCAATACATCCTTGGCGATAAGAGCTCCGGCACGATTTGGCAGTCAAGTGTGCTGACCTTTACCGGAGAGCTGAACCGTAGCTGTGTGGCTGACCTCATCTGGGGAATGCACGCAGACTCCTACTGGTATGCAGGCGGCTTTGATGATTGGTTCCTCGACTGTGATTCTGATCTAACTGCCGATGACCTTGCAGAATATTTTCTGGAATCGCTCTCCGCAAACGGTGCAGATCTGACCGGTGATGTGGACGCTCTGACGACACCGGATGTCGTTACGCTTCGAGCTACAGACTCTGTCTATCCGTCAAGCGGACAGCTCATTACTGCAGCAAGGGACTGTGGCGTGACTGGCAACGGCAGAGTTTCTGTTAAGGCAGATTACTCTCCGGGAGAGACCTCTATCTCACTTGTGGAAACAGCCACCTCAGATGACCTCTCCACTTGGACAGAGTGGCAGGCTGTCGGTGCAAACGGCGAGCTGGAATCTCCTGCAAAGAAATACATCAAGTACCGCGTCACGCTTTCTACCACAAATACAGCAAGGACTCCTACGCTGACATCTATCAGTCTGTACGATAATCCAAAGCCTCTCTATACCAAACTTGGCTATGCAAGACCGGTCATTCTGGACTCAGACGGGAATGTGGAAGCTGTGTTGGATAACGCCTATGACATCATAGTGACCAGTGAGATCAACGGCGTGGATGAGCTGGAATTTAAGCTGCCGTTTCAGGACAGCAAACGCGCCTATATTGATAACGAAAAGACCGTGCGTATTGTCAGCGACACCTATCGCATCCGCACGATTACGGACGACAAGGAAGAAAGCGGCAAGGCCATCACAACGGTCTATGCGGAAGCGGCATTCTATGACCTTGCCTACTCCGTAAAAAAGGACGAGATTACCTTTAACGCAGACACGGCTGATGTGCCGATGGCTTATGCCCTGCAGGGTACCGACTGGGATGTGGGCACAGTTAATGTCTCCACAAAGCGTACTTGGACTTGCTCTGAGAAAAACGCGCTGGCAATTTTGCGTGCAGTACAGAACATTCACGGCGGCGACCTGATTTTTGATAACGCAAACAGGATCGTGAAGCTCCTAACCTTCTCCGGTGAGGATTCCGGCGTACTGTTCTGCTACAAGAAAAATATGAAATCCATCCAACGCGTCATTGATACGACCAGCCTGATTACAAGGCTTTACGCCTATGGCAAGGACGGCATGACCTTTGCTTCGATCAATGGCGGCAACGAATATGTGCAGGACACGACCTATACTTCCGAAATACGAATTGCTACGCTGGATTGCTCGAACTTCACCAATCCATATCAGATGCTGGAATATGCCAACATGCGACTTGCAGACTATGCCTCTCCGCGTATCTCCTATGTGCTAAAGGCGATGGATCTGTCAGTATTGACCGGCTATGAACATGAAACATGGGCGCTGGGCGATACGGTCATGGTGAAGGATGATGACCTGAACCTGTCTGTAAAGACCAGAATCGTCCGTAGGGAATACAACCTGCAGGAGCCTTGGAATACGGTGCTGGAGCTTTCCACTACCCTCCGGGAACTGGGCGATTCCTCCTCACGCTGGGATAGCGCAGCCGATACGCTGGAGTCTACCGATCTGATAGACAGTCAGGAAATGAAGGATCTGGTGCCGTTTAATCACCTGCGTAATTCCAGAGCAGATTCCGGTCTTAGCTACTGGCAAAACTCCGGATTTACCGTGGATGCAGATAATGGCGTATCCGGCACGGCTTCCTTCAAATGCGAAGGTGCGCTGAATACCACAAAGAGTCTTTCACAGACCATAACGCCCGCCAACCGGCAGTGCTATACCTTTTCGGCGCAGATTGCCTCTGAGAATCTCTCAAAAGGTACGAATGGACAGGTGGGCATTGAGGTGACCTTTGAATACGAGGACGGAACAACGGAAACACGATTTATAGACCTGATCTGAAGGAGGGATTTCTATGGCTTCATTTACACACGTGGCACAGGATGTCTCTCCTCAGTATGGCCGCGTTACAAAGATCACCATCCGGGTATGCGTGACTGACTGCACCGGTACAGTCTATATCACAGATATGCTCCTGCAGGGCGGCTCCATCGCCACCGGCTGGGTAGGACATGTATCAGAAATTCAATGGACGGAGGACGGATAAATGCCGGAGTTTACACGCTTTACAGAGACAATTACAAAAAAGCAGGATAAGCGCGTCGTAAACATTACGGTAAAGCCCACCCTCATAGATTGCACCGGTTCGGTCTGGTTCACCGATCTGATGCTGCAGGAAGGCGATAAAGTCACAGGCTTTGTCATCAACGCCGAAACGTTTCTGGAAAAATACGATGGCGATGATGCTACAGACGGAAGGAGGTTTTATAACGGTATCGTCCGCTCCGCTGCTACCTGCGTCATCTTCAACCTCGGCTCCACTGCTGCCGGTCTTGACTACAAGGTCTTTCCGATTCAGGCGATGGCTGCCGGGAGTATATCGCTTGCGCTGGGTGAAGGTGCACATAAGGCTACTTTTAAAGCAGCGGCGGCTGCCGGTGATGAATTTGACCTTTTTGCTTCTACGAGGAAGTGCCTGAAGAACGGTGCTGCAACATCCAAGGACGGCTTTTTCCAATATTCCGCTGCCGGTGACAGCAAGCACCCGATTACAGTGGCAGATAAAAAGTCTGCACGCATCTATGTTGAGTTTCAGGAAATGCAAGACGGAGGTGATGCCCTGTGAGCTATGATTATTTGAAAGGCCGCAAGTGCATGGTCTGGACATTCATGGGCAATTCCAGAATGTATCAGGCACTTGCCGCATATGGAGACCGCCTGTCACAGGTGGGTCTCTTTTCTTTTAAGGTATCGCGCACCGGTATCATCACGGAAAGCGGCGTGGCTATTTCCAATATGCTGACATACATCAACCGATGGCCGCACATCAAATGGCTGCTGACGATATCCAACGATGGCACGAACAGTATCTTTGCAGCTCTCCGAGATAACACCGACGGCGCTCAGGATACCTTCCTTTCGGAGATCGTCCGCATTATGGAAAAATACCCGTGGTGCGACGGCATCGACATTGACCTTGAGAAAGGCGACGGATATTCCACGCACGCTGCCTCTACGGCGATGTTTCGGAATATCTATAACACAGTAAAAGGTTATGACAGCAGCAAGCTCATGAATATCTGCCTGCCGGGTATGAATTCCATCAACGGCTCGGTCGGAGGTGAAAACTGGTGCGTTTACGGCGACCTCAACGCTTACTGCGATACGGCAGCCATCATGAGCTATGGCATGGCGTGGGCAGGCTCTGCTCCCGGAGCCGTCTCTCCAAGGGACTGGCTTGAGGGCATTTACGACTATGCGGTCACAGTCATGAATCCGGAGAAGATATTCTTCGGCCTTCCTGCATACGGCTGGAACTGGCAGATTTATGACCTTCCTGCAAACCTCGGTAAAACCTATCGCGGCACATCAAATACCTATTACGCGGCAAAGAACTGGATGACCGGGCAATACAACTTCACGGACGATGCTCCTCCGCAGCCCTTCATCCCGATCCTCGCATATTGGGATGACTACGATATGGTGCCTTGGGCGCTTCCGCAAGTCTACGACTTCATGGAAGGCAGAGATGCCACAAGCTATGAGTATCCTCTGATGAACGGAACCTATAACAGGAGGCATTACCTGACGGCTTACAGCAAAGAGCAACTCACAGAGTTCGGCACCATTTATGTGGACGCTGATGGAACGACAAGCTCCTACTCCGGCATTGTGTCCTTTGAAAACGGTGTGGCCACTCTCGGTGACGCTGGCTCTGCCACATATACCTTCTCCGTTTCAAGAGCCGGAACCTACGACATCGCCATCCGCCTCTGTTATCCCTTCTGGGATAAAAACGGCATCTATGTTTCGATTGACGGCAACACGACGCATTTTACGGAAAGCAGGCTCTGGTGGCCATATTGGAGAAGCACCTTCTGGACGACGCTCGCCAGCAACATTTCGCTATCTGCCGGAACGCATACTATCGTGATATCCGTAGATGTAAAAGGTGTACAGTTTTACGGTTATCGTGTTTGCAGCAGCTTTTCGGAGGCTCCCTCTGCAGGCACTGCGACCTTTACGCTCTCTCCACGCCACTTTATCGACGTGGACGGCAACGAGTGTCAACCGAACAGAGCTTTCAAGCTCACCTGCGAAATGCTGAGACGAAAGCCGGATTCTGCCCTCATCTGGTATGAGGATTTCCGGGACTACGGTGTGCTGCAAACAAACTACTGGACGACGCTTTCAGGCTCATGGACGGTATGGCGCGAGGATGAATATTCCGAAAGCCGCGTTTACTCTCAGCTTGACGGCTCCGGAAAGCTCGCATGGCAATACGACAGCTTTTCCGATATTCACCTGCGGGCAAGGCTGGCTTTTCCTGCGACAGGAAGTGGCAAGGCCGGAGTATTCTGTGGTGATCTGTTCTGCTGCCTGAATTATGATTCTCAGGCTGTGGAGCTTTATAACGGCAGCACGCTCCTTGGCAGCTACAGCCAGACCATAGAGCGGACGGCAAACACTGACCTTCGTACCGATCCATCCATGTACACGGTCGAAATGCGTATCCGTGGAAACAAGGTGCGTGTCTATTCTGGTTCTTCCTATACGCTTCGCTTCACCGCTACGGTCAGCGGCTTTTCCGGAGGCTATGCCGGATACCGGTCAGATAACCGGACGGTCTGCGAACTGCTCCGTCTTGGCGATGCGTGGACTTACGAGCCCTATGAGCGTTTTGATGTTACCTTCCCGGACGGCACAGTTACGCAGTATGGCAGGATCAGTCGGTCGAATGTCACATGGGATACGGAATTTCAGGTGTTTACGCTGACCTCGGATATTGAGGAGGATGCGACACGCAGCGAGAGCATTTCGCTGGATTATGAATTCTACCACTCCCATGAGCTTGCTCTGACCTGTGGGAACGATTATACGGTGACCATCACGCCAAAGGATATCGACATCTGGATAGCAAGGCTCTTTCTCGGAGACGCAGACGGCTTTTCCATCCTCTACTATCAGGATGTGGATTCGCTCGTTTACTGGGCAAACGAAGCGGCCTACCGCTGGGGAGTGAGAGGTTTTGCCATGTGGTCGCTGGGACAGGAGGATATGCGGCTCTGGGAAGCGCTGCCGAAACAGATATAACTTCATACACGGATTCAGTTCACGAGGCTGTCTGCAAAATGCAGGCGGCTTTTATTTTGCACAAAGGAGGGATTTTCTCATGAAAGAATTCTGGAACACGATCCAACTGGTATTTGCCGCTGTCGGAGGCTGGCTTGGCTATTTCCTTGGCGGCTGTGACGGGCTCTTGATTGCACTTGTGATCTTTGTGGTCTGCGACTACCTTACCGGCATCATGTGTGCCATCTCAGACAAAAAGCTCTCAAGCGAGGTCGGCTTTAAGGGAATCTGCCGCAAGGTGCTGATCTTTCTACTGGTAGGCATCGGAAACGTCATTGATGTTCAGGTACTTGGACATCCGGGAGTGCTTCGCACGGCGATCATCTTCTTCTACCTGTCCAATGAAGGCCTGTCACTGACGGAGAACGCAGCACATCTCGGCCTGCCGGTACCGGAGAAATTAAAGGAGGTCTTGGAGCAGCTCCACGACCGTCACAATGAGGAGGAAAAATAATATGACGAGAAAAGGAATCGACGTCAGTCATTGGCAGGGAACCATTGACTGGAATAAGGTCAAAAAGGCCGGTATTGAGTTTGCCATCATCAAGGCTGGCGGCTCCGATGCCGGTTTTTATACGGATAGCAAATGGGAAGCAAATTACAAAGGTGCGAAGGCTGCCGGTATCTCGATCGGCGCTTATTACTTTGTCGGAAAAGACTGCGTGACTGCTGCCGCCGGAAAAGCAGATGCCGAGCGCTTCCTGCATATCCTGAAGGGCAAGCAGCTGGAATATCCGGTCTATATGGATAACGAGGCACAGCCCGCTTCTGTCAAAGCCGGAATCACTGAGGCCACCATTGCTTTCTGTAAGACGATGGAGGATGCCGGATACTTCGTCGGGATCTATGGCTCCGCTGTTTCCGGCTTCAAGGAACGCATGGATGACACGAAGCTCACGCCCTACGCTCACTGGGTAGCGCAGTATGCCAGCAAATGTTCTTATAAGGGCGACTACGGCATCTGGCAGTATTCTTCCAAGGGCTCTGTTGACGGCATCAGTGGTAATGTGGATATGGACTACGCCTATGTGGATTATCCTGCCATTATCCAGAACGGCGGCTTCAACGGCTTTACAAAGTCTGCGTCCGATGACAGCAAGCCTGCCACTCCTGCTCCGGTCACTCCGGCAAAGACCGTAGATGAGCTGGCGCAAGAGGTGCTGGACGGCAAATGGGGAAACGGAACCGACCGCAAAGAACGCCTCACCGCTGCAGGGTATGATTATTCTGCCGTGCAGGCAAAGGTCAATGCTCTGGTGAAAAAGCAGGAATCTACTCCTGTCTACTACACCGTGAAAAGCGGTGAGACCCTCTCCGGAATTGCTAAGAAATACAGCACCACGGTTTCGGCGATCCAGAAGCTCAACCCGACGCTCATCAAAAACGTCAACCTTATTCTGACCGGCTGGAAGATCAGAGTGAAATAACTGAATATCCAATCTGCTATGCCTGCGAGTGTTCTTCGGAATGCCCGCAGGCTTTTTTATTTTCCTCCGCTCAAAAAGGCAGTTCATCTCCAGTGGAAACTGGAGGTGGATATGTTATGACAGACGAAATCACAAATGTTCAATCTGGATATTTCACGCAGGAGCTGATTCAGGGCGATCTGGACTACCGCAGAGCACAGACAATCGCAAAGAAGATGCTCGATGACGGCCTCATTTCTGTGGCTGAATTCAACAAATTAACCGCCATCAATCGGGAAACTTTCTCTCCCTTGTTCGCGGAAATAATGCCGAAAATCCCTTGATATGTAGTCGCTTTAGAGTGATGTATAGACGTACGGAAAGGAGGGACTTCCCTTGAAAAAAGTCACGAAAATCGCAGAAACACCGAGCTCGAAAGTTAAACTCAAGAAGATCAGGGTAGCCGCCTACTGCCGCGTCTCTACGGATTCCGATGCCCAGCTTGAAAGCCTTGAGGCACAGAAAACCCACTACGAAAATTACATCACATCCCGTGATGACTGGGAGTTTGCTGGACTCTATTTCGATGAAGGCATTACTGGCACCAAGAAGGACAAGCGCCCGGAGCTCCTACGACTCATTGACGACTGCAAGGCCGGTAAAGTGGACTTTGTTATCACAAAATCCATCAGCCGCTTCAGCCGGAACACAACGGACTGCTTAGAGCTGGTAAGAAAACTGCTCGCCCTGCACATTCCGATTTATTTTGAGAAGGAAAACATCAACACCGGCTCAATGGAGAGCGAGCTGTTTCTGGCAATTCTCTCCAGTATGGCCGAAGGCGAGTCTGTTTCCATATCGGAAAACAACAAGTGGTCAATCCAGAAACGTTTTGAGAGTGGCACCTATAAGGTCAGCTACCCACCCTACGGCTACGATTGGGATGGCGAGCAGATGGTGATTAATCCGGAGCAGGCGGCTGTGGTAAAGGAAATCTTCGCAGCGCTGCTCTCCGGTAAAGGTACCCACGCCATCGCGGACGACCTGAACCGGCGAGGCATTCCTACCAAGCGAAACGGACGTTGGACGGCGACAACCATTCGCGGGATGCTCACCAATGAGAAATATGTCGGCGACTGCCTTTTCCAGAAAACGTACTCGGATTCACGCTTTGTCCGACACAACAATCACGGCGAGCAGACACAGTACATGGTCAAGGATCATCACGAGGCAATCATCAGCCGGGAGGACTTTGAAGCCGCTCACGCTTTTATTCACCAGCGGGCAACGGAAAAAGGTGTCGTCAAAGGGAGCGACAAATACCAGAATCGCTACACCTTCTCCGGGAAGATCATCTGCGGCGAGTGCGGCGATACCTTTAAGCGCCGGATACACAGCTGCACCGGATACAAATACACCGCATGGTGCTGCAGTACCCACATCAAGGATAAGGATAAATGCCACATGCTTTTTGTAAAGGACGATGATCTGAAGCAGGCTTTCATCACCATGATGAACAAGCTGGTCTACGCGCACCGGATCATCCTAAAGCCATATGTTGAAGCATTGAAAAACACATCGTCTGATGACTCGCTTCGGCGCATTCAGGAAATACAGACCCTATTGGCGCAGAATACAGAAAAGCGCGAGACGCTGACAAAGCTCATGACACAGGGCATCATCGACCCGATCCTTTTCAACAAAGAGACGAACGAGCTGCTTTCGCAGGCAGACAGTTTCCGGGATGAGATCAACGCCTTAAAAAACGCTGTTTCCGGAGATGTAACAAAGGTTACCGCAGCCACAGCGCTTCTGCACTATACAGAAAAAGGCGGGATACTTCAGGACTTCGATGATGACCTGTTTAAAGAATATGTGAACCGCATCATTGTCCGCTCCAGAAATGAAGTGCGCTTTGAACTGAAATGCGGTCTGACGCTTCGAGAAAGGATGTGAATACATGGGACATACACCCTACGGCTACAGCATTGAAAACGGCTGCGCCACGATTAAAGAGGATGAAGCCAATAAAATACGAAAGCTCTATGAGAATTACCTCTCCGGGATGGCACTGGCCAAGGCTGCTGCCGCTGCTGGCATTGAAACCTACCACGGCACGGCAAAGCGCCTGATGGAAAACAGGCACTACCTCGGAGACGACTTTTACCCGGCTATCATTGATCAGGAAACCTACGATAAAGCTGCCGCCATCCGATTTGAACGCGCCGGGAAACTTGGCAGGCTGAACAGGAAAAAGAGTGTAAAACCCGCAGCGTCTCCTACCGGCTTTCGTATGGCTGCGGCAGAGCAACACTATGAAGATCCGAGGCTGCAGGCAGAATACCTCTACAGCCTCATTGAAAGCGAGGTAAGCTAATGGGAAATGTAATGGTGATTCCGGCCAGACGGCAGGTCGGAAATACAGTAAAGCAATCAGCGCAGAAAAAACTCCGTGTTGCAGCCTACTGCCGCGTCAGCACGGATTCCGAAGAACAGGAAACAAGCTACGAGGCTCAGGTCACGCACTACACCGAGTACATTCAAAAGAATCCGGAATGGGAGCTGGCGGGCATATTTGCAGACGACGGTATCTCCGGCACCAACACAAAAAAGCGTGATGAATTCAATCGAATGATCGACGAGTGCATGGCTGGTAACATCGACATGGTCATCACCAAGTCCATCAGCCGATTTGCTCGAAACACTCTCGACTGCCTGCAATACATCCGGCAGCTGAAGGATAAGAACATACCTGTTTATTTTGAGAAGGAAGCCATCAACACGCTGGACGCTAAGGGCGAGGTGCTGATCACGATTATGGCGAGCCTTGCCCAGCAGGAAAGCCAGTCAATGAGCCAGAACATCAAACTGGGACTGCAGTACCGCTACCAGCAAGGTAAGGTGCAGGTCAATCACAATCGATTCCTCGGATACACCAAGGATGAAAATGGGCACCTGATCATCGATCCGGAGCAGGCAGAAATCGTAAAGCGCATCTACCGGGAATACCTCGAAGGCTCCAGCATGGATAAGATCGCCGACGGGCTTATGGCTGACGGTATCCTCACCGGCGCTGGCAAGACAAAATGGCACACCAGCACCATCAACAAGATTCTCCGCAACGAGAAATACATGGGTGACGCACTCCTGCAAAAGACCTACACCACAGACTTCCTGACAAAGAAGCGCATCAAGAACAACGGCACCGTTCCTCAATACTACGTCGAGGGCGACCATGAAGCGATCATTCCGAAAGAGCTCTTCATGCAGGTGCAGGCGGAGCTTGTCCGTCGCCGGGTAGTCCACGTCAGCCCGACCGGCAAGAAACGCAGCTTCTCCTGCAATCACTGTTTTGCACAGATGGTTTTCTGCGGAGACTGCGGCGAGCTTTACAGGCGCGTTCACTGGAACAACCACGGCTGCAAGTCCATCGTCTGGCGTTGCATCAGTCGCTTGGAGCCCTCCTCCGCTGAAAAGGACTGTACCAACCGGACGGTCAACGAGCTCCTGCTGCAGGAAGTCACGGTCAAGGCCTTCCATCAGATTCTTACTGAACGGGACTTTTTCCTGAAAACCTTACAGCAGAACATAGCCAAGGCCGTGGTTAACGCTGACACTCTCTCACCGGACGGCATTCAGGCACGGCTGGAGGAACTTCAAAAAGAGCTCATCAAGAAGGCAAATAACAAACAGGACTATGACGCCATCGCTGATGAGATTTTCCGGCTCCGTGAACAGAAAGAACAATCAGAGCTTGACAGCCACCACCGGGAAGAAGCCATGAACCGGATCAAGGAGCTGCAGGACTTCATCTCCGAGCAGGAAACCGACATAACACAGTTTGATGAAGCGCTGGTCAAAAAGCTCATCGAGAAGATCACCGTCTTTGCCGACCACTTCACCGTGGAATTCAAGTCCGGCATTACAATCGACATAGAATCATAAAAAGAGCAAGCATCGCAGACTTATTATCTGAGATGCTTGTTTGCTTTACCTCCAACATGTTAAAGGTTTTATTTCAATTATTCGATCTGGAGAAATCTGAATACCGTTTTTCATCAGGAGGATATGTTCAAATGGCTCTCCAAAAGCGGTATCGTAAGCCATCGTTAAATACATCAATACTTTGTCCTTATCGCTCTGATCATCGTCCCCGTCAAAAACAATATCGGAACCGTTTACTTGAGCTACTATTTCATATGGGAAATGCGACTGCTCCCATTCCTCAGATAAATTTAATCTTAATAGGTTGTCAATATCCCATAGTATTTCCGGGCGACGATGAACCTGACCCCCGTAAGGACTTCTTTCCCATACCGATAAAAACCCGCAAGTCGTAAAATCATAATAGAACTTTCTTCCAATCGACCAGCATAAATATTCCTGTGTACCTGTTCTGGGACAATTGCCAGCGTTATAAGAAATATCAAAGACTTTCCCATTATATGTCAATAGAGCGTCCTCTATATTTATTATTATCCCGTGCCGGTCTAAAAAAACTCTCAATTCTGATTCGTCACAAAGATATGCTTGCTGTAAATCTAAGATTCCATATTTCTTTATGGCTTCACACTCGTTTGCACTCGTCGTCACGTGAAAATACACAAAATTAAAATCAAGATATGTCCTCGGAAGATGTCCGAATCTTTTTATTACATCTTCCACTAAATCATCTGTATATCTGTATTCGCTTTCATGCCCTACGAATTGTTCCCAAGTTGAAATGTCTACTCCGCTTAGTCCTACTAATGTTTTGCAGGCATTTGCAGAAGATCGTATATCATAAGTACTAAACAAATACAAAACCTCCTCTGACATCTATCTCACAGCCACAACTACCCCAACATCTAACTCGGCAACTCAACATATTGACATCTATCAAGGCAACTCAACTCTCACACTTTTTGAGCCGGATTGCCCTTGGATAAGTTACCGAGAAGCGTTTGCCCTGCCCGATGCCAAATTTGTCCGATCGCCCGAAAACCGCAGTATTACTGGGCTTTCGCGCCTATTTTCCTTCGACCCTTGACATCAAACAGACCGTCTCCACATGTGTGGGATGGGAGTGTGGATAGCTTCAGTAATTCCATCCGTGTACATATTTCCGCACTGCGAAAGAAGCTAAAAGCCGCTCTGGGATATGACCCGATCACAAACCGAATTGGTCAGGGATACTTGATAAGGGGGCGTGAAGAATGAGGAAAAAGCTCTCGCTTCAATGGAAACTCACACTGACCACTGCATTATTGGTCATTGTCGCCTGCCTTTCCCTCAGTTATGCCATCAGCAAGTCTGCTATATTCTATATGAGTAATATTGAGGATACAATAACAACCATATTCCCCGAAGAACTGTTTTCTGAAAATTCTTCCGGAAATGTTGAAATATACCTTGATACCACAAAAATTCTTTCTGATATGGTAAGAAGTACACAAACTGAATTTTGGGAAAAAAGCGTACTGATAACATTGATTGTTACTTTGCTAAGCAGTTTTCTAATATATTGGATTGTAGGACATACACTGTCTCCATTGCGGAAGCTCAGTCTGCAAATTCAGGAGATTCAAGCAAAAAATTTGCAGCAACCAGTTCTTCTGGAAAGTGATTCCGCTGAAATCGTTCGTCTTACGGAATCCTTTAATGAAATGCTTCACAGGCTGAACGATGCATTTCTTATACAAAAGCAGTTTTCTGCCAACGCTGCCCACGAACTTCGCACGCCCCTTGCGGTAATACAGGCCGAGTTAGAAGTATTTGAAAAGAAAAACAAAATCGAGGATGCGGATTCCCAAGAGATGATCGACAGGATGAAATTTCAGACGAATCGTCTGGGTCATGTAATAGACATCCTTTTGGAAATGACCGAACTTCAGTCTGCCGCAAAAAATGACCATATCTCTCTTGCTGCGCTAACCGAGGAAGTTATCTGTGATTTATCAGCCGTTGCGGACAGGAAAGAGATCACCCTTACGCAAAAACCAGGGGATGTTGAAATGATCGGCAATGATACCTTGCTCTACAGGGCAATTTACAATTTGATCGAAAACGCAATTAAATATAATCATCCAGAAGGAGCGGTTTCTGTTGAAATCAAGCGAAATGATAAGCTTGCTAAAATAATCGTTACCGATACAGGGATGGGGATTGCTCAAGATGATTGGGAACAAATATTTGAGCCTTTTTTCAGGGTGGATAAATCAAGAAGTCGTGCTATGGGCGGTGCTGGACTTAGTTTAGCCCTTGTTCGAGAAATTGCACGACAACACGGCGGTGATGTTTCCATCCTTCAAAGTTCAGAACAAGGCACACAAATTGAGTTGAGTCTTTTGTGTCTATAATCAGAAATAAGGATACTATTACTATGTAAATTCTTTAATTGAGCCTATCCCAAGTTTTGTGTAAAACTCCTGAGTGGTGTAGAATAGCAGCACCGTACAGAAGGATTACCATATGGCCGGAAAGAACCGTACTCCGGAAGAAAACGCGCGTCGAGAGAAGATCCGAGAGTTGCTGCAAATGGCAAACATCGGAAGTATGGATGACATCCAGAATCTGTTCAAGGAGACATTACCGAGTTCATGGAGAATAGTCTGGAAGCAGAGCTGGATGACGAGTTGGGCTACAGCAAACATGATTATAAGAACAAGGACACAGACAACAGCCGTAACGGCCACAGCAGCAAAAGGCTGCGCACCAGCTTTGGCGAAGTGGATGTATCGGTTCCCCGAGACCGGAA
>NZ_JNJN01000049.1 GCF_000701665.1 Agathobaculum desmolans ATCC 43058 | reverse complement strand
CCGAAAACTACGCACAACGCATCGTCTGAGATATCCTTTTCTCCATCGTTTCTATGGCAACTGCTTATGCGCTTTGCTGAGTACCGCATGGAGCTCCTTGTTAAGGAAGTGATGGTATTCCCGAATGGTCATGCCTATTATGTCTGCCCCAGATGTGGCATAACGCTGGAACGCGAGTTCGTGGCCTACTGTGACCGCTGCGGCCAGCACTTAGGTTGGAGAGGTTACAAGAAAGCCAAAGTCGTTTATCCTGACAGCCGTAAAAAAGTACATACCTGAAACAGCACACAAGGGTGGAGGCAAAACTCCACCCTTGTGCTTTTCTGAATTTCTATTTGACGCTTACGCCAATACAACAACACCAGCCACCGATAGCGCTAATCCGCCTGCGGCGTTGTAGCCCTCTTCAAACTTCTCACCTAGTCCAAATTTATTTCCCAAAATCTTGTCTATACCACCTATGATAACACCGAAAGCTACAATCCACATAATGATATCATTAAATGTCATGAGTATTCCCCCCTTTCAGATTTCAATTTATTCCCAATCGTGCCGGTATGCTATTTTTCCAGAAATAGCATACCAGTCTCTGTGCAAAACCTTCCGAACACCTGTGCCCATCCATAATGCTCAACTCCGATGCGTGCCGCCTAATCAGAGAAGCAAGCAGAACTCTTTTTATACCGTAACATCTACTTGCTTTTCTGTTTACACTGATCCACCTTCCATCCTTTCCGTACTGGCAATCAGATCAACTCCAGTCCCGGCAATATTAGCAATCAAGACTTGATGCGCTGTTATGGGGGCGCGAAACACCGCTTTTCGAATAATGGCCATGCAATCTTCCAACTTATCTTTTGGAACTGGTTTTGCTGTTCTGACCGGTAAAAGAGGCTCAGCAGCATTCTCAACATACACTGTAGTAGTCAAAGTCCGTACAGGACGAACAAATTCACTCCGAGCATATATATCGCCTCTCACACAAGTATTCCCTGTTACCGTATGAACACCTGTTTCATCGCCAATAATGTGGATGCGACAGCCTTGCGGACAAACCGTGCAGATTATTTCCTGCTCACGCATATCACACTACCTCCTCTACCTGTACTGATATGATGCTTTTATCAAAAGTAGATGGTATATTCAAGTCAAGATGTTCCATCTCCCCCGGACTGACCCGTGAAACCACTTTTTCTTTTAACACTTCATCTCCACGCTGCGCCCATATCCGTGTTTTTCCGCCCGGCGAACGAACACGAAAATATAACCGTACCGAAGTATCAGAGGACTGTACTGCAATATGCTGTGGACATACATAACGCACGCCGGTTCCTGCTGTGCAATCAATTATATTGGCAGCACTTAACTCACCGGCAGCATATTGCGCTGCTGCTTTACCCGCAGTTTGGCTTTCAACCGACACATTGTCCACCAAATCATTTACATGCAGTACATTACCGCAAGCAAATATATGGGGAGATGATGTTTGCATGTACTGATTTACTTCCGGACCGTTTGTTATAGGGGAAATTTTAATACCTGCAGCCTTGGTCAATTCATTTTCAGGCAACAAGCCAACTGATAACAACAAGGTGTCGCATGCAACAAACTTTTCAGTAGATAAGATTGGATTGCGCTTTTCATCCACTGCGGCAATCCACACCCCTTCTACACGTCTTTCACCTACGATTCGCGTCACAGTGTGTTCTAACAGAAGCGGAATATTGAAGTCATCTAGACACTGTACTTTATTTCGTGTTAAACCTGCCAAATAGCTCATGATTTCAACTACCGCTTCTACTTTAGCCCCTTCCAGAGTCAGGCGTCGAGCCATGATCATGCCAATATCGCCTGATCCCAGTATCACAACACGCTTACCAACCATTTCGTTCTGTCGGTTGATTAACCGTTGTGCACTGCCCGCGGTATACACACCCGCAGGACGAGTACCCGGAATACGCAGATTAAATCTGGTGCGCTCACGGCATCCCATGGCCAATACAACAGCCCCTGCCTTTATGTGTGTCATTCCGCTATTCGGACTGCTGCAAATCAATCCGCCGGATTCGGAAAGACGCAGAACCATGCTGTCGAAAAGTATTTCAACACCCAGCTCCTGTACCCGGGCTGCAAAGCGATCTGCATATTCAGGGCCTGTCAATTCTTCATTAAAATATGAAAGGCCGAATCCCGGGTGGATACACTGCTGCAAAATACCTCCGGTTGCAATATCTCGTTCGACGATCAGCACATGCTCAGCACCCTGCTCCCTTGCAGCAATTGCCGCCGCCATGCCTGCCGGTCCCGCCCCGATTACAGCAACATCACAAGTCAATTCACGCATTGATATCCCCCCTTCGCACCATACCTGCTAACATATTAGAACCCGTTAAATTTTTCTTCACATCTGTTACCGGGATTTTCAGTTCTCGCGCAAGAATTTCAATTACTTTCGGAGTACAGAAACCGCTCTGGCATCGACCCGTTCCGGCTCTCACACGGCGTTTGACCGCATCTACCGTTCGTGCGCCCACCGGCCGATGTATTGCTTCTACAATTTCTGCCTCTGTCACTGTTTCGCAGCGACATATCACTCGACCATATAACGGATTTTCTTCAATCAGTTTTGCCCGTCTCTCATCGCTGGCCTCAGAAAACTTCTCAATCCCCTTACGATGACTTTGAAATTCAAAATTTCTCTCAAGCCTGATGCCAGACTCTTGCAGCATTTTTACAACATATTTTGCAATACCCAAACTTGTAGAAATACCGGTGGAACGAATGCCGGAAATTCCAAAATAGCCCTTTGTTTTTTTGCCAAACCCGATATGAAAACCTGCCGGAATTCTATTAGGACGCAGCCCACAGTATTGTGTAATTGCATCTTCAACCCGGATATTGGGTACAAGCATTTTGCAATCCCGTTCCACACCAGCTAATTCCTCCGCTGAAGTGCTGTGATCATCCTTATCATCTAAATCTTCAGCGGTCGGCCCCAACAGCATATTACCATGTACGGTTTGCAGCAGTAATTTTCCACGTGTTTCCGGAGTTGGGATTGGATAAATAATATGAGAAGTTTTTACGGGCGTATTTTTATCCAGAATGAAAAATTGTCCCTTTCTCGGCTTAACTACAAAGTCATCCGCTTCACCAACCATTCCGGCAATGGCATCGCAAAACAATCCTGCTGCATTGATAACCAACTGTGTTTGAATCGTTCCTTGTGTTGTCTCAACTGCTGTCACACGCCCCTGGTCTACAGCAATCTGTTTTACTTCAGCATTCAAAAGGAACTCCACACCATTCGCTGCGGCATTTTCTGCCTGTGCCACAACCAACAAAAACGGATCAATCACAGCGTCTCCCGGAATGAACAAACCTCCTAACACATTTGGATTAATTTCAGGTTCCATTTCAAGAATCTGCTTAGGAGAAAGATACTCTACATCATAAACATGATTGGCATATGCATCATCATAAATATGCGGAAGGATATCCATTTGCTGCTGTGTTACAGCGGGCATAATGGCTCCACATTTCCAAAACGGAATATCTAATTCTCGTACAACGTCTTCTATCATTGCTCTGCTGGAACGACACAGCTCGGACTCCAATGTATTGGGAGGACAATCTGCCCCGGAACAAATAATAGAGCTGTTTGATTTGGAAGCATCGCCGCCAACATCATCCCGCTTATCTACCACCATCACATGCACATGATATTTGGCCAGTTCACGTGCGATGGCCGTGCCAACTGCGCCCGCACCTATAATGACAATATCTGCTTTGTAACTCATCTGCTTCACCTTCTTAGCGATTCGGTCTTTCCCATGCCTTTGCACGTTCTACTGCACGGTGCCACTGCTCCAAGCGATACTCCCGTTCATCTTTGCTCATTTTAGGCTCATAACGATTTGCTAATTTCCAGCAGCTCCGCACATCTTCAATGCGGTCAAACTCACCTACGGCCAACGCTGCCAAAAAAGCTGCCCCATATGCCGTCATTTCTGTAACAACAGGCACCTCCACAGGCGTTCCCAGAATATCCGCTTGGAACTGCATCAAAAACTTGTTTACTACCGGTCCGCCATCCGCTTTCATAACAGAAAATTGATAGCCCGAATCCTGACTCATAACCTGTGCGTTGTCGTAAACCTGAAAAGCAATACTCTCTAATGTTGCACGAACAATATGCTCTCGTGTTGTTCCACCGGTTATGCCGATCATCATACCGCGCGCGTACTGATCCCAGTGAGGTGCCGCCAACCCGGAAAAGGCAGGCACGAAATACAAGCCGCCTGTATCCGTTATTGATCCGGCAATGGATTCGGTTTCAGCAGAATTCCAAATCAAACGCAGTTTATCTCGAAGCCACTGAATCGCCGCCCCTGCAATATAGACGCCGCCATCAAACGCATAAGTAATTTCATCATTTACGCGCCATGATGAAACTGTGATCAATCCGCCTTTCGAATAGACAACCTCATGCCCCAAATTAGTATACATGAAGCAACCGGTGCCATAGGTTGTCTTAATATCGCCCTTATCTAAACAGCCTTGTGCCAGCATTGCAGCCAATGCGTCTGTGATACATGCCGCAACAGGCACTTTAACACCAAAAAATGTTTCCTCAGTGGTGTAACCGTATACTTCACTCGAATTTGTTACCTTTGGTAGAATTTCCTTTGGAATATTGTAAATATTTAATAGCTCATCATCCCATTCACCCTTCTTCAAATCAAGCATCATGGTGCGTGATGCTGTACTGGTATCTGTGATAAAAGCTGCACCACCAGTGAATTTCCAAATAAGCCAGGAATCCAGTGTGCCAGCCATGATATTTCCGGCCTTAATCTGATCCCGCACGCCTTCAACATTATCCAAAATCCACTTGATCTTTGTTGCCGAAAAATAGGCATCCGGGCCAAGACCGGTTTTTTGAGTAATCATTTCGCCATACTTCTCGTTCAATTCATCGGCATATTCTGCAGTGCGGCGATCCTGCCATACCAATGCATTATAGACAGGACGACCGGTTCTTTTATCCCATACCATGCAGGTTTCGCCTTGATTATCAATTCCAATTGATACAATCTGGTGCGGTTCAGCGCCGACCTCGCGCAGAACAGCAGCGATTGCCGACTGAATCGCTCCCCATATTTCCATGGGATCATGCTCTACCCACCCGGGATGAGGATAAATTTGAGAATGCTCTACGTTTTTGGTGGCTACCACATCCCAGTGCTCATCGATCAGCAATGCTGTACTACCAGTAGTACCTTGGTCAATTCCCAAAAAGAAGCGTTTCATAAAACCATCCTTTCCCCATCAACATTATCATAATACGTGCATTATTTATTACCATTTATATGCATATATTTTACACACCATTGCAACAAGTTGTCAATTATAGATATCATCAAATTCTATACTGTATTTTGTATGTAATGACTAATTTGAGCAGAGCTATTAAAATCAACATTGTCATAATAGTCTGAAAATGGTATCATTAATGCAAATGCTTTACCTATCTTGACTTTTACCTGTTTTGGGGGAGGACGTTATGAAAAATAAACGTCAGGACGAAATATTAAAAATGCTTTTTGCAGAACAAAGCTTAAAAACCGAACACCTCTCATCCCATTTTGGAGTTTCCATTGAAACTATCCGCCGTGATATCAATGAGTTGGAGCACAGCGGTCTAGTCAAAAAGGTGTACGGCGGAATCCAACTCAACAATGATTCCATGCATATGGCTGCCCTGGAAAACTGGAACGAGCGACTTAATCAGTTTCATGAAGAAAAAATTAAAATTGCTACAAAGGCTTTGGAATTTATTTCGGATGATAGCATCATTGCATTGGATGTCGGCACAACAACTTACGAATTATCCCGACTACTCTCTTCAAAAAAGAACCTATCTATTATTACCAACTCTTTATATATTGCCAGCGAACTTTCTAAAAACACCTCACACAAGGTATATTGCATTGGAGGCGTGGTGATGCCCATCGAAGGTATTACTACCGGTGTATTTGCGCGGAATTTTCTCAACAACTTTGCAAGTATTGATCTTTTTATCAGCAGTACAGATGGTATTACACCGCAATACGGCTTATCCGAATTTAACGAAAATGTTATCGACATAAAAAAGCAGCTTATCCAGCGGGCAAAAAAGCACATCACACTCATAGATCACAGCAAATTTGGAAAAGTCGCTCGATTTGCTGTGTGCCCGCTACAAGATATCGACATCCTAATTACAGACAGTCTAACTTCTCAAGAAGATATTGAATTGATGCGTGAATTTGATATAAATGTTGTTCTTGCCGATCAATAATTACTGTAGCAGTGCATTGAATCCTGAATGGTAAGCATAAAACTGCACAAAACAAATATCATTCTACCAATCATACGTTAAGAATTCCGGCTATATCCAAACACAGGCGCGGCAGAGAAACCGAAACCGTTTTCCTCACCGCGCCTTTTTATTGTATTGTGTCCGCATGAATGCCCTTATTTCATGCCGGTCGGTCAAATCAAATCCGCCAAACCGCCGCCTCGGCATCATCTTTTGTCATGTCACTGAGCCGCAGCAGGCGTTCGCTAAATCGCTCCACACCGCACATCATCCCCGGACTGTCCGCGTCCAGCAGCAAACAGATCACAGTGCATCGGGCATTCTGTATGGCCTCCTGCATCTGCCCAGCCAGCCCATCGGATACAGCGCACCGCCCATCCGTGATAAACAGGATATCCGCGTTCTCGAATTCTTCCTCGTTTATCATCCGCAGCGCCTCCCGGAGCGGCGTCTCGAAATCCGTGCCGCCGTCAAAAAAATGTTCGGCAGCGGAGAGCAGATCATCAGCCGTATACTGCCCCGGCAGAAACCGGTCCGTCCGCAGCTCATCTGCCCCGGAGAAGTGGATCAGCGCATACTTCCGCCCTTCGTGCGCACAGACGTCCTGCACGGCAAGCGCCAGCGCTTTGCCCCATGCGGCATTTTCGCCCTCTGTGGATGCGGATTCATCCAGACAGGCGATGATATCGCCATGCCCTTTGTGAACACGCTCGCGCTTTACGTATTGCAGCAGCCCCTTCGCATTGTACTTGCGCAGGAACAGCGGCATCGTGTCAGGGGAGGCCAGCAGCACCAGCTCGCCGGAGAGCAGATTTTTCAAATCGCGTCCATGCGCAATGGCGTATTTCTCCCCGCGCCCGTGTGCATAATCATTCTTGCGCAGGTCGGAAAGCATCTCCTTCATACGTCCCAGCTGGCGGGTGATGCCTTGCAGCATACTTTATCCGCTCGAGCAGCGCACGGTTCTGTGCAGCCTTCATCGGCCCGTTTTCGCCTGCATCCTGCCCCCAGCACCGCATAGCACAGCAGACCAGCATAGGTTCTTCACGGGCTTTCTGCACCGCATTCGAGACGATGCGGACGGTATTCTACCGCTCGCGGCGCAGCGTGTCCGAAACCATGCTGGAGACATATTGGATTTGCTCAGCAGTGCCGGCGGCCTCCGCCGCGGCACAGAGTACCACAGGTGTCCGGCTGGGATCAGCCTTCGCCTGCGGCAGCACATCGTCCTCCGGATCATACGGCGCACTTGCCGCCTCGAAATCCATATCTCCCAGCCGTGTCGAACGGGTGCTCCTGTCCGTACGTTTTGGTGGCTGATACGATGCGGAAAAGTCAAACAGGGACGAGTACAGGAGCTGACGAACAGGCAGCCCTGAATGCTCTATACACCTTTGGGGAGCGCTGGGACAAGAAATACCCGAAAATCTCCCAATCCTGACGGGCCAACTGAGTCAATCTCAGCACCTATTTCAAGTACCCTCAGGAGGTGCGCAGACTGATTTACACCACCAACGTCATTGAGGGCTTTAACCGTCAACTCCGCAAGGTGACCAAGGCTGTATTTGGCTATGATGGATATTACTAAAAAATGGGTCGGGCGGCAGCCAGATGAACCTGCTGCCGCCCTAAATAAATTTTGCTCTATTCGCACCCTAAATGGAGTTTACACAGCATTGGGGATTGACCCCAAAAATGCAAGTTTTTCGACAGTCTCAGGGCTTGCTGCCTGTATCATACAGACAGCAAGCCCTTTCCTATTTTACTGCACCATCGAAAGGATCTGCTGCTTCGGTCTAGCCCCCATTGCCTGATTGACAATTTTTCCGTTTTTCATCACAAACAGCGACGGGATACTCATGACCCGGAACTGCGCCGCCAGTCCCGGCTGCTCATCCACATTGACTTTTACGACCTTGATTTCGGGATGCTCGACCGCGATCTCATCAATGATCGGGGATACCATGCGGCAGGGGCCGCACCAGCTTGCCCAGAAATCGAGCAGTACCGGCTTATCACTCTCCAGCACCTCCTGCTGGAAATTGGTTTGCGTAATATGCATAGCAGACATTATTTCGTCCTCCTTATATTTGTTTTGCTGTTGTATGCATTATATCATGATATCTTTTTGTTTTCTGTGACCACGTCACACCGCTCCGCTGACCGTTTCGCCAGTCCAGCTATTGATGCCGCCGAATTCGATCACATTGGTATAACCGAGCGCTGCCAGCTTGGCTGCCGCCTGCTTGCTTCGGTTGCCGCTGCGGCAGTAGATCAGCAGCATCTGTTCCCGATCCGGCAGAGCCGCAGGCGGTTCATCCGCAATACTTTCGTTCGGCACCAGTACTGCACCCGGAATATGTTTTTCTTCAAATTCTTCCGGCGTGCGCACATCCACCACCAGATAATCCGTTTCGGTCTCCATCAGCTGCACCGCTTCGTCCATTGTAACTTGTCGGTATGCGTTATCCTCTCCGTTCCGGGCCGCGCAGCCGCCCAGCAGCAAAAGCAGCAGCGAAGCCGCCGTCTGTTTCCATCTGCTCACAGCCGCTCACCTGCTTTTACTTTACAGATTATCTGCGTCATCGTGCCCATCGGGCAGTATACACACCAGCTTCGCGGCTTGAACAGCACCATCGTAATCAGCCCCAGCACGGTCGAGGTCAGCATCACGCTGTAAAAGCCGAATGCAAACTGCGCCACACCTGCGCTGAACACTGTGCCGTGATATGCCCACTGCCACGGCAGCTTAAACGTCCAAAGCAGGGTAACGACCTGCCGCAGATCCTGCGCACCTGCAAAAACCAAATAGGTACTCCACAGCATTTGGAAAAACATCGCAAAGAAAAAGATTAAAAACCCGTAGCGGAACCATTTGGACTTCATCCAGCCCGGCACATCCCGCTTGCGCGACAAACCGAACCGCCCGCCCAGCAGGCCGAACAACTGTCCCCGTCCGCAATACCGGTTGCAATAGGATTTATTGCCCTGCGCAATCGATAAGATCAGCGGAATAAAAAAGCACAGCAGCCCCAGCCACGCAAACAGGATATTAAAAAATCCCAATATCAAATAGGTAAGCGAAACAACCCACAGGTAATCATACCATTTTTTCTGCTTCATACCGGCACCTCCCCAATCGTGATCACGCTTGCAGGACACTCCCGCGCACATTTTCCGCAGCCGACACACGCCGCTGTATCCACCTGCGCAAACAAACCACGCATCACGTGGATCGCATCCATCGGGCACACCTTCACGCAGCAACCGCAGGCCACACAGTCCTTTTGCTGCACCTGCGCTTTTTTTCTCATTCGTTTGATCTCCGGCATTTGTTTGTTCCTCCCGTTTAGCATAATAACAGTATACGGCACAACGGCATTCCCAACCGTGACAAAATCACGGAACTTCTATTGGGTCGATTGTTTCCAAACCGTTAATTTCCGCCGCCGGTGTTGACTTTGCCGGCATGCACTGCTAAAATAGCCCTTATTATGGGAGGTACGCCATGTCCGAATCACTGACCAACCGCCGCGTACAATTTACGCTTCGCACCCTGCGCGAGGCGATGATCGACCTGATCGTGCAAAAGCCGCTGAGCAGCATCACAGTGACCGATCTGTGCGCTAAAGCAGACATCAACCGCAGCACCTTTTATCTGCATTACCGCAGCGTACACGAACTGCTCGAAGAGATCGAGGACTCGATCCTCTCTTTTCTGGAGGAGCAGCTTGGCCCGGTGCCATCCCTGCAAACCCTCAGCGAGCTGATCCCTTTTCTGCATGCTATGCAGCAGTCGCCGCGCAAGCGCAAACTGTTTTACACGCTGTGCAGCGAGCAGGGGGATGCCCGTTTTATCCGCCGTCTGCACGAATTGACCTATACTGCCTTTCAGCGCGGCTGGGAAAGCCGTGTCCCCAATGCGGACGAAAACCAGAAACGGCTGATTTTTTCCTACATTGTGCCCGGCGTGGTTTCCGTCCTCTCGGCTTGGGTGCAGAACGACCTGCCCGGCCTGCGTGCGGAACAACTGGTCAGCCTGCTGAATGGGTTGATCGAGCATGGCATTGCCAGCCTGCCCGCCGATCCGGCATCACATTCATAAAAAACACCTACGCCATTTATGGATCGCATATTGATCCATGCGCCGTACGTTCCGCCGTAGCCTGCCTGCGGCAGGGATACCGGCGTTTTTTCTTGCATTCAAGGAGGTAGATTCACCCATGCAGAACCCCGCAAGCCTACGCACCTTCGGCCGATACGCTTCCCTGAATATCTTGGGGATGATCGGCATTTCCTGCTATATCCTAGCCGATACCTTTTTTATCTCTCTCGGCACCGGAGCGGTCGGTCTGGCTGCACTCAATCTCGCCATCCCGGCCTTCAATATCATGAACGGGATCGGACAGATGATCGGAGTCGGCAGCGCGACACACTATACCCTGTGCCGCGCACGGCAGCAGCCGGAGGAAGCGGACGCGGCATTTACCCATGCGGTGCGTTTCGGTCTGGCCGCCGGCCTACTCTTCCTGCTGCTTGGCCTGACCGCCGCCGGTCCGCTGGCCCGCCTGCTCGGTGCCCGCCCGGATACCTTTGCCCTGACCACGGTTTATCTGCGCACCTTTCTGCTGTTCAGCCCATTTTTTGTGATGAACAATGTGCTGCTCGCCTTTGTCCGCAACGACGGCGATCCCCGGCGTGCCATGTGCGGTATGATGGCCGGCAGCTTTGCCAATATCATCATGGACTATGTCTTTATCTTTCCGATGGGCATGGGTATGTTCGGCGCAGCCCTCGCCACCGGATTTTCCCCAATCATCAGCCTGCTGATCCTGTCCGGCCATCTGCGGCAGTCCGGCCGCGGTTTCCATCTGCGTTCCGGCAGGCTGCGCCCCGCGCTGCTGCCACCCCTGTGTGCCCCTGGCCTTCCCGCCTTGATCAGCGAGATCTCCTCTGCGGTCATCCTGTTCCTGTTCAATCTGGTTCTGCTGCGGCTGGCCGGCACGACCGGTGTTGCTGCCTATGGCATCATTGCCAACTTTGCGCTCGTAGGCATTGCGGTTTTTTCCGGTCTGTCCACCGGAATGCAGCCGCTGGTGAGTCAGTGCAGCGGCTGCCAAAACGACCTGCGCCGCCTGTTCCGCTACGGCATCACCACTGCGCTGGCAATCGCAACTGTGTTATATGCCGCCGTCTTCCTGCTTGCCGGGCCGATCACCGCAGCTTTCAACAGCAGCGGCGATCCCGCGCTCACCGCTTACGCGATCGACGGTCTGCGCCTGTATTTTACCGGCTTCTGGTGCGCCGGGCTGAATGTCATGGCAGCCGCTTTTTTCAGCGCCTCCGGGCACACCGGCTGCGGATTTTCCATTTCCCTGCTGCGCGGGATCGCCGCCATCCCGCCGCTGCTATTTGCATTGGCAGCGCTGTTCGGGGTGCGCGGCGTCTGGTGCACCTTTCCTGCCGTGGAAGGCGTGACTGCCGTTTTAACGCTTGCGTGCATCCCCGCCGTGTTGTACCCCAAGCGCAGCCGCACCAAATAACGCATCCTTCAGGATGGTCTGATCCGATTGTGGAAGTTCCCTTTGCCGACCGTCTAATATCGCCAAAGGGCAATGAAAAAAGCTGAGGGATCCGCCCTCAGCTTTTTCATTACATCGACAACACAAATTTTATTTGCGCAAAAATTCCGGCAGACGCCGACGAGCCTCCAGCCGGTATATCCGCGCCCCTTCGGAAGAGAATTTTTCCTCATACTCGGTCATCACATTTCCCTCAAAATCCGAATGATGCAGATCGAGGGAAATATTCTGAATCAGCCAGCCGAACTGGCAGATCTCTGCCAAGGACCACTCAAAAAAGCGCTGATTGTCCGTTTTGAAGCACAAATCGCCCTGCTGCTTCAGGATCTCGTCATATACCTCCAGATATGCACGCCAAGTCAGGCGGCGCTTGCGCTGCCGGTTGGGTGGCCACGGATCGGAAAAATTCAGGTAAATGCGGTCCACCTCTCCGGGGGCAAACACCTCGCGCAGCTCAGCTGCATCAAACGACACAAAGCGAAGATTAGGCAGCGGCTGCTGCTGGCAGCGCTCCGCCGCCATGATCAGCGCCCCCTCTTCCCGCTCCACTGCCATGAAATTGACCTCCGGGTGCTGCTCCGCCATGCCGATAGCAAAGCGCCCCTTCCCGCAGCCGATCTCCAAATGCAGTGGATGATCATTTCCGAACAGCGCCCGCCACTTGCCGCGTTTTTCCTTCGGCTCAAAAGCCATCACATCCGCGCAGGCGGCAAAGCGGACGTCCAGATTTTTCTTTTTGCGCATTCTCATGCGTGAAATTTCCCCTTTTTTCGATATATCAGTTCTTTTATTATAGACGGAACCGTTTCTTTTGGCAAGGGATTTCAGCTGCGCCGTGCAGCAAACAAGATAGGTCTTGGGAAAAGCGCCATTCTGTGCTATACTGGTATCATACTAAATTGGGGGAAGAAACTTATGTTCAAGCGTTCAAGCGGCGTGCTGGCACACGTCACTTCTCTGCCTTCGCCGCACGGCGTAGGCACCATGGGCAAAACCGCCTACGAATTTATTGATTTTCTTGCCGCAGCACACCAAACCTACTGGCAGGTGCTGCCGCTCGGCCACACCGGCTTCGGCGATTCGCCGTACCAATGCTTTTCCGCCGCCGCCGGCAATCCCTATTTGATCGATCTGGATCTGCTGGTTGAAGATGGATTGCTGACCGCGGACGAGGTTCGCGCAGGTGACTTTGAAGCCTCACCCGATACAGCGGATTTTGAACAGCTTGCGGATACCCGCTGGCCGTTGTTCCGCAAGGCATACAGCCGTGCCAATGCAGCGCTGCGCAAAAAAATCCATACCTTTACCGAGGCTAACGCCGAATGGCTGCCGGATTACGCGCTGTTCATGGCACTGAAGGAAGAAAAATATCACGACATGCCGGTTTATATGTGGCCGGATAACGCAGTGCGCGACCGTAAGCCTGCCGCCTTGGAAAAAGTGACTGAAGAACTGCGGGATGAAATCGATTTCCGTATTTTCCTGCAATATATCTTTTTTGAACAGTGGACAGCGCTGCGAACATATGCCAACGAAAAGGGCATCAAAATCATCGGCGATATCCCGATCTATGTCTCTGCCGACTCGGCAGATGTTTGGGTGCATCCCACCCTGTTCAAGCTCAAAGCGGATAAAAGCCCCAAGCTCGTAGCAGGTGTGCCGCCCGACTATTACTCGGCCACCGGTCAGCTCTGGGGCAACCCGGTATATGACTGGGCGGCACATCGTGCCGAGCATTACGCTTGGTGGATCTGGCGCATGAAGAGCAATATGGCGCTGTTCGATGTCATCCGCCTCGACCATTTCCGCGGTTTTGCCGCCTATTGGGAAGTCAAAGCCAGCGAGGAGACCGCCGTCAACGGACACTGGCGCAAGGGACCGGGCATGGAGCTGTTCCGTGCCATCGAGCAGGCGCTCGGTCCGGTGCCGCTCATCGCAGAGGATCTCGGCGTGCAGACGGACGAAGTGCGCGAGCTGCTGGCTGAAAGCGGCTTCCCCGGCATGCGCGTTCTGATTTTCGGTTTTACACCGGATTATGACAACGAGCATCTGCCGCATAACTTCATCCCGAACAGCATTGTCTACACCTCTACACACGATTCGCAGACCGTGTGCGAGCAGATCATGGATCTGTGCAGCGAACCGGAAAAGCAGTTTGCCTACCGGTATCTGCGCACCTCGCACGCCGAGGCGATGGGCTGGAGCGCGATCAAAAGCGTCTGGGCATCTCCCGCACGCATCGCCATGACCACCCTGCAGGATCTTCTCTCGCTCGGCGCAGATTCCCGTATGAACACGCCCGCCACCATCGGCGGCAAAAACTGGCGCTGGCGGGTGCGCAAAGAAGCCCTTAACCCGACCGTTTCGGCCATGCTGGGCGAAATTACAAAAACCTATATGCGGTAACGCATTTCACCACCCGCAATACTCATAAAGGATAGCGATAGCATGAAAATCACCACAGCAATTTTTGATCTGGACGGCACCCTGCTCAACACACTGGGCGATTTGTGTGACAGCGTCAACTGCGCCGTCCTGCGCCGCGGCTTCCCCGCTGCGACCGAAGAACAGACCCGTCTGCGTGTCGGCCATGGGATACGCCGGCTGATCGAACAGTGTATCCCCGAAAACAAGCGCACAGAAGCCATGCTCGACAACTGTCTGGACGATTTCCGCACCGCGTACAGCGAGCGCATGATGAACCGCACCCAACCGTACGACGGCATCCTCCCGCTGCTGAAAGCGCTCAAAAAAGCCGGGATCGCCGTCGGTGTTCTGTCCAACAAGTATGATGTCGCCGCCAAAAACCTGATCCGTCACTATTTCGGTGATCTGGTGCAGGTCACCTGCGGCGAACGGCCGGATACCCCACGCAAGCCCGATCCCACCAGCACGCTTCGCCTGCTGCGCGAGCTGGGCGGCGATGCCACAACCACGCTTTACATCGGTGACAGCGCTGTGGATATGCAGACCGCCAAAAACGCCGGTCTGACCGCAGTCGGCGTGACCTGGGGCTTCCGCCCGGCCGAGGAACTGAAAGCCGCCGGTGCAGATGCTCTGGTCAACGAGCCCGCCGAACTGCTGCCGCTGTTTGAGCGCGGCCTTTTGAATGTTGATGCCCTCTGCAAAACCTTTACAAGCCGCGGCTTTGGTTTCACCTACTTTGCCAACACAGCGGATGCCCTCCCCTACCTGATCAACACCTGTGCTGGAAAAGCTGTTACGCTTGGTGGCTCGATGACCCTTAAAGAGCTGGGCTTCCCCGAAGCATTCTCTCATTCCACTGCCGTGCACTGGCACTGGATCAAACAGGGGGAATTCTTCCAGACACCGGATATTTATCTGTCCTCAGCCAATGCCCTGAGCGAAACCGGTGAGATCGTCAATATCGATGGAAAGTGCAACCGGGTTGCCGGTACCCTGTTCGGCCCCAAGCGCTGCATTTTCGTCTGCGGTGTCAACAAATTATGCCCTGATCTGGAAAGCGCGATCGAACGCGCGCGCAACATTGCTGCGCCGCGCAACGCGCAGCGGCTCGGCGCAAAAACCCCCTGCGCGGTAGACGGCAAATGCCACGACTGCCAAAGTCCGGATCGGCTCTGCCGTGCAATGGTCATCCATATGGGGCCGCCGAACGGCATGGAAAAATGTGAGCTTGTTTTGATCGGAGAATCGCTCGGGTATTAAACAAGCAGATAAAAACGGTGCGTTTTTCAAAAAAGCGTGCCGTTTTTTGAAATTGCAACCGCCGGTTGCGTCATTTCCAACCTGACTTGGTGGTCTGCACCCCAATTTTGCGGTAAAATCAGGTCATCAAACAAGGAGGTAACCACACATGACACTTGGAGAAAAAATCATTGACCTGCGAAAAAAGCGCGGTCTGTCGCAGGAGGAGCTTGCCATTACGCTGGGCGTATCCCGGCAGGCGGTCAGCAAATGGGAAACCGATGAATCCACACCGGATACCGCTAAGATCGTTGCGCTGGCAGAGTATTTTCATGTGACGACCGACTGGCTGCTGCGGGATATTGTACCCGAACCGGATACCGGAAAAACCGCCTCGCATACCGCATCCGAACCGGCGCACATCATCACGCCCCTTTTGCTCTGCATGACGATTGCAGGCTGCGCCTGCGGACTGCTGCTGATATGCTACGGTTTTTTCCGCGCCGCCACGACGCTCCCAACCGTTCTCGGCCTGATGCTTCTCATTTTTTCTGTTGCGCTGGCAACAGGCTACGGGTTATTTCTCCGCAGCCAGACCGAAGCAGCCGGTAAATCGTTTATGCGTTCCTTTTGGCGCATCGCGGTCTGGTTTGTTTCACCGGTCGCCTGTTACCCGCTCGTGCTTGTGTTCTATGGACTGCTCACGGAAATCCCTTATCAGCTCGTCAATCAGCTATGGCTCGCCTTACCCAAGCCGATATGGAACATTGCACGTTTGCTGCTCCTCTCCGGCGTGCCGCTGCTGCTGTATCTGGCGGTCTGCCTATTCGTCTCTCTGCGCCTGTGTCGTCCGCACACCGGCAAGCAATAAAATTCTTCAAAATAATTTCGTTTTTTGCTTGACACCTCACACCTCTTTTGCTATAATAAATATCGCGCTGATGAGTTCGGCGCGATAGAAAATGCGGCTGTAGCTCATCTGGTAGAGCGCCACCTTGCCAAGGTGGAGGTAGCGAGTTCGAGCCTCGTCAGCCGCTCCAATTTAACCCTGTCTTTTGGACAGGGTTTTGTTTATCCAAAAAGCAGTGCGCTCCTTCTATAAGCAGGAGCGCACTGCTTTATTTCTTGCTGGATATCAGATCCCGCAGCTTTTCTTCCGTCATGCCGGTATATACCTCGCCATCCCATTTGACGCACGGACCTTTGCCGCATTTCTTCATACAGCCTGCAACTTTATAGCGAAAACCCGCATCAGCCGTTTCCCCGGACTGCACGCAGTATGTCTGCTCTACAAAGGATGCAAGATCGTTTTTACTGCACTTCTTTCCGCCGCACACCGCCAGCACATGCGGTGCTGCCGCTGTGCGGATCGTCGGATACCGTTTGAGCACGGCATCCAAAAACGTCATCTTCAGCTCCAGCTTATCCGCAATTTTTTCCAACGCCTTATGCGGGATCACACCGCCGAACAACGCCTGCACTTCACGGCAAAGCTGCACCAATTCGTTTTGATCACGGGCTGCACCGCGTTCCCGGTAAAATGCGATCATTTCTTTCAACTCCTGTTTATGTTCCATGATCCCCTCCTACTAATTGATACAATAGCTTCTCAAACTGTACACCATGCATTGTGTCGGTCTGCTGCGCCGCTGTGTACGAAATACAATCCTGCACAAATGCGCCCGCTTTTTCGCAGGAAGCTGCCAAGCTCTGCCCATTGAGCAGCATGCCCAGCATCACCGAAGCAAACAAATCCCCCGTTCCCGGGTAATACCGGTCGATCCGGTGATGCAGGCTGACTACCGCCGTACCGCCGGACAGGCAGCCCGATCCAACCCGCCCGCGTTCATAATCCAAACCGGTCAGCACGACCTGCGCACCGTACTCCCGATGCAGTGCCTGCATCCATTCCAGCGCCTGTTCCCGGTTTTGCGGCTTGCTGCGCGGATCGCGGTCGAGCAGGATCGCCGCCTCCGTGGTATTCGGCGTAATAATATCCGCGATTGCGCACAGCTCACGCATCCGGGTGCACATTTCCGGTGTATAGGTATCATACACCTTGCCGTTATCTCCCATCACCGGATCGATCAGTGTAATACCATCCGCCGCTTTCAAGCGTTCTGCCGCTTCGCGCACCCGGTCGATCTGAGCAGCCGAGCCGAGAAACCCGGCATATACCGCTTCGAACCGCAGTCCCAGCCGGTCATACTGGTCAATCGTGCCCTGCATCGCATCAGTCAGATTGGTCGTCACCCAGTCCGGTATCGCTGTATGGGTTGAAAAAACCGCCGTGGGCAGCGGCACGCACTGGTGTCCCGCTGCGGAAAGCACCGCAATGATCGGCACAAGTGAAGAGCGCCCAAAACCGGATAAATCGTGTAATGCTAAAACCTTTTTCTGCATGGATCCATTCACATCCCTTTCCCTCTGCATTTCATCATACGATGAATCCGTCCCGCTGTCAATATTGTCGTCCTACACATATAGAAAGCAGTTGACATTATACCGTTTAATTTGATATACTATGAAAAGTGTTATACAAGTTCCAAATGGTTACAATAACAATCCGTCGGTATATTACTTAGCTATACTCCTCAAATCCATCACAATCATTGCATTGGAAACATCTTGTACCGCAAAGGTCTATGAACAACGCTCTAAGATCACACTGAGCAGAATTCTCGATTGAATGCAAGCTTAGAAAACTTCCTTTCTTTTGTGTCATACTTGTAATGGTTAAATGATCGAATTTATTAAGATTGGCAATATTCTTAGATTATGATATACTTTATATAGCATCTCTAATTGCAGAATTCGCAGCCCCTTTCGACACAGGTATTCGCAAAAGGTAGAAACAACTTTTAATCGCACGATTTTCGTGATATAGTCACAAATCACAACAGCAGAGCATCCGGGTGTAGCGCAGTTGGTAGCGCGCCTGCTTTGGGAGCAGGATGCCGCAGGTTCAAGTCCTGTCACTCGGACCATGCGGAGTATCATTAAAGGATCTGAAAAGGTCTGCTGATGATACTCCGCATTTTTATTTTCAAATTTATATGGCGATCTGTGCAGGGGCGTAGCTTAATGCTACGCCTTTTCTCGTTTCCAAAAGAATGTCCCGCTCGGGGATTTTCCGACGATCTGGTATCTCAAAGGCACCGATGCAGTTATGGTGGATAACGATTTTCTGCGTGGTGATACCGTCCTGCTTTTCAGCGTGGTACACGTCGATATGCTCGATTAGTTCCGCCACCATACGCCGGGTCAGCTTTGTAGCCCCAGTGTATCGTCGGACCGTTTCAAGAAAAACATCCATATCCATTTGCTGGGTGTCCTTCTTGCGAAGTTCCTCCCGCAGTGCTTTGATCTTCTTGGCGTTCTCGCCCTGTTCCTGCTCATATCGCTTGGACATTTTGGAAAAGCGGTCGTCATTGATCTTACCGCTTACATTATCCTCATAAAGCCGTTCAAACAGGTTGTCCAGTTCCTTGTCTCTTGCCCTCAAAGCGTCCAGTTCACGGTGCTTGCGGGCCAGCTCGTTCTCCACTACTTTTGCGGAGTGTCCGGCAATGGCCTTGATGACGTCGTCCTCATATTCATTTGCAAACTGGGTCAGGCGGTGGATTTCTCCCAAAACTACCTGTTCCAGAAAGTCCAGCCGAATATAATGGGTAAAGCTACACTTCCGAAGTCCAGAGTTGTGATTTTGACAGCTGAAAAACTTGATTTCATGGTTCTTCTGATTGAAGTGGAAATTGAGATTGCCGCCACACTCGGGGCATTTCAGCAGTCCATTGAAAATGCTGGGTTCCTGACTGACCGACGGCTTTTTACGTCTTGTTCCAGAAATGAGTTTTTGCACCTTTTCCCATGTTTCCCGGTCGACGATCGCCTCATGGACATTGAGAAAGATTGCTTTGTTCTCCTCCGGGTTCTCAATCCGCTGCTTCATCTTGTAGGACTTAGAATAGGTTTTGAAGTTGATCACATCGCCGCAGTATTCTTGACGAATGAGAATCTTCTTCACCGTGGTATAGCCCCACTTAGTAGGTTCTAAGGTGCTTTTAGAGCCGCCCCGGTTCGTGCCATGTGCCCGCCAGTAATAGGTGGGATTGACGATTCCAGCCTGTTCTAGCGAAGCAGCGATCTCAGCTAAACCGCAACCGTCCAGCGCTAACTGGAAAATACGACGCACCACAGCGGCGGCCTCTGGTTCAACCACCCAAAATCGAGGGTCATCCGGGTTCTTCATATGGCCATAGGGTGGCGGCGATAAAGGAACACCAACATTGCCCTTTAGCTTGTTGACGATCTTCCGCTTCTTGGAGATGTCCTTGGCATACCACTCATTCATAATGTTGCGGAACGACGTAAACTCGTTGTCGCCCTCGTCACTGTCCACTCCATCCGATACAGCAACCAGCCGAACATCGTGTTGGGGAAAGAACTCCTCGGTGAGCTTGCCCACCTCAATGTAATTGCGCCCCAGCCGGGATAGGTCCTTGACAAATACAGCGGAAATGTAGCCCGCCTCGATAGCCTGGATCATCTTCTGAAAACCGGGTCGTTTCATGGTAGTGCCTGTGATACCATCATCTACAAAGAAGATCGTATCGGTGTAGCCTTTTTCTTTCGCTACCTTTTGAAGGATTTTCTTCTGATTTTGAATGGAATTGGACTCACTGTCCATGTTGTCATCGCGGCTCAAACGGCAGTAGAGAGCGACGGTATCTGCATGATGATTTTTAACGCTTGACTGTTTCAAAATATCCTCCTTCCTGCAATCAAGCAAGAAGTTCTTATCTATGTATATTATACCTCTGCCGACTGCCCGTGTTAAGGATGTCGATGGAACAGTTAGGCTGGCTCCAGATCGGCCAGCATCAGCTTCAACAGGATGTCACGCATGGACTCGCCTTTGTCCTTGTAGACAGGCGTGACAATGAATTGGATTTTGCCGATTTGATAGGTGTATTCCTCCTTGACGGGTACGGGATCTTCCATGTGGGCCTCCTGCCAGAGCGATACGAAACAATGACCGACATTCCCCCTTGTCCCGAGGGGAAACGCAAAAAGGCGGCACCTTCGGCGGTGCCGCCCTCTTGCCTTGCTCCACTTTGGGGCAACTTGGTGTACCCCCCGTCAATTAGACAGCGAAATAATTTACACTTTATGCGCGAAATTTTCTGCTCACGTCCCGTATAGAGCAAGCTGAACTGTTAAGCCGCCAGCAGGTGGTCATGAACCTCCATGGGTGTCCGGACACCCAGCCCACGCTGGAGGCGGCGGAAGTTGTAATAGGCAATGTAACCCTGGATCATACGGACCAGTTCCTCCCGGCTGGTGAAGCGCCTGCCGTAGTACCATTCCCGCTTGAGGATACCCCAGAAGCCCTCCATGGAGCCGTTATCGATGCACGTTCCCACTCGGGACATGCTCTGCGTGATGCCGGCCGCGGCCAGCTTGTCATGGAAGATCTGTGTGGTATAGGCGCTGCCCCGGTCGCTGTGGAGCAGGGGGGCGGACGCCGGGGGCGGCTTCCAGTGCCTGGTCCAAGGTGCTATGGACCAGCGCGGCGTCGTTGGTATCCCGGATGACAAAGGAGACGATCCGTCGGTCGCACAGATCCAGGATGGCGCTCAGATAGAGCTTGCGCATGATGGGCCCCACATAGTAATGAAACTCGGTCACATCGGTGAGCCACTTCTCATTGGGGCGGCCTGCGTAAAACCGACGGTTCAGCACATTCTCCGCCAGATGACGGGGGGAGGACGCCGCCCGGGTGCAGCCCTGGGGAGCGTGTTTGATTGTGGACTGGATACCCAGGCAGCGGCAGATGCGCAGCGCCCGCTTGTCATTGATCGATGTGTGGTAATACCGGTCCAGGTCATCCCGAATGCGGCGGTACCCCTTGTCCGGGCTTTCCTGATGGATCTCCTTCACCATCTGAGCGATACACTGGTTTTCGGCAGCACGGGCATTCTCGATTCGCAGCGCTTCCTCTTTGCCCCGGGGCAGTTGCTCCGCCAAACGCCGGCCACGCCGGTCCTCCAAGCCTGCCGCCCCCATCTCCCGGTACTTTTTCACCCAGCTCCGCAGGGTCTGCACCTCTATCTGATGTGCCTGTGTTACATCTTCAAGCCGCTCTCCGCCGTCCAGGCAGGACAGTACCGCTTTCAGCAGTTCTTCCATTGGTATGATTGCGTCTCATGACAGAATCCCCCGTCCCTTTCGTAGAGTCTCTCTCATGATACGCCTTTACCCAGTCCAATACCAGATTCCCTGAGCTCAGCTGATACTTTTCCGCAATGGCCATGCTGCTGCAATGGTCAGACAGGTATTCCTCCACCGCCTTACGCTTTACTTCCCCGCTATACCGCCGCTTTGCCAGGTTCCCATTTTCCTGCAGCCCAGATACCCCCACGGAGCGATACCGGCTGATCCAGTTCTCCATAGTGGAGTGACCCACCCCGGCTCGCCGCGCCGCCTCTCGCATCCGCAGCCGTCCCGCAAGATATTCCTCTACCAATGAGACCTTTTCCTCCAGTCCCAGTTCTTTCCACTTTTCCATCTACTCTCCCTCACAATATGGTTTTCTTGTCTGCATGATTGGGAGCATACCACAATGGCCCGAGGTTGCGGCTTGGCCTTGTCGGGGGCCGCCTTGTCAGCCTTGGGTGGGCGGTCCCTGCGAAGCTTGGCCGCATCCTTCGCATTATCCGTCTGCTTGCCCTTGTCCGGAGCCGCAGCCTTGTCCGGGGCTTGCCCTTCGCTGCTCCTTCCCAGGCAGCAGTAAAATCCACCACCTTTCTGGCGGGGGCAGGATCACCCATGCCGGGGATCGTGATCTGCTTCTCGTCCTTGCCCGGCTGCGGCACACCCTCTTTAGACGGAGCAGGAGTATCCTTGTCTTTGGCCTCCTTATTCTGCCGGAGCCGGCTGATCCACCGCAGGATCGGGAACTGTCTTTCTCTCAACGGGCTTTGCCGCCGTAGGGGGCGTTACCACCTTGGACGCATCTTCCATCACGGGAGCCTCCGCCTTGGCCGGGGCGGGCTGATCCTGCACCGGGGAATCGGCTTTGACAGGCTCAACCTTTTCCGGCTTGGGGGGATCGTCTACCTTCCCGGCATCGAGAATATTCTTTTTATCGTCAGCCACCTAAAACCTCCTGTTACTATATAGTTGCCTCGGAAATGTGGTAGCCAGCTACGAGCCGAGACATCTCGTTGCCTAAGCTGTTAGAATAGGAAGGTAATGGTCTGACCCAAACCTCCAAGGGCTTCATGCCCGTTATTGAGTCAGTCAGCCATCCTCCTATTCGCAGCGTTCGATTTGTGCAGGTAGAGCCGTGTGTTCGTGTCACCAAACAGATAGAATCAGCAATGGGTAGAATGGCTTTGTCCATTGCAATTTCTTTTCAGGAGTGAGGAACATGAACGCAGCAGGTATTGATGTTTCC
>NZ_JNJN01000048.1 GCF_000701665.1 Agathobaculum desmolans ATCC 43058 | reverse complement strand
AGGGTGGCAGTACCAGCACGTGTACTTCAGGCAGGCACTTAAAGATCACAAAATCATTCAATCCATGTCAAGGAAGGGTAACTGTTACGACAATTGCATCATGGAGACCTTCTTTGGACGGATGAAAAACGAGATGTTCTACGGGCATGAAAAAGAGTATTCCTCTTTTGAAACGTTTGCTAAGGCTGTTGACACCTACATAAATTACTACAACAACGAAAGAATCCAAGCGAAAACAAAATGGATGCCTCCCGCAAAATTCAGAGAGGCATCCATGTGCACCTAATTCAATTTTTAATGTGTCCAGAATCCTGGGTACATATCAATACCCGTTTTCTGAAAATATAGGGTAGAGGATATAAAGCGAAGCAAAAAAATGGCACATGGGGTTGTCATACAAATAAAAACCCTATATTTCCAGACATGGTATAATACGTCTCACGCAACAAAAACTGAGCTTAGTAAGCATGGTAGGTATATGCGATATATTCCTGTATTTCCTTCTCGCCTGGGATGCCGGGAGTGTTGCCGAACGCCCCGTCATGGAAGAACTGCTCTGTAGAAGCAAGGCAGTCCTCCAATGTAAATCCGGAGTCCTTGAGGGACTTGATATCCAGTTCCCGCATCAAATCGGTAACACACTTTACCAGCCGCTCCGCCAACTGCATGGGATCGGTCTCCGCCGAGTACGACACATTCATCGCATCCGCGACCTCTTCCAGATTGCTGCACTCGCCGTATTTCGCCGTAAATACCATAACACCCGGCAATCCCCACGCACAGCCGAGACCATGCGGGATGTGATGATGTGCGCCGAACGTCTGGCTAAAGCTGTGTCCGATCTGACAGCCGCAGGCCGAGATCGCCATACCGCCAAGGTTGGCTGCCAGCGACATCTTTTCACGCGCTTCGGCATTGTTCGGTTCTTTAACGGCAACTGGCAACCATTTCATAGTCAGGCGAATGCCTTCCTTGCCAAAAATGTAGCCGTATGGGTTGTAGTTGCGGTTGGTAATCGCCTCCACGCAGTGCGCGAGCACATCCAAACCGGTTGCCGCGGTCGATCCTGCCGGAAGCGAATAAGTCAGCACCGGATCGACAATCGCCAGATCCGGCTTGTAGACCGGCATCTCCTTTGCACCGGTCTCAACATCGCCGATAACCGCCCATTGCGAAATTTCACTGCCTGTTCCCGATGTCGTGCTCAGGGTAATCAGCTTCATTTCATGCGCGTCCTCGCCGATTCCATAGTAGTCCCGGATGCTCGTGCCGTTCTGACTAATAATAATGCCGATCGCCTTTGCCGTATCCAGCGTGCTGCCGCCACCGACCGCTACAATGCCGTCAATACCATGCTCCCGGGCAAAGGCTGCGCCCTCGTCACAAATGTTGCTCGGCGCATCTGCCTTGCATTTATCAAATACAAGGACTTCCAATCCGGCCTGCTGCAGGGCGTCGATAACCTGCGTCGCGACGCCGAAGTCACACAGCGCCTTTTCCGTACAGACCATGACTTTATGCATGCCAAGCTTTTTCGCCTGCGCACCTGTCTCCCTACTCGCGCCGGTTCCAAACAGCGTCGGGCAGAAGGTGTTCCACATATAAACGCTCATGATTGTTTCCCTCCTGTTTATGCAGCCAGCCGCAGGACGCCCCCACAGCATGGACTGCCCCAAAGCCGGCTGCATAATTCTTTGCTCAAAACAGACTCTTCACATAAGCCCAGACTGCATCCAGATCGTACTTATACAGATGATACAGTTCTTCTGCACTGCCAAAGCCCGGATACACCTGCGGGATGCCGAACCGTTTAAACGACTTGAGCTGAACACCGTTGTCGCACAGGACATCCGCAACCGCACTTGCCAGACCATTCTTCATCAGATGGTCCTCCCAGACGACCAGACGGCCGGTTTCTTCCGCCGCCTTCAGGACGATTTCTTTATCGAGCGGCTTGACCGTGAACATATCGATCACACGCACGCTGATCCCTGCATCCTTCGCCAGATCATGCAGCTGAAGCGCATAGTTTACCATCTCGCCACACGCAATGATGGTAATGTCCTTGCCGTCTCTTGCCAGGTATCCCTTGCCGATCTCGAAGACCGTATCCGCCGGATACAGCACGCGATTCTCCTTACCCGGATCAATACGGATGGACAGCGGACCGATATAATTCAGGCTCTTTTCAATGATCTGCCGCAGCTGAACCGGATCGGATGCTGCGCACACCGTCATGTTAACAAGCGAGGAATAGAGCGCCATATCCTCCATTGCATAGTGGGTCGAGCCGCCGTTGCCGGTTAGTCCGGCATAGTTGGCAATAATGCGAACCGGCAGGTTGGGATAACATACGTCCGTGCGCACCTGTTCGAGCGCACGCATGCTCATAAAGGGCATCATGCCGATGATAAACGGGATATTGCCGTCGTACGCCAGTCCTGCAGAAATGCCAACGACATCCTGCTCCGCAATACCGGTGTCGATAAAACGGTTCGGGTACTTGGTCTGGAAGTCCTTGCAGCCAAAGCCGATATCCGGCGTGAGAAGCCATACGCGCTCATCCTTCCCGCCAAGCTCTGTAATCGCATCTCCTACCACAGATCGTGCGGAGTTATATTCATCGAGTGTATAAGACTGCTTCATTTATAACCCCTCCTTCTGCTTTTCAAATGCTTCATCAATATCCTTCAGCGCGGTTGCAAGATCAGCCTCATTCAGGCTACCCGCATGCCACTTGATCTGTTGCTCCATAAACGACACATTTTTGCCCTTCACAGTATTGGCAATCACAACGGTCGGGATTTCCGTATTGCTGCCCGGCAGGCGGTCGAACGCCTCCACGATCTGCGCCATGTTGTTGCCATCCTCGATCTCGATCACGTTCCAGCCAAACGCACGCCATTTGTCCGCATAAGGCTCCATCCGGATGGAATCCTCGGAAAAGCTGGTCATAAGCTGCTTGTTGCGGTCGACGATTGCAACCAGATTGCCCAGCTTCAGCGCGTGGCCTGACATTGCCGCCTCCCAAACCGAGCCTTCGCAGGTTTCGCCGTCGCCCATCATACAGAATACACGGTTCCGGCGTCCCTTCTGACGGGATGAGGCTGCCATGCCTACGCTGAGCGGCAGACCGTGGCCGAGCGAGCCGGTCGATACATCCAGCATGGGCAGCCGCGTTTTGCACGGGTGCTGACCGAACTTGCTGCCGACATTCCCATATGTATCGCAAATCTCCTGATAATCAAAGAAGCCCTTCTGCGCCATGATGATGTACATACAAGCAGCACCATGTCCTTTACTCAGGATAAAGCGGTCACGTTCAGGTACCTGTACCAAATCAGGCCCCACCTGCATCGTGCGGTGGAAAAGGCAGGTCAGCACATCGATCATGGACATATCGCCGCCCATATGGATATTGCCGCTGTACATGCCGCACAGCTTGCAGAGATCACGCCGCGCCTGGTGCGCCAGCTCCAGAAGACGCAGCACCTCATTTTTATCTGCCATTTACGGTTGTCCCCTTTCTCACAGATCCATGGAAACAAATACCTTGCCACACTGACGGCTGGCCGCCAGATCGAGTGCCTCCTGATAACGTGAAGCCGGAATAACATCGGTCACGATTTGGTCGAGCGGCAGGATTCCGGATTCGATGATCTGCGCTACCTTACGCATATAATACTTGCCCAGATAGCCGCCATAGACCTCGATCTCGTTTTTAAGCAACTCAGCTACCGGGAACTCCGGACGCGCCAGCTCGTCATGTCCAAACTGCAGGATCTTACCGTGCGGGCGGACCAGATAGATACAGTCGACCAGCATCGCTGCAACTGCTTCTACACAATGATCCACGCCGAGACCATCGGTTTCTTGCTTTACGATCTTCTGCAAATCCTCGGCATCCGGATTGACTACGCAGGTCGCGCCAATCTTAAGTGCAAGATTGCGTCGGTGCTCAATTGGTTCGGAAACAATGATCTTGCGGCAACCGTTTGCCTTGAGCAGTGCAATGAACATCAGACCGATCGGACCTGCTCCCAGTACACATGCCGTATCGCCTACATGTACGTTCAGTTTTTCCAGTGCGCAGCCGCAGCCAGCCAGCGGCTCCGCTACACCCATCAACTCAGGTCTAGTTTCCGGCGCCACCTTATAGCAGTACTGCTTGGGCAACACAACATAATTTGTCAGGCCACCGTCCGCAAATACACCGCGAGAAACAACATTTTTACACGCCTCCGGCAGCCCGGCCAGACAGTTCTCACACTCGCCGCACGGTCCATGCGGATCAATAACCACTTTGTCGCCAGGCTTAAGGTTAGTAACGCCTTCACCAACTTCCGCAACCTCGCCGCAGAATTCATGGCCAAAAATAATATCCGGTTTGCAAGGGTGCTTCTGCGGTGTTGCGAAAATGTTGACATCCGTGCCACATACCGAACATCCATAGCTACGAATTTTAACGTCATTCTTATTCTTGATTTCCGGAATCGGACGATCCTCATATGCGAAATGCCCCGGGCCCTTATATACAATTGCTTTCTGCATTTTTGCCATTGCGTTTTCCTCCTTATACTGATGCTGCGGACGGGACCGTTTTTCCTATCCCGTCCGCATTCCTTTTGAATCTAATCAGTCCAGTTCTACCCACTTTGAATTGTTATGAGCACTCTCGATAACAGCGTGGAAGAACTTTACACCGCTCACGCCAGTCTCCACATCCGGGAAGTCCAGATCCTCCGCTGTCGGCTTCTCGCCGTTTTTGATCTTCAGGATAGTATTGATGACGCTGCGGTAGATGTTGGCGATCGCAATATAGTAACCTTCCGGATGGCCGAACGGCACACGTGCCAGTTTGCCCGCAGGAACATCGATGCCATCTCCAGCGCGGTTGAGCGTACGGGGGGCTTCGCCCTTTTTAATATAAATCACCTCGTCTGGACGGGTCTGATGCCATTCCAGGCAGCCCTCTGTACCCATGACCCGCAGGTCGATCTCATTGGGGCAACCGCAAGCCACTTGGGTGAACCAGTATGCGCCGTGGGCACCATTGTCGTATTCCAGAATGATGTTATCGTTCAGATCCAGTTTTTTTCCGAACGTATCAGCGGTAGCCAGCAGGCGCTTAATCTTCAAGCCGGTGACATAGTTGACCAGATGCTCCACATGCGTGCCATCATCCGCGCAGGTGTTGGAAATGCCGCTGTACTTGGGGTCGGTTCGCCAGATGCGGCCGTTGACCTGTTCCTTCTCGGCAAGCAAGTCGAGGAAGCTGTTCTCGATGTAGTTAGCGTTGACTGCAATAATCTTGCCAATATCACCGCGGGCAATCATCTGCTTCATTACCTTGCACATTACATAGCCAGAGTAGCAGTAGTCCACTGCAAATACCAGATTCTTTTCCTTGGCAATCCGTGCCAAATCCTCCGCCTCTTCTACAGTCAGCGTCAGGGGCTTTTCACATACCACGTTGATACCGTGCTCCAGAAAAGTCTTTGCTGCAGAGTAATGAACAAAGTTCGGCGTGCAGATCGAGACAAAATCGATCTTGCCGGCTTCGGCCTCGGCCATCTTTTCCGCATCGTAATATACACGGGACTTGTCAACGTGATACGCTTCTGCGCATTCGTCGTTCAGATCGTTGTCCGCCGAGAAGCAACCGCATACCAGCTTTGCTCGCGGATCCAGTCCCAGCGCCTTGCGATGACACTCACCGATCAGAGCCTTGAGGTCACCGCCTACCATACCATAAGTCACTTGATTCATCATTTTTTGTATCCTCCTAAATAATTTTTTGTTATAGGTGTTTATTTGATCAGATCAAACAAGCGTTTGACCGCCGGGAAGCCTGCATCGGTATCGCCTTCCGGGAAATACTCAAAACAGATCGTCCCTTCAAAGCCGCTTTCTTGTATAGTCGGGAGCAGGAAGTCGAAGTTGATTTCTCCCGTGCCCGGCTCGTGGCGATCGGGAACATCTGCAATATGAATATACGGAACAATATCGATATTGCTCATGATATTGTTCAGCAGGTTGCCGTGCATGATCTGCATATGGAATACATCACACAGCAGCTTTACATTGGGCGATGCAACAGCCCGCACAATATCCGCACCTAAGGACGTATGAGTAACGGACATACCTGCGTCTGCTCCAGAATTGCAGATTGGCTCCAGCAACGCCGTTATGTTGTTCTCTTCCAAAATGGGTGCAATCCTCATAAGCGTGTGCGTCACGTTCGCCACCATTGCGTCGTGGCTATACTTATCACGGAAATCCGCGCAACCGTTGGGGGTAAAATGGTTCGGGAACAGAACCATTTTATCGCATCCCAATATTTTTGCTGTCTGAACGGAGCGTTTGATCCACTCGACCATATCCTCCATATGTTCCCTGTCACACAGAGAATACTTCTCCATTCCGCTGAACGCGCGCACGCTTACGCCTGTTCTCTCGCAGGTTTCCCGGATCTTAGTGATATCCTTGTCCTGCCAGCCCCAAAACTCAATGGCATAGAAGCCTGCCGCAGCGACTTTTTCGATTTTTTCACAGATATCCATACCCGGATACAGGGGTTCGATGTTGATTGCCCAATCAATCATACTGTTCATCCTTTGCTAACATTTTTTATTGATTCATTGTCTCCGCTGCTGTTAGCTCGCTACAGGATGCCCTGCTCATCGCGTTTCTTCAAATCTGTGATAATCTGTGGATACAGCTTATCCAGCTTATACAGCAGGCAGAGGACAATGATGATCACAGAGAAAATAATCGGCGCATACATGCAGATTGCGTGGATCATGGACAGCGCATCTGCATTCTGTATAGCTGCAAGACCGTCATAGCCGACTGAATCCATCAGAAGGCCGATACCGGCGGAGGCCAAACCACCGCCCAACTTGGAACCAACTGACGCTGCACTGAAAATCATGCCATCTTGCCTGATATGAGTTTTCCACTGCCCGAATTCTGCAGAATCCGCAATCATCGGAAAAACGCACGCCCACAACGGTGCTACACCAATACCGCGCAGTACAGCGCTGACCATTGCAACCGGCACACTCATCGGAGCCGCCATCCAGACTAGCTGCGCAGCGATGACAAGGATAATACCACTCAGCGTCAAATTACGCTTACCGAAACGAAGTACAAAATGCGGGACAATCAGTACAACGATACTTTGCGCAATCAGCTCGGCTGCGTAAATCGGACTGTACAAATTTTCATTACCCAAAATGTATTTACAGTAATAGGTCTCGATCGTTCCAGTTACTGTACTCATCATGACCATGAAGCCCCACAGGCCGAGGCAAATCGCCCAATACTGGTTAGAAAACAGCGCTTTCAGATTTTGTCCAACCGAAACCTTTTGTGTTTTCGCAGCTTCAATTACCACACGCTCCTCAATATTAAAGAAGCAAACCAGTAGTAAAATTAGCGCGATCACTGCAAAAATAATCGAAACAATGATCCAGCTTTGCTGTGTACCGCCAAATGCTTCTACCAGCGGGATCGTTGAAACCGTAACCACCATCTTGCCCATCGGTCCACAGAAAATGCGGATCGCCTGCGTAGAGGTGCGAGATTTCTGGTCACGTGTGATCAGTGAAGCCATCGTGGAATACGGCAGATTGAGTGCCGTGTAAACTACGGTATTAACCAAGTTATAAGTAACAAAAATATAGATTCCCTGTACCATGACCGATGCATTTGCCGGAATCAAAAACAGCAGAACAAATGTCACTGCGTATGGTACTGACATCCATAAAATCCACGGCCGTGCCTTTCCGTACTTTGACTTGGTACGGTCAGTGATGAATCCCATGACAATATCTGAAACACCGTCGAAAAGGCGGGTGATCAGAAAGATGATACCGACCAGCGCCGCACTGACGCCAACATAGTCTGTATAGAAAAAGGTCAGCAGCGTACTGCACAACCCATATACTACGTTACAGGCCGAATCTCCAAGACCGTAACAGATTTTCTCCCGTAAACTGACAACCTGATCCTCTTTGTTCTGACGGATCTCTAAAGTATTCTGCACTCCAAAAACTCCTTTCTTCTCTTTACTGGGAATAGTATTATATCTAGATTCCCATCCTCATAAGGGAGAATTGCTGCAGAAGCCGGAGCAAATGAATTTTCCGAATCACCAGAAACGCTTTTCCATTTGTCTCACAGGCAGACAGCCAGCCATTGTCAGCGCGCGTATGACGCAAACGGACAACCAGTAATTTTTGAAATTGCATCTATATTTCCGCACTTTTCAGTCCCCTTTCCTGTTTGACCACATTTTTCAAATAAACCTTCTTGAAAATTACCGATAATTTTTTTATACTAGTATAGTACTCCATTTGCACATGTGATGCTGTCATTTCTCTTTCAAAAACTATAACAATTATCCCAACTCCTTGGAAGAATTGTTATAATTTTATTTAATTCATCTGATATATTTTAATCCTCTTCCCGCTTAAATTAGTCAGGTTGCACATTCTTATTCCTGCAATTTGTACATTTTAGAGTTTTGGCCAATCCGTTTTTGAAATATTTTTATATTTCCCCTGTTTATATTTGTGCATTTTAGCTATAACAACTTTATCCTATATTCAATTAATGAGAGGAAAGGTGCACCATGCAATACATTGTAAACCACGCGGCAATGGAAAATCTCCGCCACTCCAATCAGTTATTTCCAATCTCAGAGTTTATCGACCAGTTTGACCTTTTCCCCCAAGGCAGCTTCCCAATCCACTGGCATCCCGAACTAGAACTACAAATCATCCTCAAAGGAAGCGCCGAGTATACTATCAACGGCGAAACTTATCTAGTATCAGAAGGAAGTGCAATCTATATCGGCCCGGAATCCGTCCATTCAGGGAAGGCATTGTCTGATCATACGGTTGGCTATGATGTTGTTCTTCTCCCGCAATTTTTGATTAGCCTAATGCAAACCGCGCTGTGCGAACATCTTGCCATTCCACTGACAACCCATCAGCCCGCCGCGCAGGTCATTATGCCAGAAAGTAAAGAGGGAAACGTCATTCTGGAGTCGCTTAAGCGCTTGTATTATACTGAAAGTTCACATTATGGCTATGAATTGTTCCTGACGGAAAACCTGCTTGCAATATGGCGCAACCTCATTACGATTTTTCCAAAGAACAGTCGACACTCCTATGACAACGGCAAGCTTTTGCGAGAACAGAGGATGAAGGACATGCTGGAATATATCAAAAAAAATTATCCAAACGCTATTAGCATGACCGATATTGCAGCTTCTGCCAATATCAGCAAAAGCGAATGCTTCCGCTGCTTTGCTGAAATGTCCCAGTTGACTCCGATTGAATATGTTAATCAGTACCGTCTTACACAGGCCGCACTATTATTGCGAACTACTACACAGAGCATTTCGGATATCTGCTATCTGACCGGTTTTAACAGTTCCAGTTACTTTACGAAAAAGTTTAAGAACCATTATAAAATGACCCCTAGGGCTTACCGCAATCAACATATGGTGCATAATTAATATGATTAGATTGATTTCTTTCAGCAGGAACTTATCTTCCAATTTCCATCAACTTTTTTCAGCTTCAACACAAACTGCGAAACCTGCGTCATGCTCGTCCGCTGGTCGAGGTACTGCACCGCTACGTTTGCCGTCACCGTATCGCCCTGCTTGGTGTATACCGGGTTCACCAAAGCGGCAAACACATAGCTGTCATTTTCGATCACCGGCAGCGCACCGCCGCTGGCATAGTAGGAAAGCTCCTGCTCGCTGGCAGAAGGATACAGCGTAAAGAACGTGGTCAAAAACTCTGTAATCTCTGTAGTTTCTTCCGCGGATACCGTGCCGTCCGGCTCGGCGGCTTTTGGTGCATAGTCGGACTTTGCAGGCTTGCCCGTGATCGTCGGGTTTTGGATAATCACCAGATCGCCCGCGTCGTCTGCATAAACGGAAACTGCATACGCCGATGTCACGGCAGTGCTTTCCTCCTCGTTCCCGATCATCTGCGATACGGAATATACAATTTTATACACTTTATCCCCAGTTTGTTCCACAGACCAAATCTGTACATCCTGTACCGCAGAGGATACCGGTACATCGCTGCGCACGGTATCCGCATTCAGGGCTTGCAGCTCGTCCGTCAGGTAGTATTTGAGGTTTTCCGTCCGCTGCTCGATCGAAGCCGCAGACTGCTCCCAAGAGTAATACACCTTAGCGAAATTGGTTACAAAACTCTCGATTGCGTTTGTGTCCGTCACTTCCTGCTGCACCACAGTTGTTTCACGGACAGTGTGCGTATCCACCGCTGTAAAGTTCTTATACACCGCGAACGCAAACGCGCAGATCAGCAGCGTCCACAGCACAACCACCACCGGCCGCCGCGTCCCGATATGCAGGACGCGCGGCTTTTTCTGTTTCTCTTGCAAATTGTTTTTCTTCTGAAACATATCGTTTTCCACCTTTCCAAATTTATTGCGTCACCCGCCCGGCGCAGACCAAATGGGACTGCCAATAGTCCATCGTCAGGTCTGCCAGACCGATCGGGTTGCCCGCATGGTACATCTGGTTGTTGCCGACATAAATGCCGACGTGCGTGATATAATCGCCGCAGCTATACGTCCCCTGAAAGAACAAAAGGTCGCCCGGCTCGGCATTTTCCAGCGGAAGATGCTGGGTTGCTTCATACTGCGCCTGCGCCGTGCGCGGCAGGCTGATGCCCGCCACACTATAGCACCATTGCGTCAGACCGGAGCAGTCAAAGGAAGTCGCCGGGGACGCACCGCCATAAACATAATCCCAGCCCTGATACTTGAGCGCTTCATTCATAATGGCCTGTACCGTCGCGTCGTCAAACTGCGCCGCATAAAGGTACTGCGCCACCAGTCGGACGTAGAACATATTGCCGTAGTTATACCGCCAGCCGCCGTTTTTCTCTACGGCAATCGGGTTTGCATAATCCACCCGTTCACCGCCGGACTTTTCTTCCGCGAATGCCTGCGCGAGCGTAAAGCTGTATTTGCCCCCGTGCGACGCGACATAATCCAGAAAGCCGCCGCCGTAGTTGTACGCCTGAATTGCGCTGTCCAGATCGCAGCCGAGCCGGTCTGCCTTGTCAATCAATTCCGCAAAATACTTGCAGCCTTGCCGGATAGAACTTTCTGTATCAAGTGAATTAGACGGCAGCCCCATAGACTCTGAGGACTGCATCACATCCTCGAGCACGCCGCCGGACTCTACCTCCATAATGGCAAGCAGGACATTGACATACTCGGAAATACCGTACTGCGCCGCATACCGCTCCACCGTCGGCCTGTGCGCCAGCACCGCCGCAGACAGATTTGCACCGCCATACAGCAACCCACTGCCGCCGTCGCTGTCGTCCGATACGAACAGGATAAGCGACACCAACAATAAAGCGAAAAACATGGCGACCATGGCCGCGATACCAAGCGCGATCTCCCTGATCTTCACTGCTTACCGCCCCCATTCTGCGCGCCATCCTGCGTACCGGTGCTGCCCGACTGGTTTACAACCGGCTTACTTTGCACCGTGTTTTTCCGTTGTACGGGCTTGGTTTCGGGCTTGATAGATACCGTCTGCTCCACCGCAGGACGCGGCTTTGGAGGCTTGTCCTGCACCCGTGCAGAGGGCTTTATCGGCTCGGCTTGCCGCATGACCGGGCGGTTTCCCGCTTCCGGTCTGCGGGTCTCTGCGGAAACCACAGGGCGCTGCGCCGTATCTGGTCTGCGGTTTTCTGCCGCAGAAGCCGGGCGTTCCGCTGCGTTGTGTGTTTGCTTATCCTGCGGCGTATCAGGCCGAGCCACAGTATCCTGCTGCACAGTCGCCGGGCGTTCATGCTGGGATACCATCGGTCTGCGTGCAATCGAAGCACCCGTAGACTGTTCCATGGTTTTCTCAACTTGTCCCGCACCCGAACTGGATTCTATCATCACCATCGGCCTGCGTGCAGTCGAAGCCCCCGCAGGCTGTTCCTGCCGCTGCTGTGCCACCGGCTTTACAGCTTGTCCCGTATCCGGCTTGGATACTGCCATCACAACCGGCCTGTCATGCGCCGCAGGCGTAGACGGGCGCTGTGTTTCTCCGGTCTGCATCTGCGTCATTCCGGCAGGTGTAGGTGCTGCGGTTGCAGACGTGGTTTCCGGCCTGCTGTATCCCGCCGTATCCGCAGGCATTCCCGCCCCGCTTTCCGGCATGGACGGCATATCTGTCTGCGGTGAACCGTCTGCGCCGCCTGCCGTCCCACCGGGCAGACCACGCGCGGAACTGCTGAACGAGCTGCACGGCTGCCCACCGGCCGTTGTACCTCCGCTTTGGTTGTTCGGCCTGCGGCTGCGCTGGCCGCTATACGCCGCGCCGGACGTATCGCGCGCGGAACGGCCGGACGCTTTCCCGCTGCCATCCGCTTGTCCCTTGGAAGATGCCCGCACAGAACGGTTTAGACGGTGCAGCTGATGATACAGGAACATACCCGGCCGTCGTGCGATATGCCGTCCCATGCTGCGCGTGCCATCGTCCCGCAGCGAAAACAGGCTGAGCAGATCACCCAGCTTGAAATACGTCCCTGCGAACAACACCACCTGCAAAAAGGCAATGATGAAGAATGGGTAACGATCCGCTATCTGATACAGCATGGTCGAAACACTGAACGCCACTGTAATCACCAGCGTAATGCCCGCACGAGCTAAGATCGTGTTGAACAGCTTGATCACCGCACGCCTGCTGCTGCCCTCAAACGTCGGCGCCATGCTGAGCACGAACGACACCGGCAGGAACATCACATAGATAATAAAAAGTACCTGCGAGAAAATCATCATGCCGGTCAGCAGGAACACGAAAACCGAAATGCCGATATTGAACAGGAACAGGAAAAACACCGTCCCCAACCGGTTTACCGTTTTGGTGACCGTCAGGTTGGTGTTTCTGTTCTCCTCGATTTCGGTTTTGACGACATTTTCGCGGTCTTCACCGTTGTTTTCACTGGGGCTGGCAGACAGCAGACTGTCCACGCGCGCTTCGCCCAACGCTTCGGCATCGGTATCCCCGAATTGCAGCAGCAGCCACGGCTGCTTGACCTGAATGGCAAACAGGCTGTCCCGAATCAGCGCAACGCTGTCCCCCTCCCCGCCGGGCGCATCCGGCATCACGATTTTCGTGCCGACATTCAGGCTTGCCGTGCTGATATCCTCGGAAAACTCGTTCAGACGCTTCACGCAATCCGGCGCATAGGCAATGACCGCGCCGGACAGCACGAAAATCAGCACCATATTGAGCACCGCCCGCACCGCTTTGGTGGTCTCCCGCTTGATGACGCCCGTGTACGCAACATACGCGCCCACGACCAGAATAATCAGCAGCAGAAATCCGGCATAAAACCCATCGGCGGAAAGCCCCGCGGGCGAGATTCCGGCAATCGTCTGCACGTTCTGCCCGATTGCATCCGCCGCGCCCGAAATAAAATCCAAACCATAGGCTTCCTGCACCAAGAAGCCGGACGCATTGGACAGGTACAGGTTGATCGTCCAGATAAAATTCGTGATGCAGTACAGGCCGTACATGACCTGCTTACCGATGCCGTCCACCCAGTTCCACGGCAGCCAGCCCCAGCCGTTATCAACATAGAAATCGAGCTGGTAGTTTTCCAGCGGATAACGGCTGTACTCGTGTGCGGTATCCACCGTATCATCGACCAGCCCAACCGCGCCCGCAGACGGACAAAAGACTGTAAACAATAAAACAGCGATTGCCGCTATCATCAGAAAGGCAATCGCTGTTCGCTTTATCTGTCGGAAATTATTTTTCTCGTACGTCATGCTACACCTCTGCTTTCAGCGGCGGTCTGGTGTCGAACCCACGGAACAGGTCTGCGAACACCGGGTGGAACTGCACCACACCCACATGCCCGTACAAATCCTGCATCAGACATTGGCCGTTTTCCAGCCCCCGCAGCCGCTTTTGGTTGCCCTCGTCCTCCGGGTCAAGGCCGAAAAACGTGAGCGTCTTTTTGATCTCCACCGTATCCGTACTGCGGAACGCAAATTTCAGGCCGATGTTGTTTTTCAGGCTTTCGTCTGCGAGGTCTGCCGCGTTCTGCGTCACGAAATAGACCGCCGCGTTCATGGCACGGCCTGCACGCACCAGCTTGTTTGCCAGCATCTTACCCTGTGCGACGTTCAGGAACGACCACGCTTCGTCAAGGTCAACGATCTTGAATACGCTCCTGTCCATGTGGATAAAGTCGAGCGCAAACGTGCTGATCACAATGAGCATGGCAACAGACAACAGCTCCATCGTGGTATATTCCTCAAATGAGGTACCCTTGTCCGGCAGCACCAGATCGGCTACCTGCACGATATTGAGCTGCTTTTCAAGGCTGATGGACTTTTTGATGTTCCCATTCGAAAACAGCAGGTGCGCGAAATCATAGTCCGTGAAGCTCTCAATATGGTCTGCGATACTGACCGCCAGCGGCGAACCCTCCTTGCGCAGCTCGTCAATCACGCAAAGCAGGCCGCGCCGCTTGCTGTTCGTCACCGTGCGCACCGCCCGCCGCAAGATGGGGAAACGCTCGCCGTCCCGCGAGGAAATGCCGGTTAAAAACGTGAGAATGTCAATCGCAAGGCTTTCCGCGTCCTTGGGGCGGCGCATGATAACATAAGGGTCGAGCATACCCTTGTTCTGCTCGTCCGAGGTCAGGTTTACAATGTTGATCTCATCCGCGATCTCCGGCAGGTCGCGCTTCCAGTTCCCACGCTCGGCTTTCGGGTCTACGATGAGCGCCCGCGCGCCGTTCAGCACTGCGTAGTACACCAGCAGGTTATTGGCAAAACTCTTGCCGCCACCGAGCGAGCCGAGAAAGGCCGCAGACAGCGCGTTCGTGACCGAACCCTTGACGCCCTGACTGGCAAGCGCAGGCTGCAAGTACACGTTCCGGCCGGTATCTACGCCGTAGCCGATATAGATACCGTCCTTTTCGCCCAGCATTTGCGCCGCACCGAAGCCGAGACCAGCGAGGAAATCGCTCGTCACATACTGGATGTAGTCGTTCATATACCGGCGGCTTGCCGGGATAAATTCATGGTGCAGGCCGATCATATCGCCCACCGGGCGCACCAGCTTGACGTTCATATCGTCGTAGAAATCCCGCACCGCATTGCACCGGCGTTTGAGTTCTTCCGCGTCCGGGGCGGTGACACGCACCACATAGGACAGCTTGTACATGGCTTCCTTGCTTTGCCCCAGCTCAGTTTCCAGCTCATTCACGCTTTCCAGTGCTTCCGCAACCGATGTGCTGGTCTCGTCCCCACTTTCCCACGCATGGTTGTCCAAATCTTTTAGTTCCTTTTTCTTATTGCGGACAGTGGACAGGGCTTTTTTGTTGGCAATGATCTCCACATTCATGCTGGTATCAACCGGGAACGTAAATTGCTGCTGCTGATAATAGAAAATCTCGGACGACGGGAAATCCAGTTCCCCGACCACATCCGAGATCGTGAAATAAGCACTGTATACCTCACTGTCATCATGCGAAATATGCAGATACCGCCCGTGTTCTTCCAGCAGACAGCGCGTGGGTTTGATAAGGTCATACCGCTTAACCAGAGTTTCACCTTTGAGTTTTTTCTTCGGCAGGTGAAACGCATAATCTTCATACGCAACGCCGCTTTGTCCGTACAGATGTTCCAACAGATAGCCGAAATCATTTTGATCCAGCCGCCGCACCTTGAAACGGCGCGAAATCTTGCTTTCCAGCAGCTTTTCCATCTTCTGATACCGCAGGATTTCATCGTTTGGCATGGACGCGAAATCTCCCATCAAGTTATGATTTACGTCCCGCAGGAAGCCGGAAAAGATATTTGCCGCCTGCCACCCGATATTCCCGCTTTCCTGCTCGTTCAGCAGCAGCTTGAAGCCGATATAGAAACGGTAATCCACCTGATTTTCCCCGATCATGGACACCAGCGCATCCGTCTGGCCGTTTATACGCCGCAGGGCGGCTTCCCGGAGTTTGCCGGAAGCGTGCGCCTTAGAACGCTCCTGCGCCGCGCGGATACTGGACTCTGTGCTGATCTGCAAGGCGTGTATCTTGCCGTCTCGGTTCTGGGCAATGAGCTGCCGGAACGCATCGTGTACGGCTTGTTTTTGCTCCACACTCAAAAACGAGTAGTTATAGGGGATAAGCTCATAGTAAGCGAAGCACTCCCCGTCATGGTTCCAGACAAGGTTATTTTCGATATACTTCATCGGATACTGCATTTACCATCACACTCCTAACCGCAGTAATAGGCTGCCCGCTTTTCTCCTTGCGGAATTTCATCGGCTTGCCTGCAAAGGTCTGCTTAGGGCGCAGCAGGTAGGCCGTATAGGATTTTGCAAAGCTGAATGGCTTTTTGCCGTCCCAAGTCTTTTGGCTCATGAACCATGTGATGCCAACCGGAATACCGAAATATTTAAGCAGCGCGCCGTCTATCATCGAGAGCGGCGGCAACTCACCCAGCGCCAGCACCGCAAGCTCGGACGCGACGAACCATGCCATTTGCGAAAATGTGATCGGGAACGGCAGGCGCATATCGTTAATGGCGTAAATCACCTTTTCCACCGACCAAATGCTGCTGTAACTGCGTATTTTCTTCACATCAAATCCACTCCATTCAAAATATCCGAGGGCAAAGGGGGCGAGGAACGAAACCCACGCCGCCCGTGTCTTTCCTCGCCCCCTCATCCAGTTATGGATAACTGCCAAGCAGTTACCCACAGCCGTGCTTCACCCCCACACCATGCTCACGGCGGCGGGCATAAGAGAAAACGGTTAAACCACGATCTCAAACACACCGTCCCGCGTCTCCACAAACGTACCCTCAAAGGATAAGTCTCGACCATAGGCTTCATAGTCTATATAGTTTTGCAGATGCGCCGGTATCTCACCGAGCGCACCTTCCTCCACCATCTGACGCGCTACATCTGTCATGTCCTCACATCCAGACCACAGGATAATATCGTCCTGATGCTCGCACAAATCTTCAAGGCTGCTGAAATAGCCTTGCAGCTCTTTCAGATTGTCTTGGATATACTCCGGCAAATCCGCCACCATCTCACACAAGCGGTTAACTTCCTCAATCGGCGTATATTCTTCGATGTCAAATGGCAGTTCGTAGTCGTGTATCGCGTATTCCTCATAAAATTCGTTCAAGCCGATACGTTCAGCCATTTCGTCATAGTCGATGGGCGGTTCAAACCACGCGCCGACAAGTTCACCCTCGTTGTATTTGCCGAGGTTCGCCACATAAACCCGCATTTCCTCCATAAGCAAAATTCACCTCCCGTCATGCAGGCATAAAAAAGCGGCCGGTCTCTTTCCGAAACCAGCCGTTATGCACCGATAATCTGATTGAACAGGGCAAGCAGCACGTCCTTGACACCCGCCGCATTGAACACCAGACCGACCGCGATCAGTGAGACAATCATAAAGCCAATCAGCTTAGTAAACTCACGCTTGAAGCCGAGATAAATGCCGATCACCACGATCGCCATGAGCACAAGCGACTGGGCGTTCGTGAGAAACCAGTTATACAGGTTGACACCAAAATTCATAGGTTATAATCCTCCTTAGATTTTCCCATAAAAAATGCAGCCCATAAATAGGGCTGCTTACTATACTATTATTTTGTTCAGCGCGACCGTCTGTCGGTAATCACAAACTATACTTATTGCGCAATTCTTCAAGCGACTGCCGAGCATCTGCCGTCATACCCGCCCCTATTTCTTTTTCTGCTTGATACAATTTCTCACAGACTTCTTCCATTGACAGAGGTTTATTTTCATCAATACCCCGTTCATTTTTCCAATGCGAAAGGCGGTCATAAGCAGTCGCCGCTATTTCGCTGTGCCCATACCGCTTCATTTTGGATACCGCCTGTTCCTCTGGGTCACGTATTTGGTAATAGACTACGCTTGCACTATCATTCTGCGGCATTTCAACCACCTCCTTTATACTATCCTATATAAAAATACACCAACCGTCAACTACGCGTTTTTACTCGACAATCACCTCCCCGACACTTAAAAGCTGCTGCTCGATGATTTTCCTATGCTTATCCGCAAGGTCTGTAACCGCGAGCATTTCTTCCATGACATTTGTCCCGCATCTACGGTCTAATTCCAGCAGCATTTTCCACGAGGGCGCTACCTGATGGGATAGCCAGTTAAGCGTTTTTTGCACGGTATACGGTTCGGGCGCTGTCGTCAGCTTCAGCCTTTCCCGATGCGCCCCGATGAACACCGCCCACATCTGGTTCAGCGGCCAATCCTCGCGCAGTTTGTTGTCGTCCCGATCGACAAACCGCACATAACGGTTGATGATGCCAAAGGCGGTATTCTCCGGGTTTTCGCCCGATACCAGATCGTATACCGCATGATAGGCGCGGTCATTTTTCAGCCGGATTTCAAAACGGTTCTTAATTTCCGCATCTTCGATGGGGACACCTTGTTTGACAAGCTGCTCATAGTCCTTTTCGTAGATGCAGAAATACAAATCCGACTGCATCGAGCCAATATACAGCGTCACACCCATGCTCGCTTTGTTTTCTTCCCGGCTGCGAACCAATTCCCCTGACCGATACGCCTTGAAGCTGCGGAAAACCGAAACACACTCACCGCGATCGCACTTATCACACAAAAATGGAATGTCCAAAATGCCCGCCCGGTCATTGATGGCAAGATCTATCCGCTTGAATACCGCATCTTCCTCTAAGCACTGCCGGAAAAACTCGTACCAGCTTCGTTTCTGCCCGTTCAGATAGGCTTCAAACTGTCGGCAGCCTTTGCCTTTCAGTTCCAACAGCACGCCTTTTTCCTCGTCCGGGGAGGTCATAACCGTTATATCGCCCAGCACATACATGCTGCTATACGAGTAAAAACCGTGATCTTCCTGCACAAAATACTTCATTTTAAGCCGCAAAACACGCTCCAAGATATATCCTATATCCATCGTGGAAAAGCGGATACGCACATAGTCGATCATCAGGTTAAGCGGTTCTGGATATAGCGCCTTGAGCGCCGCTGCAAGCCGTTTTTGCATCTGGTCTGTGAGCGGCATCTTTCCTGTTTCCACCCGGCACAGGTACTCCCGCGACACCCCGGCAGCAGCGGCAACCGCTTTGCGGGAAATCCCGTTCTGCTCCCGTTCCCGACGGAACTGCAAAATCCACCCGTCCAGTTCCATACGCAAACCACCTCCTTCCCGGCTGTGACATAATCACCCGATTTTTACATAGCCCCCAAATGCCGAAAAACCCAGACGCCATCAGGGTTTTGCTTTGAAAAAGGGCTGGCCATAGGCGATTTGTACCCCCCTGTTAGATACAGGGGGTAATGACGCGCGGGCGCGGCTGCGCCGCGCCCGCCAACCGCCCTCGCCGCGCCTGCGGCTTTCGCGCTGCACGCCGCGCGCGGCAGGGCGGGGCGTGCAAAACAAAAGCCCACAGGTTTTTCCTGTGAGCTTATACCAAACCGTATTCCGTTTTTCAGAACAACAGCGCCAGATAATCCTGCCGTCCGTCCAGCACGCGCGTGACCTCGATATGGTCGTCCTCCACCACGCGATAAAAAACAAGCTGCTTTGCCACCACCAGAAAACGCAGATCGGTTTCCACAGCAAATTTACGGCAGAGTTCCGTCCCCATATAGGGATTTTCCTCGAGCAGCATGATCGCATCGAACACGCGCCGGGTCAGCTTTTTCGCCGCCACGCCGTTACCGAGCGTTTCCGAAATATAGCGTTCCGTCGCCTGCATATCGTCCAGCGCGGTTTTCTTAAATAAAACCTTCATTCAGACAGCCCCAGCATCTTGCGCGCGTCGTCAGCAGAATACACTTCGACGCACTCGTCGCCTTTTTGCAGCTCTTTCATCAACCGCGACAGCGCCTTTGCCTTGATGATCTCGGCATTATCCTCGTTTACCGCGAACGGGAAACCGCCTGCATTGATTGACTGCTGGAAAAACACGTTGACTGCGTCCGTCAGCGTCAGACCGTTTTTCGCATAAATCCGTTCCAATTCCTCTCGAATTTCAGGGTTCATGCGGATACGGAACATATCCGTTTTGACAGAAGAAACTACATTTCCCATACGTCATTCCTCCTTTTGGTTTAGTATAACAGGTCGTTGTGCATCTGTCAAATTTGTAGCAACAATGTTGCTACTTCTCTGTTCGTTGATTTCCCTAAGGAAGTCATACCCTTTCGGTACGACCGGCGTGTAAAACTCAGTAATCACGCCTTTGCCGGTATCCGCATACCCGCGCCCCTTGACATTCTTGAAGAAAAACTCCTTTTTCACTTCCCCAAACATCATGCTATACCCCAGCTCGGACATGCGCCCCAGCGCCACGCGGAAGTTGAACTGGTCACGGATACCATCGCCAAGATACTTTGCGTCCGGACGCTGGCAGGCGAGAATCAGGAAGAAGCCCGCCTGCCGCCCCAGCATGACGATTTGCTTGAGCTTGTTTAATACATCCTCACACTCGCGCGTGTTCAACATTTCCATGAATGCAACGTATTCGTCAAACACCAGAAAATGCGGCTCTAAACCGAGATAGGCGTAGTTCTCGCCAGTCTTATAGCCCTGCATGGATTTCATGCTTTCGCTGCGCTGCATCATGGCGTCGCAAAACCGGCTGACGCACACAGCAATATCCTCCTTGCGGTAGTACATGTCCAACATGACAGCGGACAAGTCTGCGAGGTCTGCGTTTTTGGGGTCTAAGACGTGTATCACCGCGCGGGTCTGCACCAGTGCATGAATCAGCGTCAGGATGAAATACGTCTTGCCGCCGCCCGTACCGCCTGCAATCAGCATGTGTGGCAGCGTGTCATACTCCCACCAGACATTTTTCATCAGGCGCAGGCGGCCATCCCCAGCTTTCGCTTCATCAATGGAAATGCGGTCGGCAACCATGTCATACAGCAGCGTATACAGGACAAAGCCGTCCCGCAACTCACGGCTGACCAGTTCACAGTACAGGCCGCTTTCCAACTTGCTTTCCAAATGCAGAAGCGCTTCCTGATACCGCCCCATCGTGATCTCGACCTGAATATGCAAAAGCCCGTTTTCCATACGGTAGTACATCCGTGGAAAACGGGCTATCTTCGGTTTTGTATCCGGACTGGGTAAATCCCTAAAAAAGCCGTCCTGTTTTGTCCGTTCAGCCTGCTCATACCACTGGTTTTCGAGCACCATGCGCGCCAGCTTTTGACGGTGCCTGAGCTGCCGAACTGTGTCCGGAAACAGGCGGTACAGCAGGACGAGCACAGCCGCCGCGATCGCCGCCGACACAATACCGCTGAACAGCAGATACGGCACATTCCAGTGAACACCTATATCCAGCATGGACAGCCTGTGCCAGTCTGTTTGTAAGATGGTTTTCAAGTTGAGCAAAGTGAAAGCTGCAAAAAACACCGGAAGCGCCGCACAGCAGGCAGACCGGAACACCAGATCCTTATCCGCCGGGCGGATACGCTTACTGCGATACCGAAAGCACTTCATGGCGGTTACGCCTTTTTATCCGGCTGGCCGTCCTTGCGCGGCTGGGCGGGCTGTCCGCTGCTCATTGCACCAGCCTGTTCCGACCCTACCAGCACAATATCGTCCGCCTTGATATACCAATCCGCTTCCGCGTTGTTGCCGAACGTGGCGTTTGCCACGGTGTTCGCCACCGGATTCACAATATCCACCTCGGCGTTATAGGCATAATCCCGCAGCGGCGTACTGGCGGGATACTTACCCGAATCATGCGGCGCTGCGTCTTGCTTTTCAGATCGTAGGTGCGTTCCTTGACCACATCAGACGGCGTACCGTCCTCGTTCTGCTCGAACACCTCACGGCGCAGCGCGGAAAACCGCAGCCGCCCAAACGTCGCCTGCTTGTCGATCACAATACCGTTTGCCAGTCTCATATATGCCACCTGTCCTTTCTTACGCCTTTACAATGTCATCTGCATGGAGGATATAATCCGAGAAGCCGCGGCCGTTAACCGCATAGCCCTCCACGGTGATCTTGGGATTGACCAATTTAACCGCGTCCATATACTCAAAATGCTTTTCGCCCGCCTTACCGGGGAGAATGACTTCGATATCGTCCGCGCGCTGCACATCCGAAAACAGCTTGTACCGCCGGTTCTTCACCACGATGCGGCCGCCTTCCCGCTGGGTATCCCCGCGCCGCGGCTCCACCTTGCCGCCAAATTCCAGATTACCGAACGTCTTTTCCATGTTCGGGACTACAAATTTCAATTCCATAAACTATTCCTCGCTTTCAGATATTGGTTGATTGATTTTACTGCATGACTTCCGCGATACCCGCCATGATATATTCCGCACAGGGCAAGGCGATCGCATTGCCGAGCGCGAAACAACGGGCGCGGTCTGTGATGGGTTCGTTCTTGCAGCCGTATGCCGTCCAGCCCTCTGGCAGTCCCATGAGCCGTTCGCACTCCAACGGCGTAAGGTCACGGATAAAACCGTCCTGCTCTTTTCCCTCATGCCAGAATGCAAAGGGCTGTCCTACACTGGCAAGCAGAGTTGGGAAGGGTTCTCCGTTTTTGCCGAAGCACGCGCGGAAGCCGGTTGGGTCGCCCTGCTTTGCCATGGCCCGCATACGCCGAAGCTGGAAGGGACGGACGACGGGTATCTGCCGCCCTGCTTGAGCAGCAGGTGTTCGATTTCTACCGGCGGCGGGCAGCCCGCTTTCACCGCAAGGCGCAGGATATGGGAACATACTGCGGGGCTTAAATAATACTTCCGCGGCGCGTCTGCCTGCAAAATCCGCCACGACGAACACCCGCCGCCGCCGCTGCGAAAGGGCGGGTTCTCCCCAATACTGGGCGTCCAAGAGCCGCCAAGCGGTATCAGCCCGTCCCCCTCGCACCATTCCGACGTGCGCCCACAGTCCGCTATCAGGCACTGAAACCTCGATACCTGTGAATGCGTGGAGCACGGCTGCAAAATCCAGCCGGTCATTTGAAGAAAACGCTCCCGCGACGTTTTCCCAGACAGCGAAAGCTGG
>NZ_JNJN01000047.1 GCF_000701665.1 Agathobaculum desmolans ATCC 43058 | reverse complement strand
CAGGAGCGCTTTGAAACCCGCACTCCGATGGAAGTCCGCACGGAGGCATTAAACTCCGATACTCCTGCACTGTATCCCATTCCTGAAAATAAGCGTATTCAAAAATACAAAGAAAAGTTCGCTGCATAAACAAGCTCACCGTTCCCGAAAAAGGAAACGGCGAGCATAACCGCACTATATTTTATTTATTTCTCCGGTCTACCTTGACAGGGGCGGATCAGGGTCTCATCTCCCATTGTCCTGCTTCTTTTCATTCCAGATTATATTCACATCATTTACCCATACATCCAATCCTGGATCGCAAATTTCAAATTCTGCACCTTACCCAACAGCCAGATCGCCGCAAGCGGCAATCCCATCGGGCTAATCAAAAAAGCTATACCCAGCAAAATCACACCATTCTGCGGGGAATAGGTAATAATCACAGCCACGCCAAGCAGAGCAATTATCGTGCTGAGCAGACCAAGCACCAGACCGGATATGTAGATCAGCCCCGTACAAAGCCAGACAAAAATTGTCAACACCAAAATGGCCGGTGCAGTTACAATCATCAGCAGGCATTTCAAAATCTTCATTCCAGTTCCTCCCTCCAACGCTCCAGATACCGTTTGCACAAGGCATCTGCTGCCTGTCGGGTAGCACCGGCATTTTCTTCCCGAAAATTCTTCCCGTCAAAGAGAATCGGCGCACACCGTTCCAGAATACGGTCATAGATACGGGCGTGAGCCAGATCAGGCGGGTTTTTCAACTCGGGCAGTTTCAAGTTTGTTGTGATAATCATGGGTCTGCGGCTGCGATAGCGGCTGTCGATGACGAAAAACATCTGCTCCATAGCATATTCTGTACTGCGCTCTACACCCAGATCGTCAATGATAAGCAGGTCATATTCGTCAAAGCTGGCAATAAACTCTGACCTGTCCTCAGAGAACATCCCGGTCAGGCGGTTCAGAATGGTGGGGAAGTTCGTCATCAGCACCGGCACATCCTGGTCAAGTAGAGCGTTGGCAATACATCCGGCGAAAAAAGACTTGCCGGTTCCCACATCTCCAAACAGCAAAAGCCCGATATTGCTCTTATATGCCTCTTTCCAGTTCTCCACATAGGCGTGAGCCTTGTCCATCAATGGGTTTTGCCCGTTATCATTGGAAAATGTGTAGTCGTACAGATAACGGTCTTGCAAACCCTGTGCCTTTCGGCGTTTGATACGCTCCATGCGGCGCTGCCGTTCTTCAGCAGCCTTGCGCTGCTCCTCAGCCTCCCGCTGGCACTGGCAGATGCAGCGCGGCATAAAGTAGCCGGATTTCCCGAAGCATGGCACAACAGTCTGCCTCTGGCCGCCGCATTTCTTACAGTGGATGAGACCGTCTGACAGGTCTATATACTCGTCCTCAGCCAGTTCCACACCGGCGGCTGCCTTGTCAATCAGCGCCCGGATTTCTGCGGTAATCTCAATCATACGGTTTCATCCTCCTTTACGCTGTAATCCCGGTTGCGAGAGGGCGGGGCTGCTTTCTTCGCGTCCTCACCGGCCCAGCGCCGGATGGTGGCGACATGGCTCTGATAACGCTTGCCGGTAGAAGCCATGTACTCGGACAGCTTTTCGATGTACTGGCCCCATACAGTGGGAAAGCTGGCCTGTAAGTCTGCCAGTTCCCCGTCCGTCAGGAAAACATTCTGGTAACGGCCATAGGCGTGGGCGGGGTGTCCCTTCTCTATCTCTCTCTTTATCTCTATCTCTTTCTCTAACTCTATCTCTGGTGGACGAATGTCGGACAAATGTCCGCCGTTTGTCCGGGGCGCGGAAAGAGCCTTGTTTTGGAGCCTCGCAGCCCGCTTTCGCTCAGCCTCGGTAGAGGACTGGCCGATTAAAAGTTCGATGTTGCTCATGTAGAATGTGCCGCTGTCCAGCACTTCCACAAGACCCAGCTTCAAAAAGATCTGCAAGGCTCTCTCAACAGTGCCGATCTGCTGGCGGGTAATGGTGGCGATCATCTGCGCCGTGTAAGGGATGTCCTCGTCAAGCTGGAGCCGCCCGCCATGTTTCAGCGATTTCAGATACAGCTTGAGCAGAATGTTGGAATACAGCACACCGTCCTGCATACTTTCCAGCAGCACGATGGAATCATCATCAAAATAGTTTTCTTTGAGTTTCAGGTAATAATATTTTCGATTGTCTGACATAGGGTTCCTCCTTGGGGTTCTCTTGGGATTCTGTACGCATTTTAAGGCTATTTTAGGGGGCAGAGGATAAATCTATCAGACTGCCTTTGACACCCCCGAAAAAAGCCTTGATTTACAAGGGTTTTTCAGCCCCTAAAGCGTGACATTTCTCCCGTTGTTTCCGCTTGCGCTTTGCGGCGTTGATCCGCTTCATGCGTGCGGCACATTCCGGGCAGTATTTGGCCCGGTTGGAACCGGGGGTAAACAGCGCCCTACATACGGAGCATTTCTTAGCATTCAGCCGGTGGAACAGCGCCGTTTCCAGTTCCTTATCCTGCGGTAATACCGCCGCCCGAAACCACCTGCACAACAGGGAGTAGGAAATAGACTGGACACAGACACATTCCTCCCCATCGTCCAGAGCGATACAGTTTCCGTCGATGTAGTTACAGCACTCATGCACCAGTTTCCGCGCTCTGCGATACTGGCGGTAATCCATGACAGGGATAGGTTCAGTCTTGTTGTTCTTCATAAATGATTTCTTTCATAAAGCGTGTAACCTCCTCGAATGAATTTATTGTTAAATATTCGTGCAAAGTATTGTTTTCTTCGTGCAAATGGCATATACTATAATTGCCAGCAGAAAGGGGTTGATCGTATGGCTGGAAATACCACAAACATCAGTATCCGCATGGACGCAGATTTGAAAGCGCAGGCGGACGCACTGTTTACTGAACTTGGCATGAACCTGACTACGGCGTTTAACATCTTTGTGCGCCAGTCGCTTCGTGAAGGCGGCATTCCCTTTGAGGTAAGGCTGGAACAGCCGAACAAAGAAACGGTTGCTGCCATGCTGGAAGCGGAAAGGATTGCAAAAGACCCGTCTGTAAAGGGCTACAATGACCTTGACGAGTTATTTGCTGACCTGAAAAGATGAAAGAAACCAAATATACCGTCAAGTACACGACCAGTTTCAAAAAAGACTACAAACGAGCCATAAAGCGTGGCTTGAAGATCGAGCTGCTGGAGCAGATCGTAGCATTGCTGGCAATGGGCGAACCGCTGCCGGATAAGAACCGCGACCATGACCTGTCCGGCGATTGGGCAGGTCATCGGGAATGTCATATTCTCCCGGACTGGCTGCTTGTCTATCGCATAGAGGATGATGTTCTGGTGCTGACGCTGGCCCGCACCGGCACACACAGTGACTTGTTCGGCAAATAAACAGTCTGCCGCCGTATGGGGAAACCTGTACGGCGGTTTTTCTGTATGCAAAGGTATGTCGTGAAACGCGACGCACTTGACAAGGGTACGCCAAAACGCGATAGCCTTTACCGCTCCGGCCCACGGTCGTGAGACTTGTCCCTTTCCTGTCGGGACAGCTGCTCGGCGGTTTTGCGGAGCCGTTCCACTGCTTTCAAATCCTCCCTCATGGATTTCATGGCAAGCGTGTCCGTCTGCTTTCCGGCGGTCAGCTGGTCGATCTCCCGCTGCCATGCCTTCGGGGTTATCCCCTCGCCGCTGTCTTTCAGTTCTTTCAGATACCGGGCTGCTGCATCATACAGGATCAGTTCCCGGCTGTGGCGCTGCTCAAACTGTTCCCGCTTTTCCGGCTTTACTTTGGCAAGCTGTTTGTGGATGGACTTGTACTGGTTGTATTGTTCCCACATCTCCCCGCGTTCGGTAAGAATGGCGATCCGGCGCTCAGCCTTGACGATCTTTCCCCGCAGGTCATAGTAACGGCTGTTCATATCAGCGATTTTTTCATGAAGCTGCTGCATAGACTGGATGCCGTTTGCCTGTAAAAAGCTAAATAGTGCAGCGCTTTCCTGCAAAGCCCGGATTTTGCCGGTGCGGGTGCGGGGAGTGTTCAACTGCTGCTGGGCCTCCCACAAAGCAGTCAAGCTGCTTTGCTGTGTTTGTGGTTTTTCCGCTTCGTCTTTCGACCAGCGATAAAGACGGGTAATGCGGGCTTTAATTTCTTTCAGCAGTTTGTTGTCGGCGGCGATCTGTCGGTTTACTTCCCCCTTGTCGGTGCGGATACCGCGCTTTTCCATTTGGCTGGCAGCTGGCCCCAGATGGACAGAGGGGATTTTATCAATGCCCTGCCGCTTGTAGCTGCGGTGGTCAATGCGCTCCGGTCTACCGGCAGATTCCAGCGCCCGGTTGGTGTAGGCTGCCCACGCTGCCCGCCAAATCTCCACATTTCCTTTATCGTTCCAGTCGGTCGTATCCTCCCGATGATTTTTCCAGCCGCCTTTCCCATCCGGGATACGCTGTCCGTTCTCGTCCAGATCGTATGCCTTGCGGCACTTTGCGCCCCACTGTCCATTTTCTTTCAGAGGCCGGAGCGTCAGCATGATATGGACATGAGGATTGCCGGTTCCCTTGTCATGGATAGCAAAGTCGGCACACATTTCCAGCCCTTTGGCGGGCAGATACTCTGCCTGAACGGGAATTATGATCCTGTTCGCAGCCGCCAGCGCATTGACCGTAAGCATCCCCAACGAGGGCTGACAGTCAATCAGGATATGGGAATATTGTCCCTTCAGTGTGTCCAGGTATTGCCGTAAAATTGTTTCACGGCTCATGGCGTTTACCAGAGAAACCTCCATACCGGAAAGCTGAATATCCGCAGGCATCAGGTCAACGCCTTCTGCATGATGCAGAATACCTTCTCCGGGGCGTATAGGATGATCCATCAGAATTTTGCCCATTGCATCCGACAGTGTAAATGGCAGCTTGTCCGGTTGCGGATTTCCCAAGCTGATTGTCAGGCTTCCTTGTGGGTCCCCGTCGATCAGAAGCACTTTCTTTCCGGCCTGTGCCAGACCTATTCCCAAGTTCGCACAGGTTGTTGTTTTGCCAACGCCGCCTTTCTGGTTGGCGATGGCGATGATTTGTGTGTTCATGACTTCACCTCATTTCTGATTGTTGCTGTTGTTTCTGGAAATAGAAAAAGCCGCCACTTCAAAATTAACAGTGAAGTGACGGCTCTTTCTATCGCCGGAATACGAGTTCCTGAAATGAAAAAAGCACCCAGCATTTATACTGTGTGCTACATCAAATTCATATTCAATTATTCAAATTAGCTCAAACTATGCCAAACTGCCACAGCCAAAAAACGAGGGGAAGGAGGGCTGAAAAGCACCCCAAAAATCGGCTCTCGGTTAACCACTTTGGGAACCACTTCCCCCTCTTTTTGCCCTCTTTTTAGCCAGTTAACCACTTGCGGACCACTAAAAATTGGATGAAATCGGCTCTCGTTTTGCCAAATTTGGTCAAACCATATCAGCCCGTTTAGATATAGCAAAAGCCCGGAAAACCTTGATTTTCCGGGCTTTTTGAACCATTTTGATATAGTCTGAGCAGTCGATTATCGCTTGCTGAACTGCGGAGCGCGACGAGCTGCTTTGAGACCGTACTTCTTACGCTCCTTCATACGCGGATCGCGGGTCAGGAAGCCGGCCGCCTTCAGAGCAGGACGGTACTGCTCCGCATCAGCCTGCAGCAGAGCGCGGGCAATGCCGTGACGGATCGCACCGGCCTGACCGGTAAAACCGCCGCCGGAAACGGTGCACTCCACATCAAACTTGCCGGCGGTGTTCGTGGTCTCGAACGGCTGACGGCAAACCATCTTCAGGGTCTCCAGACCGAAGTAGTTGTCGATCGAACGGTTGTTGATCTTGATCTCGCCGGTGCCGCCCGGGAACAGGCGAACGCGGGCAACGGAGGACTTTCTTCTGCCGGTGCCGTAGAAATAAGCTTTCTTAGGTGTATACATCAGTTCGTTCCTCCCTTACTTTTCCCACGCAACAGGCTGCTGTGCCTGATGATTGTGCTCTGCGCCCGCAAATACCTTGAGGCGGGTAGCGGACTGGCGGCCGATCGAGTTCTTCGGCAGCATGCCCTTTACCGCAAGCTGCATTGCAAACTCCGGCTTTTCAGCCATCAGCGTCTTGTACTGTACTTCCTTCAGACCGCCGACCCAGCCGGTGTGATGACGGTAGTACTTCTGGGTGAGCTTTTTGCCGGTCAGAACCGCCTTGTCCGCATTGATCACGATAACAAAATCGCCGCAGTCAACATGGGGGGTGAACTCGGCCTTGTGCTTGCCGCGCAGCAGCATGGCGGCGGTAGCAGCGGTGCGGCCGAGCGGCTTGCCCGCAGCGTCCAGCACATACCACTTACGCTCGACAGTCTCTGCCTTAGCCATAAAAGTAGACATGTTTCGTTCCTCCGTTTTATAATATCAAAAATTATTTTGACAACCTTTTTAAGCGCTCTAAGCGAGCATATCTATTAAAACACATTGGTTTCTGTAAGTCAAGCGGAATTTTTGAAATTTATATCAAATCCTGTACAATCTCATTTATTCTCTTGTTATCTCATATTTACTCTTGTTTTCTCTTGTTGCAATTCATAATTTTCTGGTTGCCCATTGCGCTGATTTCTGCTATAAAAGAAAGAGCAGTGCGAAAACAGCGGCAAAACACCTCCGTTTTTCGCCCCTCCCCCCGTCTTATTTCCCAACACAGAAAGGTCTTGCCATGCAGAAAATGCTTTCCTATGTCCGCCGCGCAGTGGACCATTATCATATGATTGAAGAGGGTGACCGCATCGCCGTCGGCGTTTCCGGCGGCAAAGATTCGCTTGCCCTGCTGACCGCGCTGGCCAAGCTGCGGGATTTTTATCCCAAGCGTTTCGAAGTCGTCGCCATCACGCTTGAAATGGGGTATGAGGAAATGGACTTCGCCCCCGTACAGGCTTTGTGCGATGATCTGCACGTCGAATATATCCGCATCCCGACCGAGATCAAAACCATCATTTTTGATGTGCGGCAGGAGGAAAACCCCTGCGCCCTGTGCGCCAAAATGCGCCGCGGCGCACTGCACGAAGCCGCCAAGGCTGCCGGCTGCGCCAAGGTCGCGCTCGGACATCACTTTGACGATGTAGTGGAAACCTATATGCTTTCCCTGTTTTATGAAGGGCGCATCTCCTGCTTCCAACCCGTCACCTTTCTTGACCGCAGCGGCATCACGCTGATCCGTCCGCTGCTTTACACCCCAGAGCACTACGTCCGCTCGTTTGCCGCGCGGCACGCCCTGCCGGTTGTGCACAATCCCTGTCCGGCGGACGGCAACACCAAGCGGCAGGAGATCAAGGATCTGCTCCGGCAGCTTGAGCAAACCATGCCCGGCCTGCGCGAGCGTATTTTCGGCGCGATCCAGCGCTATCCCCTTAAGGGCTGGCAGCCCGACCGCACCCGCACGCCCGCTAAACGGCCCAAATAAGCCCGGCAGCAAAAAAGCAGGAGGATCACCTGATCCTCCTGCTTTTGTCTGTCGAAAAACTTCGTTATTCTGACAACATTTGCGCTGCAAATACCGTTTCACCGGATCACGCAAGGATGCGCTGCGCTTACTCCGCCACAGCGATCTCGCGGAAGTTCTTCAGATAGGTAGCCCCATTCTCATCATCCATGACGATGCAGACGAGGTCACCGTTGCATTCTACCACGGCTTTTTCCACGCCCACGCAGATCCATTTGCGCGGGTCAACGCTCTCCTTGAGTACCGGCACTGCCGCCTCTGCCTCCTTGGCATCTGCAAAGCGCAGCAGGATAACCGAATGGGCCTGCGCCGTCATCGCGGACTCGGATGCCAGACCTGCGGTAAAGTTCAGCTTATCCGTACCCAAGAACCACTGGATGCCCTGCGTCATACCGTCTGCACCCATTGTGTTGGACAGCGCGGTTTGCTGGATCATGCTTGCGTACGGCTTATCACCGTACACCTTTTCCATCAGCGCAGCCAGCTTAGCGTCCACTTCCGGCGTTACCGGGGTCTCGGGCTGCTCCGGCTTGGTTTCATCCTTCTTGTAGCCCCATACCGCTTCGCCGTACTTCTTCATGAACAAATCATAATTTTCACCGTAACGGGATGCGTAAACACTTTCGATCTGCGGGTCAAACGTATACGCCGTGCCGTCGATCGTGATCTCGGTCCATGCGTGCACCGACTCGCTGCCCTTGGGGCTTACGCCCTTGCCGGCAATCGCCTTAGCATCATAACCCACCTGACGCGCCAGATAGGTGAACGCAGAAGCCCAAGAGTAGCAGTTGCCCTTTTTATTCTTGAGCATATTGGTAGCCTGTTCGATCTCCCAGCCTTCCTTGCTCGTATCAACCGAACCAATGCCCAGATAACCAAACGCCTTCTTCGCGTAATCATATACCGCACGCAGCTTTTCCTGCTGGGTCATCTTGCTGTTGACGATTCCCTTAACCGCGCCCGTCAGCAACTGATCCAGCTCCGCCGAACCGGTGGTATAACGGCCGTTGTGATCCAGTTCCAGCCCGCCCAGCTTAGTGCTGCGGTCAAACAGCTTTTCTTCGTTAACATGGAACAGCAGGCCGTTGATATTGTGCCAGCCCGCAGCCAGATCCGTAGTCTCGCGGTCATAGCCGGTCCAGACCTCCAGACCCTCGCGCATCTCATGCTTGTGATCCGTGGTGGCCTCAAGCATGTCCAGATACGCCCAGTGCGTGTCCGGCACATCCGGCATAATGCGCACGCCTTCGCCGGACGCCGCCGTTACCGGATCGCCCTGACGGCCCAACACGCGGTTGATCATCGTCACGGTTTCCGCACGGGTGATCTTGGCATCCGGACGGAAGCGGGCATCACTGGTGACCCAACCCTGCGCCAGCGCCGTCTGCACCGCCTCGTGCGCCCAGTGGGAAGCCGGCACATCAGCAAAGCTCTGCTCCGTGCCGATTTCCTTATGCGGGAAACGCGCCAAAATGCTTACAAACTCCGCGCGGGTGATGGGCGCATCCGGACGGAACGTGCCGTTTTCGTAGCCGTTGATCAGGGAAAATCCGGTCATTTCGGATACCGACTCTGCAAACCAGGCGTCTGCCGGCACATCAATAAAGGTATAATCCCCGCCGCCGGACTTTTCTGCCAGCAGACCCGCGATCAGCTTGCAGGCTTCTGCACGGGTGATGGAAGCATCCGGACGGAATGTGCCGTCCGCATAGCCGTTCATATACTGCATGTGCTGCGCCGTATTCCACGCCGGTGCCTTTACCGGCGCCATATCCTCTGCCGAAGCGGCACACGCCGATACCGGCAGCATGGAAACTGCCATCAAAGCGGCCATCGAAGCCGCAGTCATTCTTTTCTTCATGGTTTCAAATCCCCTTTCGGTTGTTCTGGAGGATTAGACGGAAGTTTCCGTCAATCGGTTCCCTATTTGCAGAAAAAATTTTTTATTCTTCCCCGGATTTTTCCTGCATCTGTTCCGGATCGAGCACCACCGGGATCAGCGAAGCCGCCAGTTTCCCCTTACCGCGGGTTTTGACATAGAAGAAACCAATCACAGAGAACAGCACTGCCCCGATAAAGTTGACCAGCAGATCCTTCATCGTATCGATCAGCCCGATATCCAGATAACCGCCGGGGAACTGCATCCAATCCTGCCCATTGACCACCAAACTTTCGATTGGGGTTTGAATCACTGTGTTCAAACCTGACGGGTTAAGCGATACCGAATTGACCGCCTGCACGATAAAATCCTTCTGCATATCCGTTCCGAGGAACTGATCCGCGCCAAACTCGAAAAATTCCCACAATACGCCCACGGTCATGGAAAAGCAGAACGCGACAATCGCCAGAAACAGCGGCGACAAACGCACACTGAAGCGTTCACTTCGGTTAAACAGATCGACCAGCGCAAAACCAACTGCTGCAACCAAAAATCCGTTAATTGTATGCAGCATGGTATCCCATCCCGGAATAATGGTATAAAACGAATTGATTTCACCTAAAATTTCCGCCGCATAGATAAAGCAGTAGATAATGCCTTCCATCAGCGGCGGGATATCGATCGACAGGCTGCGCTCAATCAATACCGGCATACAGAACAGCACCAACGCCAGCACGCAGACGAACATATTCTCATACCGGTGCATAAAGGCCGACCGAACAAACGTCAGCACAATAAAAAACGACAGGACGCCGCGGATCGTCCAGCGGCGGCGTACCCGCTTGCGCTGCTCGACCGGTGTTTCTGCTTTGTTTGTCTTTTGCTTTTTCATAATCTCTCCTTTGTATCACTGGCTCCCCACCGGACAGATGGTATTTCTGCACGGCACATCGTTTGCATTTTCCCGTTTCCACCGAAATTTCAAATACTAAGGGGTATTATACCACAGCGGTGCATATCTCCCTTCTTTGAGCAGCCGGCAAGAGCCGCTGTTGGGATAATTATAAAATAGCTGTATAACAGCCGCCCTGCGGCTATTATACCACAGCGGTGCATATCTCCCTTCTTTGAGCAGCCGGCAAGAGCCGCTGTTGGGATAATTGTAAAATAGCTGTATAACAGCCGCTCTGCGGCTATTATACCACAGCGGTGCATATCTCCCTTCTTTGAGCAGCCGGCAAGAACTGCTGTTGGGATAATTGTAAGACCAATCTCACCCCCGCGGTTCGCCCCCACACAAGCGAAAGAGGGACAGCCCGCTTTTGGCTCTGCCCCTTACGCATCTTCTTCCCTGCTTTTGGACTTTTTGCGGCGGCGCACCGCCTCAGTCAGCAGGTATTCGATCTGCCCGTTGACCGAGCGGAACTCATCCTCCGCCCAGCGTGACAATTCCTCATACAGGGTGGCGGACAGCCGCAGCGGCACCTGCTTTTTCGCTTTTTCCTTGTCTGCCAGTGCTTCCGCCTCCTTTTCCCCGTTCCGCAGCGGCAGGCAGGGGGGAACCGTCCCTGCGCCGTTTCCCCTCTGCCGTCCGTGCGGCTTGCTGTAACATGTCTATTTTAATAGATGCTGCCCGAATTGACAATAGGCTGCGCGTCCTTGCCCGCGCACAGCACCACCATCAGGTTGGAAACCATCTGCGCCTTTCGTTCGTCATCCAGATCGACTACCTGTTTACGGCTCAGCTCGTCCAGCGCCAGCTCGACCATGCCCACCGCGCCTTCGACGATCATCTTACGGGCATCGACTACGGCGCTTGCCTGCTGGCGCTGCAGCATGGCCGCTGCGATCTCCGGCGCATAGGCCAGCGTGGTGATGCGCGCTTCCTCCACTTTGATGCCTGCGCCTTCCACGCGCTGCTGGATCTCCTCCGCCAGCACCTCGGCGATCTCCTGCGACGAGCCGCGCAGGCTCTTTTCGTCCCCACCCTCGGATACATCGTACGGATACAGGCGCACCGTGTTGCGCAGCGCCGCATCCGACTGGATGGACAGGAATTCCTGATAATTATCCACTGCGAACACCGCCTTGGCGGTATCCTCAATATGCCAGATGACCGCAATGCCGATCACGATCGGGTTGCCGAGCAGGTCGTTGATCTTCTGCTTGTCGTTATTAAGCGTCATGGTTTTAAGCGACAGCTTTTTGCTGACGCCGGCCGCTTTGACGATTTCGCCGCTGGACGGCTTATCTTCCTGCGCCAGCTTGGTCAGCGCGGCCGCACTTGCGCTTTCTGCCGCCGGATTGACCGAATTGCTGAATGGATTGACAAAAAAGATGCCCTCTCCCTTGAGCGTGCCCATGTACTTGCCGAACAATGTCAGCACCAGCGCCTCATTCGGGCCAAGCACCTTGATGCCGCACAGCAGCAGCCAGCTCGGCACGGCAAGCCATACAATGCCGATGACCAGCAGCAGCGTCTGATCCCCCTGCACACCGAATACGATCAGCGCGACCGCTGCGATGCACAACAGGATATCCAGCATAAGAATACCCATCCCATTCGGCGCACGCAGCACCTTTTCCTGATACTGTCCCTGATTCTGATTCATATGATCCCCTCGTTTCGATATCAATTTGATATCATCATAATACACCCCAGTCCATCTGCTGTCAAGCATTTTTTGACAAAAAAGAAGAACGCCCACAGGCGTTCTTTAGTCTATCGAAAAAAGTATTTTGTTATTGAGCGTAAGCAACACGCGCGGCAGCGCGCATCAAATAGAAAATGGCAGCAAGCTGCAATTTTCATAAAAACCCGCGACATGTGCGTGGGTTTTTATACAAGACGACAGAGAATTGTGCCCGAAGGGCGCGGTTCGCAGTCGCAAGTTCGATCGAAAGCGTGATTTCGATCGAGAGACTGCTCGAAAAACAAAGTTTTTCGACAGTCTCAGAAGAACGCCCACAGGCGTTCTTCTTTCAGGATACGCTACTTGATTTGCAGTACCTGTGGCAGGTGTAATTCCTCCTGCGGGATGCGCTTCCATGAAAAATCCGCAATCAGCTCCTGCGCGGCAACCGGTTCCGGACGATCGGTCAAGCCCGCCGCATAGGCCAGCGCGCCGACCACCTGCTCCGGACAAAAATGCTGCCGCAGCCGTCCCAGATCCAAATCCGCGTCCCGCTTGGACAAGCGGCGGCCGTCATAGTCGCACAGCAGTGGGATATGGCAGAAATCCGGCGGCGTAAATCCGAACTGGCGGTACAGCCAGATTTGCCGCGGCGTAGAGGAAAGCAGATCCACCCCGCGCACAACCTCATTCACACCGGAAAGCGCATCATCCACCACCACCGCCAGCTGATAAGCGAACACGCCATCCGACCGTCGGATGATAAAATCTCCGCACATCTCGGTGAGATCCTCACAGTACGCACCGAATACCCGGTCGGTGAACGCAACCTTTTCCCCCGGTACACGCACCCGCACAGCCGGTGCACGCGTGCGCCGCTTTTCCTCGATCTGCGCTGTCGTCAGGTCGCGGCAGGTTCCTGCATAGACCACGCGCCCATCTGACAAGTGCGGGGCAGAAGCTGCATGCAGTGCCGCACGCGAGCAGAAACACGGGTATAATAATCCCTTTTCACGTAAAATCTGTTCATATTTCGCATAAATGACCGACCGGTCACTCTGATACAGCACCTCGCCGTCCCAATCCAGCCCCAGCCAACGCAGATCATCCATGATCAGCTCGGCGTAGCTGCGCGGACAGCGCATGGCATCCAGATCCTCGATCCGCAGCAGGTATTCCCCGTTCTGCTGCCGTGCCGACAGCCACGCCAGCAGCGCGCACAGCACATTGCCCAGATGCATCCGCCCGCTCGGGCTGGGCGCAAAGCGTCCAATCACCGGCATGTGTCCTCCCCCTTTCGTCTCTTTATCTTACCACAAGCGCTGCATCGAATGCAACCGCAGCCCCTTTTCCCCCTTTTTACGTTTGGACTGACGGATAATAACCTCGTCAATTTCACTATGCGTTGCTTACAGCAGAAAGATATGATAAAGTAAATTTAAGGGATATAAGACTATGAAAAAGTATGCGTATAATTTCATTTTAAGGAGAAATATTTATGGAGCGTTTTAAGAAAATCTATCAGCAAGGCACTATTGACGTGATTGAAATTTGGGTCGATACACAAACTGGTGTAAATTATGTCTTCCATAGAAATGGAAATGCGGCGGGATTTACCCCATTACTTGATAAAGAAGGAAAACCAGTAGTAACTCCATAATGTTATAAACTATAGTTTATCAGCCTGTGTGGCTTGGAGCGAATCTCCCTCCGTCGAATTGATGGAGGGAGATTTCTTATCCCTAAAATCAGTCCAACGGGGAAAAGGGAGCCCCCTTTTGCTGTTTGTTGTTTCCACCTCTGCCATATGCTATAATATCCTCAATTATAATATGGAAAGGTGGTTCCCCTATGAAACGCTTTCTCGCCGGGCTGCTGTTTGCCGCTTTATGTCTGACCGGTCTGCCCGCCTGCGGCAGCAGCGACAGCGCCGCATCGGATCCCCCCTCACAAAAGGAGCAAACTGTACCGCAGCAGCCCGATCCGGAAACCGTGCTGCGCAACGCCGCGCAGGCGTATACCGACCAGCTTTCGCTTGAACAGCAGCTTGCACAAATGTTTTTCACACGCTGTCCGGAAACCGATGCCGCCGCGCTTGCCGCGCAATACAACATCGGCGGCTATCTTCTGTTCGGCCGTGATTTTGAAGGGCAGACACCGGATACCATCCGCGAAACCATCCGCTCCTATCAGGAGGCCGCCGCCACGCCCATGCTCATCGGCGTGGATGAGGAGGGCGGCACAGTCGTGCGCATCAGCTCCAATCCGAATTTCCGCGCGGTCAAATTCTGGTCCCAGCAGGCGCTGTACCGCGAGGGCGGCCTTCCCCTGCTTATCGAGGATGCCAAGGAAAAGGACGCGCTGCTCTCTTCCCTTGGCATCAACGTCAATTTTGCACCCGTGTGCGACGTGTCCACCAACCCAAACGATTTTATCTATGCCCGCACCATCGGACAGGATGCCGCCGCCACTGCTGAATGTATCCGTGAGCAGGTCACACAGATGCAGGCCGACCGCATGGGGATGGTGCTCAAGCACTTCCCGGGCTACGGCAGCAATGTGGACACCCATACCGGCATCGCCATCGACGAGCGCCCGCCGGAAACCTTCCGCACAGGCGACTTTCTCCCCTTTGCTGCGGGGATCGAGGCCGGCGCACAATCCGTGCTCGTCAGCCACAACATCGTCCGGTGCATGGATGACGCGCTGCCCGCCTCACTCTCCCCCGCCGTGCATGATATCCTGCGCGACGAACTGGGTTTTGACGGCGTTGTGATGACCGATGATCTTATCATGGAGGCCATTACCGATTACACCGGCGGCGAAAACGCCGCTGTACTGGCGGTGCAGGCCGGGAACGACATGCTGGTATCCTCGGATTTTGTCACCCAGTACAACGCGGTGCTCGCTGCAGTGCAGGACGGCAGGATCGATCCCGCGCGCATCCGTGAGTCGGCCGTGCGGGTCATCCGCTGGAAAATGCAGCTTGGGCTGATCGAAACCGATCCGGCACACTCTGCGGAATAAGCGCGCAGCCTTGCACGAAAAAATCTCCCGCACGGGAGATTTTTTGCCCTATGCTGCAACCAAACCGCATTGGATCACGTATATAAGAATGAAGAACGAAACCATCTCCGACGTCCGAAAGGAGGCGGCATGACCATGACGGAAACCCAACTGGTTCTGGCACTCAAAGCCGGTCAGCGCGGTGCGCTCGATCAGGCGATCCGCCGGTACAGCGGCTTTGCCGCCGCTGTGATCCGCAGCGTACTCGGCAGCAGCGCGGTGCAGGAGGATCTGGAGGAGCTGGTGTCCGATACCTTTCTTGCGCTGTGGCGCGCCGCAGACCGATTGGAAGAGACCCGCCCGCTCCGCCACTATCTCGCTGCCATCGCGCGGCATGCGGCAATCGACCGGCTGCGGCAGCAGCGCCCGGCCAATCCGCTGCCCGCAGATGACCTTCTGCCTGCCGATGAAGCGGACAGCCCGGAAGCGCAGGCACTGCGCCGCGAGCAGGCTGATACCCTGCGCCGCCTGCTGTACGAAATGGCGGCAGAAGACCGCGAGATCTTCGTACGGTTTTATTATTATGAACAGACCGTGCGCGAGATTGCGTCCATCATGCAGAAAAACGAATCCACCGTCAAGGCGCGTCTGTCGCGCGGACGTGCACGGCTGCGCGCGCAACTGGAAAAGGAGGGAACCGACCATGCGTATCCATGACCTGTTTGACGAACTGAGTGCAGCAGAACAGGAGGAGCTGCTCTCCCTTCCGCTGCGGGAGCATCCCACTGTATCCACTCGCCGGATCCGCCGCCGGGTCAACGCTGCGCTCGACCGCGATCCATCCGCACGGCGGCAGCATCACCGCCGCATCGTACAGCGTGCGGTCTGCGCTGCGGCCATTGCAGCGCTCCTGCTGACAGGCGCAGTCGCCGCCGTCCGCACCGGACTGCTGTCCGACTGGCTGCCGGACGGCATCGGCGATCTGATGCTCAACACCACGCCGCAGTCCATCGGCAACGGGGATCTCCGGCTGACGCTGGAGGAATCCCTGTCTGATATCAATGTAACCTATCTTGCCTATTCGCTCACCGCCCAAACCCCACAGGGGCAAGCCCTGCTGGACGCACTGCGCGACAGCGAAACCTCGGATACTGCCAACATCGATAGAATACCGTTTCCGGTGGAAATCGGCTATGAGGAAACAAAAAGCGGTGTGACCCAACGCGGCCCCTACGCCAGCGGCCTCATCACCGAATCACGCGCTGCCGCCCAGCCTGATGTTCTGCGCTTCAGCAGCTATCTGTACGGCGTCAGCCGCGTCTACCTGACGCTTGACGGCGCGGATGGCCGTCTGGAGGTGCCGCTTACCCCCAACGCACAAAATGCGGAAATCCTGTTTGACAGCGCCGTCGTGCCATTGCCGAATGGCACCGAAGCGACCTTCTATTCACTGCGCCTGACCAGCTTGGGCTACACGCTTGATGTGCAATCTCCGCAAAGCGATGACCAGGACTTTTCCCCCGACTATCTGCTTGCCTTTTGGATGCGCGACGGCAGTATCCGCACACTGGGGCAGCTTATCGCGGAAAAACGCCGCTGGAGCGAAGTGCTTGATCTAAAAACCGTCAAGGCGGTAATCCTGAACGATACGGCGTATTATCTGAACGGCCGCCGTCCATCCTCCCACCCCCTGCCGGATCGGCTGCGCCCCATCTGCCTGCATCCGGTTGAGATCGGCCGCATCTATGCCACCGACGGCAGCAGCGTACCGCTGCCCGGTGTATCCGCCCGCGCACTGCTCACCCCATTCGGCGGCTCGATTGAGTGGGATCCCGATACGCAGACCGCCATCCTCACATTGGAGGACCACCGCTGCACCGTTACCGCCGGCAGTCCGGTCGTGCAATTCGGCAACGGCCAGTCCATGACACTGCCCTATCCCTATGCCGCCATATGGCAGGACGGCGAGCTGTATCTTTCCCTTTTCGGATATAACCGCACGCTTGGCATCCAAACCTGCGGTATCGACTACGCACCGGGGGGCTGGTCCTACCACGTCCGGCACCTGCCGCAGGCGATATACTACATCCGCTGAAGGCCAAAGCGCAGCATAGGCACTTTGCCATCCTCCCAGATCATTTCTCCATATCCACCACGCAGCTCCGCGCTATGCGGAGCTGCGTGGTGACTGTCGAAAAACTTCGTTTTTCCGACAAGCTCTCGATCGAAACCACGTTTTCGATCGAATTTGCGACTGCAAATCGCGCCCTTTGGGCACAATTCTCCGTCGTCTTGTATAAAAACCGAGATACATGCTCCCGGTTTTTATGGGCATTGCGGCTTGCCGCAATGCACTATTTTATGCGCGCTGCCGCGCGTATTGTTCCCACTCAATAACAAAATACTTTTTCGACAGACTGAGCAGCCCCGTACCATGCGGAGCTGCTGTTTTAGAAAAAATGCTTGACAACTCCCCCATTTGCCTGTATGCTTAATTCATATAAAACACATATGAATTAAGCGGTTTACGAAAGGCGGTTTACCCATGTCGGATATTAAGCACAGCTTTGCCGAGCTGATCGGCAGCACGCCGCTGTACGCAGCGGATAAATTTGCACAGAAAATGGATGCCCATGCCTCCATTCTGGCCAAACTGGAATACTTTAACCCGGCAGGCTCGGTCAAGGATCGGGTTGCCTACGCCATGATCGAAGATGCCGAACAGAGCGGCGCGCTGAAGCCCGGCGCTACCATCATCGAGCCGACCAGCGGCAATACCGGCATTGGTCTGGCAGCCGTTGCGGCAGCACGCGGCTACCGCATTATCCTCACCATGCCTGAAACGATGAGCGTTGAACGCCGCAATATGCTCAAGGCATACGGCGCCGAGCTGGTGCTGACAGACGGCGCCAAGGGCATGTCGGGTGCGATCGCCAAGGCGGATGAGCTCGCCGGTGAAATCGAAAACAGTTTTATCCCCGGCCAGTTTGTCAATGCCGCTAACCCCGCCGCACATTACGCCTCCACCGGCCCCGAGATTTGGTCGCAGTCGGGCGGCAAGGTCGATCTTTTCGTCGCCGGTGTGGGTACCGGCGGCACGATCACCGGCGTCGGCCGCTATCTGAAGGAGCAGAACCCGCATGTACGCATTGTAGCGGTTGAACCGGACGAATCTCCCGTATTGTCCACCGGTAAAGGCGGCCCGCATAAGATTCAAGGCATCGGCGCCGGCTTTGTGCCGCAGGTACTCAATACCGAAATCTACGATGAGGTCATCCGCGTCAAGGGAGAGGACGCCTTTGCCGCTGCCCGTACCTTTACGCACAGCGAAGGACTGTTCATCGGTATTTCCTCCGGTGCAGCGCTGTGGGCTGCTGCTGCACTGGCACAGCGTCCGGAAAACAGCGGCAAAACCATTGTTGCATTATTGCCCGATACCGGTGATCGCTATCTGTCTACCCCACTCGTCAGCGACTAAAACAATCTGCAGGAGACTGTTAAAAAACTTTATTTTTCTGACAATCTATGCCGGATCACACCAAACATAAACGAGAAAAAAGTTCCTATGCAGGAACTTTTTTCTCTTAAAGCATAAACCCATTGACCTCTGACCACATTCCGCCGCCATGTGGCGATAAAATGAGAACAAGTCAGGTGCATGATCCAGACCACACGCGCTTGGCCTACCGGCCAATTCACCTTGTGTCTTGGCTTTTCATGCATTTCGCTGCAAATACTGTTTTATGTATATTGCCGCGCGTATTACTAACGCCCATCAACAAAAGACTTTTTCGATAGGCATTTCGTTTTTGAGCAGATAGCAGTCAGAAATATTTTTATGATTTCGCATTGACATATTTTCAAATTTTTAGTATCTTATTACTAACGCAAACGAATGTAGCATCCAACAAGTTAAAGCATCTTTACATAACTCCGTAGGTTATGTAGGGGGAATGCAAATCAAAAGGGGGCAAGAGAAATGCGAAAAGAAATAGGGGCAGCATTGACGGCCATGTTGCTGCTGACCGGCTGCAGCAGCGGCGAAATCGCCCAGACAACCAGGAGCGATAACGCTTCGGAGAGCGTTCTGGCTAACCAACAGGAGAACATGCAAACCGATATTGCAGAACCGGAACAGGAGAGTTCCATTCCGGGTAGCTACACCGTGCCGGACGGATGGGTGAAATCTGATAAACACTCTTCTTCAAATATGGTTTTCTATGTAGAAAAAGGGCACGAAGAGGATGAACTGCCTGATAATATTTCCATCAGCGTCGATGTAAATCGATACAGCGCAGAAGAGCACACAAAGTTCAAAGACGCTATCGTGAAGCAGCTCCTAATGCAGTTAAATGGAGAAAATGCCCAACTGGACGGGACCGGCAGCAATACAGAACAAGGTTACGTAGTTTATACCTTTACCATCGATGATTCCACCGCCGTAACAAAACAATATTACATTGTGAAGGATTTCGGTTTTTGCTTAGTCCAGCTTACCAATTTCACCGGATCTGACAGCGCATATCAAGCTGCCCAAACCATAGTAGATAGTTTCGTATGGGATGACGAAGAATAAGAAAATTGCCCAATGCTGCGCAACTTCACTTCGCCCCAAAAACTTCCATCACTTTGCGTCACATTTACTGATCCCCCTGGCTCTTTTGGGAATATCCAATCGTATTCTCCGTAGGGCTGGCTCTGTATCCAACCATACTGATTCGTCAAACCGAGACAGCATAGTCATCCAACCAATATCATAAAAAGTCCTCAAAACCAAGAAAAAGCACCAGATAACCGCGATAAAGCGGCACATCTGGTGCTTATTTCATGGAGCTGCTGACCGGATTTGAACCGGTGACCTCATCCTTACCAAGGATGCAAGAAAGCACGGTATTGCTGGGCTTTCTCGGCATGGTGACGGTTAAGGTGACGGTAATGCCTGATTATATCCTGAATGGAGTCCGTATTGTGAACGCGAAATTTGTCGTATACTGGCGGCAAAGGAGCGAACATTATGGCAGCCGAGTTAAGACAGCGCCCAAGCATTCCCAAGGTATTCGGGGAGAATGTACGGCGGTACCGCGAGCTTGCGGAAATCAGCCGCTTTCAACTTAAGGCAGAAGCGATGCTAGATGACCGACAGATCCGCGACATCGAAAACGGCACACACAACCCCACACTGTTGACGATGGAACGGATCGCGGATGCGCTTCGCATCCCGCTTTCCGTGCTATTATCTGAAATACCTGCACAAACCACCTTTCCACTTTCCGTATACCAGCAGGGTTTTGACCGCCTCTCCCCGTCCATGCAGTCGCTTCTTCTTTCTATCATGCGCGATTTTATGGATCGTGATCCGCGCGAATAACCGAGGTGATTTTCGTGGAAGAGGAACTGGAACAGTATCAACGGCAGGCGCAGCGCCTGCTGCTACAATTGGGCTTGCACGCTGGATGGCGGCAGGGGCTGTACCTGCTCACCGCCCTGCGGCTGATTCACGAGAAGCCGGAGCGACTTCAGCTTGTCACGAAATGGCTCTACCCGGATGTTGCCGCCGCCTGCCATACCACCTATGCAGCAGTCGAACGCGGCATTCGTGTAGCATGCGACAACATCTGGTACCGTGGAAATTATGATTTGCTGATCCGGATTACTTACTTTGACCGAGACAGACACCCCTCACCCAGTCTGATGCTGGCATACCTGTATCAATATCTCTTAACATAGAAGTTTCTGTCTTAACACCAATGCTTTTTTAAATTCATTTCCAGCAATCTGCTGCACCACTGTTTTGGGTGCATTTTCCCCTAATTTCAGTGTGTCAAGATGATTCTTATACCATATCCCCCCCTGCTTCCACACTTCATTTAACAGAGTTACTAAGGAATATCCCGCACAGTTGGCAAATTCATGAAGCATTCTTCTGACAGAAAGAGAGTGATTAAAATGTTTTTAGACAATTTATCCACCTCTGTCCTCAGATTATGTGATGCTCGCAAACTCAGCTATGAAGCTGCCTCGGAACGATGTAATCTCAGCTCCAGATACTTTGCGGATATTGCGCGGGGCAGGGCTGTGCCTACGATCCTGACGCTGGAAAAGCTCTGTGTTGGATTTAAACTGACCCCCAATGATCTGCTAATCCCTGCTGATGTCTGGAGAGATATAGCCTTCCGCGAGCCGATGCCAGTAACACAAGTTCGTTGCTTTCGATACCACCATGGCCTAACCGGCTTCCCTGTCTGTCCACGGTGCGGAGCGACGATGGAACGGGATTACCAGATTTATTGTGACCGCTGCGGACAGCGTCTTGATTGGAACAACTTCTCTAAGGCGGCCATCCTTCTGCCTCAGGAATGATGATTTTTCTTATATATCTACAGTCAGTCCCTATTACGGACTGGCCGCTTTTGACCTGCCCTCTTCCTTATTGATTTTTTATTTGCCGACTTTGCGGCGCACTACAAGGCAAGCGGCGTTGAGCACTTTTTCAAAAAATAAACCACCCTGCAAAACAAGGTGGCCTGTTCGCACTTAATCATCTACATCCAATATAATTTTACCGTACTCCTCTTCAAACCGGAAGATATGCTGTTTGATTGCCCAGTCAATCTCTTTATTCTTGCTGCGGCCGTAATACTCCGCAATATATTCCAGCTTATCCATCGTTTCTTTATAAATACGAATTGTAGTTTTCACTTCATCGTGTTTTACTTTCATCATATAGGCCTCCTGTCTCTTGACATAATATGACCATTTATGCTATTGTTATGTCAGCATAATAGTGGCATATTGATGGCACTAAATTTAGCCAGACAGAAGGAGGATATATCTGCAAAATGCCCACCGTTAACTATTTACGCCCACGCGGCGATATTTTGAACACCAACAGGGGGAACAAAAAATGAAAAAGAGCAAATGTTTATTGATTTCTTGGATTCTTGGCGCGCTATATTCGATTTATGTTATCGCTTACTTTTTCGGCAATACGGCTTCCCAGACCGATGCGGCCGCCGCACTCGGCGCTGGTCTCGCCACCGCGCTTGTCATGCCGCATATGGTTCTCACCGTTCTGGCAACGATTTTCAACATTCTCGGCTGGGCAATGAATAAACGCGGCTTTGCCCTCACCGGTGCAATCCTTTACGCAGTCGCAATCGTAACTATGCCGATTTATTTTTTCTTTGTAATCGTCCAGATGGTACTTTCGTTTGTTGGCTTTGCAAAGCTAAAGAAAACGCCGTCTATCACAGAATAACCCAATACATAGGAACAGCCCCTCCAGCATATAGCCGGAGGGGTTCTTTCTGCTCCTTTTCACTTGTGAATCTCTACTGCTGCGCGGTATGCGACAATTGCGGCCTGCAGCGCCTCATAGCGCATGTTGACGTCGTTGGGATTATCCGCTGTGCCGCCGTTGATTGCTCCGCAGTCAATCATCTTGCGCACCTCTGCCTTCCAGTAATCGGGCACGTCGCTGATTGTCTTGTACAGCGGATTTACCTTGTTGTATATCACTTCAAATTCTTTCCGTGTCACAGTATCGTCCTCCTTCTCCTGCACTGTCTTGCCGAAACCCTCTGCCGCACCGTCCGCAATGGCATCCGCAATTTCATAGAACTTATTTTTGTACAGCACCATGTCGTCCGCATCGTCGATAAAGCACGTTTCAATCAGCGCATGGCTTACACCCCTGCGCTTCACGTGCCGCAATACCGCAAACGAGCTGTTGCGCTTTACCCCTCTGTTCGTAAAGCCCAGCGCGGACAGACGTTTAAGAATAGCCTGTTCCACGCCTACGCCATCCTCAGAGGGATGCACAAATATCTCCGATCCGGTTGTCCTGCCGTTGCCCTTGCGGTCATTCGCCGCGCTGTTAAGATGGAATTCAATCACATAGGATACGCCCGAGAGCGGCAGGCTGCCGCCCTGTGTCACCACCTTGTACGCATCCCGGCTCTGGTCGTAAATCTCAACCGAAAAGCCGTACTTTTTCAGCTTGGGCGCAACCGCCATTGCCATGCGGCGGGTCTCCACCGCTTCCGTATAGCCGCAGCCGACTGCGCCGCTGTCATAAGGCGTACCACCGTGACCGGCAATTAAAAGGATTTTCAAGTTATCACCCCTTGTCTGAATATAAAAAGCCCCACCTTGACACAGGCAGAGCATGTGGTATAATATCTATACAAAGGGGCGCTGCCGACGAGCGGTTGACCCTAAGAGTTAGCTACAAAGTAGCCGCTATCTTTTGGTCGAGAGGGCGGCTACTTTGCATATGTAATGAAAATGTGTAACAAAACTGCTGCACATATTAAAATTCTTGCGAATCTTAATCTCATATGCACCACCCCTTTCGCAAGGAGTGGCCAACCGCCCGCCGCTGGGAACGACAGCGCCCGACATATTATACCATCGCACGCCACCCTATGTCAATTTGCCGCCTCCGGGCGGCTTTTGTTATTTTTCCAGCGGTTTTCTGTAAGTAAGCGCGCGGTCGGAATCCGTCACGCCTGCCGTGGTCGGGTCTACAAACACCGCCAGCACCGCCACAAACACCGCAGCGAGCTGATACGGATTGCCCAGCACCGCCATGATCTGCTCCCACAGAATCTCCCACGAGGTAAACATGGACGGCTCCGCGCCGATCGCCGTCAGCATCACCGACACAATGCCCACCCAAAACCACGGGTTTTTCATTCTCACCGGAATATTGACCTTCATGCTATTTTCGCTCCTTTCATAATCCAATGCGCCCGAGCAGGAACGCGATCACCGCCGCAAGCACCGCCCAGACGATCTTATCCGTTATCGCATCCCACCGCTTGGCGGGCTTGGCCTGCTGGCTCTCCTGCCATGCAAGCACCTTTGAAATATCTGCAATCATGGTTTTAAGCTGCTCATCCAGCCGCGCATCCCGCGCGATCTGCGTCCGCTGCCAGTCGTAGAAATCGTTGTGGAATTTGGAGGACTTGTCCCGCCATTCCTCTAACCGCTCTACGCGCTCTGTCAGCACCGCAACCTTTGCCGAGCCGATGCAGTCCAGCTCGGGGTTAATGATGCACTTATCCATAGGCAAATGGGGCGGTTCTACCC
>NZ_JNJN01000046.1 GCF_000701665.1 Agathobaculum desmolans ATCC 43058 | reverse complement strand
CAGACGAGCCTGTGTTCCTGTTCTTGGACAAGAAGCGTGCCGAGGGTAAGCCGTACTACGTTTACATGACGGCTGGTGCCAACAAGTTCCTGCGCCGTTACTACGGCAAGGTGATGACCTACTTCTCTACTCTGGATGGTCTGCCGCTTGTAGATATGGATTCCACCGGCCTGCAGCACGCGGACTAATCAACTGTAATTGACTCTTTCCGGTCGGCGTGTTTGCGGCGGCCTTTTTGTGTTGCACTTGTTTTCTACCTGCCGCCTACAAAGTTTTCTTTCGTCAAGTCCTGTTCGGGGCTTGACTTCTTATTTGCAGGCTTTCTCTTTTATTCCTTTTCTCTAGCAAAACATCCCCGGACAAACCCGTCCGGGGATGTTTTGTTCCGGCCGAAAATCACTGGCTGCCGCTATCTTTTCTGCACTCCGGCACAAAAAAGCAGGCTGCATAGCAGCCTGCTGAAAAAGTCGCTTACTAGATTTTATCTCACGAAAGCGCATTGACCAGTGATTTGAACAGTTTCCCGCGTTCCATAAAATTCTTGAACCGGTCAAACGAAGCGCTAGCCGGGCTCATGATGACCACATCGCCTGCTTCCGCCTGCGCCGCTGCTTCGCATACGGCCGCTTCCAGATTTTCAACCTCAAGAATCGGCGGATGCTCGCCCTCTGCGGCAAGCACGCAGTCGCGGATCTTAGGCGCCGTCGCACCCGTCAGGATGAGCAGCTTCACGTGTGCGCAGACCGGCGCACCGAGCACATCGTACGGGATCTGCTTATCATAGCCGCCTGCAATCAAGATAACCTTCTGCTGGAAGGACTCCAGACCTGCAATCGTCCGCGTTGGGCTGGAGGCGATCGAATCGTTGTAATACTTTACGCCGTTTCGCTCACGCACAAACTCAATACGGTGCTCCACACCGCCAAAGCTGGTAGCCACCGCGCGGATATCATCATCCGAAGCATACCCCTGCACAACTGCCGCCGCCATCATCATGTTATACACATTGTGCGCACCGGGAATGCGGATATCCGCCGCCGGCATCAGCACGCGGCGCTCCCCGCCGTCCGCAATATACAGTGTATCCTCCTTCAGGAATACACCGTTGGCCAATTCCTGCTGCTTACTGGTGCAGAACAGGTTGCCCGAAGCATGCAGCGAGCGCGTTACCTCATCATCCAAATTCAGGATCAGCCGATCCCCCTCCTGCTGATTGCGGTAGATTGCGGTTTTCGCCTGCACGTACTCATCAAAATCCTTATGATAATCCAAATGGTTGGGCGTCAGGTTTGTGATGGCCGCCACATGGGGCGAACACTTCATTCCCATCAGTTGAAAAGAGGAAAGCTCAACCACGGCGATATCCTCTGCCTGCATGGCATTGACGCGCGGCAGCAGCGGCGTACCGATATTGCCGCCCAAGTGCACCGTATAGCCCGCGTGCTTCAAAATTTCGCTGACCAGCGTTGTGGTAGTGGTTTTGCCGTCCGATCCCGTAATGCCGATGATCGGGCACGGACAAACCTCAAAGAAAAGCTCCATTTCGCTGGTGATTTCCGAACCGTTTTCCTGTGCCTTCTGCAGAAAACGAGGATGCACACCCGGTGTGCGGAAGATCACATCCTCATCAAGAGCATCCAGATAATGCGAACCAAGCACAAAATCCACACCGAGCGTTGCCAGTGTGGCATAGCCGTCCCCCAGCTCGGTCGGCTCCTTTTTATCGTGTACGGTAACTCGCACCCCCGCCGCACGCAGCATTCGGATAAGCGGCATATTGCTTACCCCTGCGCCGATTACGCCGACCCGCTTATCCAGCAGGCTGCCCAGATATTGTTCCAAAGCTGTCATAATTGCTGTTACACCGCCTTTTACCAAAGTACAGTATAGCGGATTTTGCACAAATTTGCAAGCCCGGTTTGACGGCGGCACTTTTTTAGAGTATACTTAATAATATGACTGGTGCAAACGGTCGCGTGCTGCAAAGCATGAGGAAAGTCCGGGCTGCACAGGGCAAGGATAACGGATAACGTCCGCCGGGGGTGACCCCAGGAATAGTGCAACAGAGATATACCGCTTTGCTGCTCCCGCAGCAGAGTAAGGGTGGAAAGGCGAGGTAAGAGCTCACCGCGCCCCATGGCAACATGGGGGGCCTGTAAACTCTATCCGCAGCAACGCCGACAGGGACCATGACCGGCCCGGCCGTCCCGACTGGCGGCTTGAGGCGCGCGGCAACGCGCGTCCCAGATAGATGACCGTTCACGACAGAACCCGGCTTACCGCTCCAGTCATAACCAAATACACTGTGGGGGTGCACCGGAACACGGCGCATCCCTGTTTTTATTCCCATCCCCAAAATACCGGAAAAGGAGTCTGTATGAAATTCTATGATGCACTGCAGCTCGGCCCGGAGGAGCTGAAAGCACAAATCGCCCGCAGCGAACCGCCGCAAAAGCGCTGGTGGCGTACCGCCCTGATCGTGCGCGGCATCCTGATCGTTTTATTTGCGATCCTTTTCATTTCCTCACTCACCGCCATTTTCGGCAGCGAAAACAGCAGCATGGCTGTGGTGATCTTCTGCATCCTGCTCAGCATCCGCTTTGTGGACTTCGGCTATCAGATCGGCCATTCACTCATCAGTCTTGCGGTCATTTTCGCGCTTCTGCTGTTTTCCCCGTGGCTGATGCAGCAGGTCTCCCCGTTTATCGGCTTTGTGATCAATTTTCTTTCTTTGATGGTCATTGTTGTGCTGTCCTGTGAGGATCCCCGCATGGGCAATGGCGGCCTGTACCTGTTTGGATACGTTTTCCTGACCGGCAGCCTGGTTTCGCAGGACGTGCTGCTGCAGCGCGCTTTGCTGACACTTATCGGTTATCTGATCTGTGCCGGCATCCTGTATCAAAAGCATCGCAGCAAGCACAGCGATGTTCCGGTTTCCGCCGTGCTGGAAAAGTTCGATCTGCGCACGCCGAAATCCCAATGGCAGTTGCAGCTTGCGCTCGGTGTCAGTATTCTGTTTTTGCTCAACGCACTGCTTCATCTCGACCGGTTTATGTGGGCTGGCTTTGCCTGCTCTTCCCTGCTTTCCACCTATCCGGTCAAGATTCGTGAGCGCTTTCCCGCGCGGATCGGTGGTGTCGTGCTCGGCTCGCTCGCCTTCGGTGCGCTGTATGCGCTTCTCCCCGCCGACCTGCTGTTTCTGCTCGGCCCGGTATCCGGCCTCTGTCTCGGCCTGTGTGCTACTTACCGCTACAAAACACTGTTCAACTGCTTTGGCGCGCTGTCACTCGCGGTCACGGTGTACGGCCTGCACGGATCGATCCTGCTGCGTGTCTGCAACAACATTCTCGGTATGGTATTCGGCTCGGTCTTTTTCTGGTTTTTCCAAAAGCTGTTCCCGGCAGCAGAGCCGTCATCCTGACGCCCATTGTATGCCAAAACACGGGCAGGACGTTTGCTTGCGTCCTGCCCGTGTTTTTTGCGTCATCAGCCCTTTTTTGCAATTTTTATTTTACCATTCTGCAAAATGCACAATTTACTGTCCGAAATTTTTATGTCTGTTTTCGGACTTTTTTCCCGTTTGCTCTTGACGCTGCGCGTTTTTTCCTGTGTAATAGTAGCAGAGGATGGCACTGCCGCCAAGCATCAGCAAACTGTAAAGGAGCATCACCATGAAACTTGCATTTTTTAAGGAAGACCACGGCCCCCTTTTTGAGGAAGAGCAGTACGTGATCGATGTCAACCGTCCGATCGAGGGTAAGGAATCCGGCGATCTGGTTTGCTACTGCACCCCTTTCCGCGCACCGCTGCGTTTGGAATTTGCAATCCGCGCCGATGGCAGCCTTTCGTTCCGTTCCTGGCGCTTTGTCGAACCGAACAAGCTCAATCCCAATTTGCACACAGATGAATACTCGGTTGCAGAAGCCGGCAGCAAGGGCTTTGTCCCAACGGATGCACAGCTTCATGCCATCAACGAACTCCGCATCGGCCGTCTCCGCTTCGAAGGACTGCGGCTGACTGTCGGCTCTACCCTGCAGGGATTCTGTCTGGCCGCGCAGTAACAGCACCACAGGAGCAAGCGCACCGCACCCCATGAAAGCGCTTTGCTCTTCTGTCTGCCGGTCGTTTTCGACCTGATCCCTGCCGCGGCAGTGATGACAAGCTGCGCGGGATCAGGTCGCTTCCCCTCTGCCGTTTTCCGGCAGAGAAATTTCACGCCTCCTAATCAAATTATATAAAAGCCCGCATCCCGCAGTACGCCATGTCTGCGGGATGCGGGCTTTTTGCCGATATTTTTAATTTAGGAAATCCTTCAGCTTTTTAGAGCGGCTCGGGTGGCGCAGCTTTCTGAGCGCCTTTGCCTCAATCTGGCGAATACGTTCACGGGTGACGTTAAATTCCTTGCCGACCTCCTCGAGGGTACGGGTATGGCCATCCTCAATGCCGAAACGCAGGCGCAGCACCTTTTCCTCACGAGGGGTCAGGGTTTTCAGCACCTCGACCAGCTGCTCCTTCAGCAGCATGAAGGACGCAGCCTCCGCCGGTTCGGGTGCATCATCATCCGGAATGAAATCACCCAGATGGGAATCCTCCTCCTCGCCGATCGGTGTTTCCAGCGAAACCGGCTCCTGCGCGATCTTCAGGATATCGCGCACACGATCGACCGGCATGTTCATCTCCTTGGCGATCTCTTCCGGGCTGGGATCATGCCCCAGCTCCTGCAGGAGCTGGCGCGACACACGGATCACCTTATTGATGGTTTCCACCATATGCACCGGAATACGGATCGTGCGAGCCTGATCGGCGATCGCACGGGTAATAGCCTGCCGGATCCACCATGTCGCATAGGTAGAGAACTTAAAACCCTTAGTCGAATCAAACTTTTCGACCGCCTTGATCAGACCGAGATTGCCCTCCTGAATCAAATCGAGGAACAGCATGCCGCGACCCACATAGCGCTTTGCAATCGAAACGACCAGACGGAGGTTCGCCTCTGCCAGACGCTTTTTCGCCTTATCCCCCAGCTTGACTGCCTTATCCAGTTCCGCACGTTCCTCTGCCGGGATCGCATCCCCTTCTGCTTCCATGCGGGCGATCGCCTCGTTGCCCTTCTGCATCTGTTCCGCCAGCGTAACCTCTTCCTCCGGGCTGAGCAGATTAACTTTGCCGATCTCCTTCAGATACATGCGCACCGGGTCATCGATCGCAAAGGTTTCGGCCATAGCCGAGGTGTCGATCAGCTCCTCTTCCGGAACCTCCTCTACGTCCTCCGGTTCAAACACTTCATCATCATCGTTTCCGAGCGCCTTTTCCAATACACTCTCAGTTTCGACTTCGATGCCCATGGTTTCCAGCGTTTCGTACAGCTTGTCGATATCCTCGCTCTCCAGCTCCAGCTGGCTCAGCGCATCGGCGATCTCCTTCAGGGTGAGGCGGCCGTTTTTCTTGCCCAGCGCCAGCAGATCCTTGAGCACCTGCTGCGGATCGACAGCCTGCTCGGGCGTATGTTTGTTATCCGTCGTCATATCGTTTGTCCTCCAGCGTTTTGTTTTTTAATGCGTCCAAAAGTCAGCAGCGGATCTTCGCCCGCCTTCATAAGCGTCCCATCCCTGATACGCTGCATCCGTATCATATTTATGTACTCTGCCAGCTCCTGCCGGTGTTCGCCCGGCGGAAGCCCCTGCTCCAGTATACCGGACAGCAGGCTCATTTCGTTCGGCTCCAGCCAGCCTTCAAAGGACAATACATCCACGATCTGCCCTTCCCGGTCGAGCGCGAGCACCCGCTCGTAAATTTTACGCAGCACCGGCGCGGAAAACCACGCGGGCGGCAGCATCTGCTCGATGCCGGCAATCAGCTTCTGATCGGAAAACAGCAACCGCAGCACATTTTCCTCCGCTTTTGCAGATTTCATGTCGGTATAGGCCAGCGTCCGGTCTTTCGGCTGCGCCAATCCAACCGGTGATCGGATCTCCCGTCGTTCAGCGGCTTTCTGACGTTTTCGCCGCACACCCAGCTCACGCCGCACCTCCACATTCATCGCCTCGGCAGTTACTCCTGCCATTTTGGCGGCGCGGCCGGCATAAACCTCACGCTCGATGCTGCTCTCGATTCCCGCCAGCATCCGTGCCGCATCCCGCAGAAACAGCACCCGCGCCTCGTCATCCTCCAAATCGTATTTCGCAGCGATCTGCTCGATCCGATACGCGTTATGATCCTCACTCCGTTCGATCAGGCTGCGAAAGGCATCCGCACCTCGCTCCTTAATGAACTCGTCCGGATCTTTCGCCCCCGGGATCTTAAGCACCTTGACCTGCAAATCGCACTTCTTCAATATATCGATTGCACGCTGCGCCGCCGCCTGTCCCGCGCCGTCCGCATCATATGAAATCACAATGCGGTCGGTATGCCGCGCAATCATGCGTGCCTGCTCCTCCGTCAGCGAAGTACCGAGCGATGCGACCGCCGAATCAAATCCAGCCTGATGCAGCGCGATCACATCCATATAGCCCTCCGCCAAAATGAAATAGCCGTTCTTGGTGGTTTTGGCAAGGTTCATAGCAAACAGATTGCGGCTTTTATGGAAAATCGGGGTTTCGGGTGAATTCAGATATTTGGGTTTGGAATCATCGAGCACGCGCCCGCCGAACGCGATCACATTGCCGCGCACATCGATGATTGGGAACATCACCCGCCCGCGGAAGCGGTCGTATATATGCCCTTTTTCGCTGCGGCTGACCAGACCGGCATCCAACAGCTCTTCCCGCATATAGCCCTTGCCTGTCATGGCATCCAGCAGCGCATGGAAGGAATCCGGTGCATATCCCAGCCCAAAGCGGTTCATTGTGCGGCGGTGCAGTCCGCGCCGTAGGAAATACTCCTGCGCCGCACGGTTTTCCGGTTTCCACAAGGTATCGTAATAAAACCGGCCGGCGTCCCTGCACAAGGCATACAGCCGATCCCGCCGACGGGCTGCCTGCCGGTCGGCTTCTCCCTGCTCGGGCACCTGCATGCCCGCCCGCGCCGCCAGAAAGCGGACGGCATCCGGAAATTCCAGCCCCTCCGCCTTCATCACAAAGGTGATCACACCGCCGCCTGCGCCGCAGCCGAAGCAATGGAATATCTGCTTATCCGGCGACACCGAAAACGATGCGCTTTTTTCATTGTGGAAGGGACACAGGCCAAAGTAGTTTGCCCCGCTCTTTTTAAGCGGCACATACTGCGAAACGACCTCTACAATATCGTTCCGCGCGGACAGCTCGTCCAAAAAGACACGATCAAACGCCATACTGTCCCACCTCCCTTGTAGGATAACCGTGTTTTTTATCCTTCAATCTTATTCCAGCTTTTTGGAATGAATAATTTCTTATATACGGTAATCGAATACCGGTCGGTCATGCAGGCAATGTAATCGCACACAACCCGTTCCAGCGGTTCCCCCTGCGTCATCAAAACAAAATAATCGCCGGGCAATTCATCCGGATGCTCCACAAAATATTCATACAGGCTGCGCAGCATTTTTTTCGCCCGCGCTTCCTCACTTTGCGCGGCCGTTCCGCGATATACATAATCGAACATAAAGCGGCGCAGCTCCATCATATTATCATGCACCTGCTCATCCATTCCGATCTCCTGATGGCGCATCCCGTATTCAATCATCGCCGTTACCATGGTATCGATGCGTTTGCCATGGGTTTCTCCCAACTGCGTGCGCAGATACTGCGGAATATCGGTTTGCTTGATCAGCCCGCCGCGCACCGCGTCGTCAATATCATGATTGATATAAGCGATGCGGTCGGCATAGTGGATGATCCGCCCCTCCGGCGTCGCCGCTTTTTGCGCGCCGGTATGGCACACAATGCCGTCGCGCACCTCCTGCGTCAAATTCAGCTCCTCCAGCCGGTCCACCATGCGCAGGCTTTGCTCATTGTGCCGAAAACCAAACGGACACACCTCAGCCAGCGCGCGCTCACCCGCATGTCCAAACGGTGTATGCCCCAAATCATGCCCCAGTGCGATCGCCTCGGTCAAATCTTCATTCAAACGCAGGGCACGCGCGACCGTACGCGCAATCTGTGCAACCTCGAGCGTATGGGTCAGCCGGGCGCGGTAATGATCCCCCTCCGGCGAAATAAACACCTGCGTTTTATTGCCCAGACGGCGAAACGCCTTGGAATGGATAATACGATCCCGATCCCGCTGAAAGCAGGTGCGGTACGGGCAAGGCTCCATCGGATGCGCCCGCCCGGCGGAGTGATCTGCATACGTTGCCCACACAGCAAGCGTTTCCCGCTCTCGCTGTTCCTGCTGCTCCCGGATGGTCATACCGCCATCCCCTTTCTTCCGGAAGATACCCTTATTTACTATATACCGTATCCGGCGCAAAAACCCTTTTTATTTTTTCAAAATTTTTCGGAATTTATTTGACCCGCCGCCCCATGAAGCGCGTCTCCATGACTTCGGCGTACACCTGTCCGGCGCTTGCCTCCGCCAGTGCGGTGTTCAGCGCATCCTCTCCGCCTGCGGGCAGAGTAACGGTCAGCGTCACATCCGCGCCGTAGTCGGTCTGTTCCACTGCACAGTCATACGCGGGCAGCAGGTGCAGGATGCTGTCATACAAATGGTATGGACAGGCGATCAGCGCAACCGTATACCGGCTCATACGCTGCACGCCCGCTGCGGCGACCGCCACCTGCGCTCCCTGCGTATAGGCCCGCACCAAACCGCCGGTACCGAGCAATATCCCACCGAAGTACCGGGTGACAACGCAAACGCAGTCGGTCAGGTTTTCATGCCGCAGCACCTCTAAAATAGGCATACCGGCTGTGCCCTGCGGTTCTCCGTCATCCGAATAGCGCATCACATTACCTTCCCGAAGGATATACGCATAGCAGTTATGCGTCGCATCCCAATACTGCTCGCGCATTTCCTTGATTTTCGCCGTTGCCTGCTCCGCTGTTTCCACGTGCCACAGCCGACCGGTGAATTTGGAGCGTTTCTCTTCAAATTTATCCTCTCCGTAATCCAGATACGGCACAAAATAGTCCGAAGCCAACATCCAGACCTCCTCTCCCGAAAATGGAAAATTGAAAATGGAGAATGGAATGGTCCTCCGTCCCCACATTCTCCATTTTCTATTCTTAATCCTCGATCAAATAATCTCTGATCCGGCCGTAGGTCTTGTCATCTACCACGGCCTCCACGACCGTGCCTTCCTCCGCATAGTCGGTCGATTCCACCTGCGCTTCCCGGTGCAGCATATCGAGCACCGCGCCGTCGCTGTACGGGATGCACAACCGAACCCGATGCTTGCCGCGTCCAAGCGCACGCTCGATCAGCGCCAGCAACGCATCGATGCCTTCTCCTGTTTTAGCTGAGATGCACACGCCTTCGTCCGGACGGAAAAATGGGATCGCATCCGGCGCGCACCGATCCGCTTTGTTGTATACCATCACACGCGGAATATCCTGTGCCCCCAACTGCGCCACAACGCCCTCGACCGTTTCCGCCTGCATCTGCCAGTCCTCATCTGAGATATCCACCACATGCAGCAGCAGGTCGGCATACGCCAGCTCCTCCAGCGTAGCCTTAAACGCCGACACCAGATGATGCGGCAGCTTGCGGATAAAGCCGACCGTATCGCTGAGCAGGATCTCCTGCGTATCCGAAATACGCTTTTTGCGCGTGGTCGGATCCAGCGTATCAAACAGGCGGTCATTCGCCTCGATATTCGCACCGGTCAGCGTATTGAGCAATGTGGACTTACCCGCATTGGTATAACCGACGATTGCAACCATCGGCAGCTCGGTTTTTTTTCGCTGACGGCGCTGCACCGCACGCACCTGCCGCACCTGCTCCAGATCGCCCTTGAGCTTGTCGATCCGCCTGCGAATATGGCGGCGGTCGGTCTCGAGCTGGGTCTCGCCCGGTCCGCGCGTGCCGATTGGGCTTTTGCCGCCGCCCGCCGTCTGGCGCACAAGGTGCGTCCACATACCAGACAGCCGCGGCAGGATATACTGGTACTGCGCCAGCTCGACCTGCAATTTACCCTCGCCCGTGCGGGCGCGCTGCGCGAATATATCCAGAATCAGCGCCGAGCGATCCAGCACAGTGCGTCCGGTCATCTCTTCCAGACTGCGCATCTGCGAGGGGGACAGTTCATTGTCAAATAAAATCAAGGTGGCATCGTTGGCTTCTGCCAGCGCTTTGACCTCCTCCGTTTTGCCCTCGCCGATGAAGGTGCGCGCATCCGGTGCAGGGCGGCGCTGCAGCGTCATCGCAACCGCCTGTGCGCCTGCGGTTTCCGCCAGCGCACGCAGCTCGTCCATGGTGCGCTCGTCCGCGTCCTGCGCGGCTGTGAAGCCGGGGCAGGACAGTCCCACCAGCACCGCGCGCTCCACCTGCTGTTCCAGTTGATTTTCGGTCATTTTGGTTCCTCCCTTCCGGGTCTGTTTCGACAAAAAAGCCATCGAACACAAGTTTCGATGGCTTTCCTGAGTTACTTATCCAGATTGAAACGCTTCTTGAAGCGATCAACACGTCCGCCGGTGTCTACCAGCTTCTGCTTACCCGTGAAGAAGGGGTGGCACTTGGAGCAAACGTCAACGACGATATTCTCCTTAGTGGAGCCGGTCTCAATGACATTGCCGCAGGCACAGCGGATCGTGGTCTGCTTGTACTCGGGATGGATGCCCTGTTTCATGTTGTTTCACCTCTTTCCACGGGAAATCATACAATTTCTCTTACAGTCGTAAAGTTATGATAACACAGCATTGCTGAAATTGCAAGCATTATTTTTCATATACCAGATTTTCTTCTGTCCAGCCGCGCAGCACCGGGATCATCGAAGCGGCCAGCGCCTTGGCACCCGCCAGATCGTGCAGCTTGCAGTTGCCGCATTCCACGCGGCTTGCACCGGGGATCTCCCCTTCGTAAGCGGCGACAAAATCCATCGTTTGCTGCACCAGCATGATCGCATCCGCCGGCTGCATATCGCGCACAAGAAAATAAAAACCGGTCTGGCAACCCATCGGGCCGCAGTAGATCACCTTGTCCGCCCATGCGGAATTGCGGGCAAAGGTCGCAAACAGGTGTTCAAATGTATGCCCTGCCGCAGGATTGATGTAGGTACCTGCATTGGGATAGACCATCCGGATATCATATGTCGTGATGTCACCATCGACCCGCGAGGTGTACATCCCCGGCTTCAGTTTATCATGATTGACTTCAAAGCTTGCAATACGCTTCATGCCTTGCCCTCCTTACCGGCCTTTTCCATGCCCAGATACTGTAATTCACTGCGGTAGTCCTTCCACAGCAGCGCATATGAGATAAAGAACGCCGCCATTTCCGCAATCGGGAACGCATACCAGATCGCCTGCAGGCCAACCAGCTTGCCCAGCATCCATGCCGCCGGCAAAATGATGACCAACTGACGGCAAACCGATACAATCAGGCTGTTCATACCGCGGGCCGTCGCCTGAAACATGGTGGAGTTGATGATACCGAAGGCCGCACCGATAAACGACCAGCTGATGGTTTTCAGCGCCGGCACACCAACCGCCAGCATCTCCTGCGCAGCCGCCGCATCCGTGCGGTCGACAAACAGCATCAGCATATGATCTGTCATCGTCTGGAAGATCACCAAGCCGACAGTCATGATGACAACTGCCGCGGCCAGCGAGATTTTGTACGCCCCGAACAGCCGCTTTTTATTGCGCGCACCGTAGTTATATCCCATAACCGGCAGCGCGCCCTGATTGAGGCCAAACACCGGCATGAACACAAAGGTCTGGAGCTTGAAGTAGATACCCAGCACATTGACCGCGATCTGCGAAAAATCGATCAGAATACGGTTGAGCCCTGCCGTCATCACCGAAGCCACGCTCTGCATCACGATGCCCGGCAAGCCGACACGGTAAATATCCCGCACGGTCTGCGCACGCCACTTAAATTTGCGCATATCCATCTTCAAAATCTTCTGATGGAAAAACGCGCCCCACAGGCCGATCAGCATGCCGATGATCTGGCCGATGACCGTGGCAAGCGCCGCACCCTGCACGCCCATCTCGGGGAACGGCCCAATGCCGAAGATCAGCAGCGGGTCAAGAATGATGTTAATGATCGCACCGACCAATCCCTGCACCATCGGAATGATCATGTTGCCGGTCGACTGCTGAATTTTTTCGCACATGATTGAAATCATGACAAAAATACTCAGTCCCACCGCAATGTGCGAATATTGCTGCGCCTGCGTCAGGATCTCCTCTCCCGGTTTGAACGCCGCAAGGAAAGGATTTGCCAGCACAAAGCCGATCAGCAAAAACGCCACGCCGCCGATGACCGAAAGCATAATGCCGTGTTCGGCCGCCGATTCCGCATGAAGCTGCCGTTTTTCACCCAGCCGCCGGGCAATCAGCGAGTTCACGCCCACGCCGGTTCCCACGCCGATCGCAATCACCAGCGACTGCAGCGGGAACACCAGTGATACAGCCGCCAGCGCACTTTGCGAGTATTGTGCCACAAAGATGCTGTCCACAATATTGTACAACGCATTGATCAGCATTGAGATGATCGCCGGCAGCGCCATCGAAAAGATCAGCGGGCCCATACGAGCCGAACCCATTTTGTTTTGTTCTTCCAAAAATACCATCCCCTAACGAAAACGAAGCCGCACCGGAACACGTCCGGCGCAGCTGCTTATTATCCTTCTCTATTAGTTTACGGTATTATTTTTTAGATTGCAAGAGTTTTTTTTACAATTTTCCCGCCAGTTCGTCAAAAGAATGTTCCACAAAAAAATCACTGACAGCACGCAGTTCACTTTCCCCGCCGGCATAAGCCGGTTCCGCCATGCCGCATACGCGGAAGCCCGCCCGCTTGGCGGTCACACCCGCATAAGGCGCGTCCTCAAACACCACACATTCGGCCGGCGCAAGTCCCATGCGGGCCGCCGCACGCAGATAGATCTCCGGTTCGCGTTTGGATATCCCCACATCCTCGATCGTCAGCAGAAAATCGAAATACCCCAGCATCCCGCGGTCACGCAGCGCCTTTTCCGCATGGCGGCGCGCCGTCAGCGTAGCGATCGCCATGCGAATGCCGCGCGCCTGCAGCCGGTTCAGAAAATCGATCACGCCGTCCTTCGGCCGCGCGTACTGCTCATAACGCGCCGTGATCTGCCGATCCAAACCGTCGATCAGCCCCTGTGCGTCCATCGGCAGGATCGGATAGCGGTCTATAAAATACTGTGCCATCTGTGTCTGGGAAAAGCCCTCCGTCACCGCATAATCCTGATCGGTAATGTGCACGCCGAACTGCGCCAGATATCCCTGCGTCAGCCGCTTCCACACGCGCATGGAATCCAGCAATGTTCCATCCATATCAAAAATCGCACCCTTAAACTTCTGCATACCGGCTCCTTTTCACTTGGTTTTTCTGTCTATAAACTGTGGCCGCATCTTGGAATACAGGATTTTTTGCTCACTGTACAGTCCGTAGTAGCCACTGAGCATATAAGATACCGCAATCACCAGCGCAAACAACGCCAAACTCTGTCCGCCGAACAGCTCATAGGCCAGCATGATCGATGTCAGCGGCGAATTGGTCACCCCGCAGAATACCGCGACCATCCCCAGCCCCGCCGCAAACGACGGAACCAGACCAAACAAACCGCCGTAAGCTGCACCGAACGTCGCACCGATGAACAGCACCGGCACAATCTCACCGCCTTTATAGCCCACACCGATCGTGATGGCCGTCATCACCAGCTTCCAAAAGAATGCCGCCGGGTGGGCGTCCCCTGCCACCGCACGCTCGATCACTGCCATGCCCGCACCGTTATAATCCCGCGTACCCAGCACCAGCGAGAGCACCACCACCACAGCACCGCCTACAGCAATGCAGGCATACTGATTTGGCATCCATTTTTTGAACAGATGCCCGATTTTGTGAAACAGGATGCACACCACTGCGCTGAGCACCGCACACGCCACACCAAACAGCGTAAGCTGTACCAACAGCAACGGCTCCGCCCGCGCCGGTATCCCGGAAAGCGCAAACGCCGTTGTCTCCCCGCCCAGCACCAGCGCCACGCCGTGCGCAATCACCGCCGCCAGCACACAGGGGAACAGCGCCGCGTAATACATCACACCCACGCTGATCACTTCCATCGCAAACACGCTGGCCGCCAGCGGTGTGCCGAACAGCGCAGCAAAGCCTGCTGCCATGCCGCACATCGTGATCGTGCGGGAATCCTTATCATCCAAATGCATCCAATGCCCGATATTGCCCGAAATCGCACCGCCGAGCTGCAGCGCTGCACCCTCACGTCCCGCAGAGCCGCCGCACAGATGCGTCAGCGCCGCAGTCAGGAAAATGCTCGGCGCCAGCCGCAGCCGCACCGGATGATCCTCCCGCACCGAGGTCAGAATGAAATTGGTGCCACGCTCGAGCGGCATATCCGCCTTTTGATACCACAGCGCGATCAGTATACCTGCACCCGGCAGCAAATACAATAACCAGCCGTGCGCTGCCTGCATCGTTCCCGCCCAACCGAGAACATGATGAAATGCCGCCGCCACTGCACCGACCACCACACCGATCACAGCCGCAAACACACACCAACGCACAAATATCCCTGCGTTTTTAATCTGTTTCTCCCAATATTCCTTTTGCACGGCCGATACCCCCTTATTTTCTTCATCCTGCCCAGCTCATAACACAAATGTACGCAGCAGACCGCCGGCCCAATCCAGCAGCCGTTCACTCTGCTCAGCAAAGCTGCCTGCCGGCTCCTGCAGCGCAGCCGACAGGATCTCGTGTTCCGCTCCCTTCAGCAAGGGCAGCAGCTCCCGTTTTGTTCGGATAAACATCCCCGTCCGGCAAAAATGCACCGCACGCAGGGTGAAAAATGCTGATTTATACAAATCACGCACCACAGTCTCATCCTGTGCGTGCAGCCGGTTGTACGCACAGGCGTGATAAATATTTCCTGCGCCGATGCGCACAGCACGGCAGGCATCCTCCCCGCCGAAGCACGCCCGCAGCGGCTCCAGATCACCATACCATGGCCGGGTATCGTAATAGAAACCGAACAGCTCGGACGGTTCCCAGCCAAGCAGCTCCGTCCAACCGGAAACAAAGCCGCACACACGCTCCCGTTCCGGCAGATGATCCAGCACCATCCGGTAACGCTCCCAATCCGATGTGCGCCATTCATCCAAGATCACAACCACATCGATATCGCTGTCCGCTTCCGCTTCACCGCGGGCGCGGCTGCCCTGTAGTCCGATGCATCGCACACGTTCACCGAATGCATGCCGCACCGCCTCAGTAAATACTTCCATCCACTGTGTGATATCCATTTCCCCCTCCTTTTCCCGGAACGAAAATTGCCCCGCAGCAATCTACGGGGCAATTTACAAAACCATTGGATAAAACCAAGCTTATTTCGAGGTCGAGGCAGTCTCCTTGAGCACAACGTCATGTGCGCCGCCCTCAACAATCGAGGTGGCGGACACGAGCGTGATCTTGGCCTTCTTCTGAAATTCCGGGATCGAGAGCGATCCGCAGTTGCACATGGTCGAGCGCACCTTGCTCAGCGTCAGGCCGAGATTATCCTTGAGCGAACCGGCGTAAGGAACATAGGAGTCTACGCCTTCTTCAAAGGAGAGTTTTTTGTCGCCGCCCATATCGTAGCGCTGCCAGTTGCGTGCACGGGCCGAACCCTCGCCCCAGTATTCCTTCATATAGCTGCCGTTGATGTTGACCTTGTTGGTCGGGGATTCATCAAAGCGCGAGAAATAACGGCCGAGCATGAGGAAATCCGCACCCATGGCCAGCGCCAGCGTGCAATGGTAATCGTGCACAATGCCGCCGTCCGAACAGATCGGCACATACACACCGGTCTCCAGGAAGTACTCATCACGCGCCGCAGCAACTTCAATCAGCGCAGTCGCCTGACCGCGGCCAATGCCCTTCTGCTCACGGGTGATGCAGATCGAACCGCCGCCGATACCAACCTTGATAAAGTCCGCACCGGCATCCGCCAGAAAACGGAAGCCCTCACGATCGACCACGTTGCCCGCGCCGACCTTTACCTTATCGCCGTAATTTTCACGCACCCAGGCAAGCGTGCGGCTCTGCCACTCGGAGAAGCCCTCGGAAGAGTCGATGCACAGTACATCCGCACCAGCCTCTACCAGAGCGGGTACACGCTCTGCATAATCACGTGTGTTGATACCCGCGCCGACCACATAACGCTTGTGTTCATCGAGCAGCTCCAGCGAATTCGCCTTATGATTATCATAATCCTTGCGGAATACCATGTAAACCAGACGCTGTTCCTCATCCACCAGCGGCAGCGAGTTCAGCTTGTGATCCCAGATAATATCGTTTGCTGTTTTCAGCGTGGTATCTGCCGGGGCGGTGATCAGTTTTTCGAACGGCGTCATAAACGCAGAAACCGGAACATCGCGCTCCATGCGGGAAACACGGTAATCGCGGCTGGTAACGATACCGAGCAGCTTGCCGCCCGCCGTGCCGTCATCCGTAACTGCCATGGTAGAATGACCGGTGCGCTCCTTCAGCTCCAGCACATCAGCAAGCGTCGCATTCGGCTTCAGGTTGGAATCCGATACGATAAAGCCCGCCTTGTAATTCTTCACGCGGGAAACCATTGCCGCTTCGCTCTCGATCGTCTGCGAGCCGTAAATAAAGGAAATGCCGCCCTCCTGCGCCAGTGCGATCGCCATGCGGTCGTCCGACACCGCCTGCATGATCGCAGACACCATCGGGATATTGGCATACAGCGAAGACTGCTCACCCTTGCGGAACTTCACGATCGGGGTGCGCAGACTGACATTCGCGGGAATACATTCGGCAGAAGAATACCCCGGTACCAACAAATATTCATTGAAGGTATGCGAGGGTTCACTGAAGTAATACGCCATAGTGTTTCTCCTTTTCTACATTCCTGTTTCCGGATATTATAATTAAGTTCTATTATATCCTTTTTACCGCACAAAGTAAAGCGAGCATCTGACGGTTTTTGCAGTAATTTGTCCAACAGGGATTATGCAAACCGTCCATTTCGCTTCCGTGCCGCCGGAACATGCCAAACAGCGGTCGGGCGCCCCTACGCTGAAAGCAAGCTGTTTCCGACAAGGCAGCTGCAAAAAAGAAAAACGAAAGGGACACGGTTTGCTACAATCCGCGTCCCCTCCTTTGGAAATGAGGAATGAATGTTGTGGGCTTGCTTGATTACAGCGGGCCAACCGGCATCCGGCACCCTTGTTGTTTCGGTTATTAACGTATCATGCGCATAAACACCTGTCAACCTGCCGTGTGACCTTTTAACACATCTTTAACGCACCTCTGCCGTCCAGCTCTGCCCCGTTTGGAAAAAGTACAGCATCTGCCGCACAGTCGGCCGGTCAAACACCTCTTCCACTGCCAGTGCATACGCGGCAAGCTGCGGACGATACTGCTCCGCCCGCATCTGCATACCTTTTTCCGTCACCCGGTCGGTCTTGAAATCCAGAATGACAAATCCCTCCGGCGTATCGATCAGGCAGTCGATTACACCCTGCAGCAGCACTTTTTCCTCCGGCGCTGCCGCCGCAACCGGAAAATACCGTGCCGCCGGCACCAGTACGGAAAACTTAAATTCCCGCCGCACCGGATACGCTGCCATCAGCCTACGGTACACGTCCGACCGGAAGAAAGCACCGATCTTTTCCGGATCAACCGCTGCCGCCTGCACTGCCGACAGGATATTCTTTTCCGCCAGCCGCTGCAATTCGCGCTGTACGCCGCCCGGTGCAGCCGCCGCTTCAAAATCACAAAACTGCATAAACAGATGGTGCGCCGTGCCGATTTCCGCCGGCGTCAGGCTGCGCTCCCCCTGCGCAAAAAGCGGGGCGCGCAGCTTCGGTTCGCGCCGCGGAGGAGGGGTCTGTTCCGCCGCCTCTTCCGCGCGGTATCCACGTCCCACGCCGGTCGCTGTCAATTTGCTGGGCAGTTCTGCCAAAAAAGCATGCGGATAGCGCAGATGCGGCTCCACCACATAGGCCGACGCATCTGCATCGGTAAAGCGCAGCACTTCCGGTGCATCAGGCGCCGGCAGTTCCTCCGGCCGGTATACCCGCAGTGTGAAGGCACGGCAGTCCGTGCCATGCTCCGGCACCGCAAGACCGTATTCCTCCCGCAAATCACGCGTGCAGGGGTGGCGCAGCAGCGGCGCCATGATCCATGCCAGCGGCGCGCGCACCGCCCCCATGGCATACTGCGGCAGTTCATCCAGCGAAGCAAGCTGCGCCCATTTTGCAAGCGATTTGGCCAATGTCCCGCTCGCCGCAGTCAAAATAAGCTTTTCCTTGGCCCGTGTCAGCGCCACATACAGTACCCGCAGTTCTTCGGAAACCATCTCGCGCCGCTGCTGCACGGCAACCGCCGTGCGTTCCGCCGTATCATACTGCACACCGCGCAGCCGGTCACGGCACTTGCTGCCGAAGCCGAGATGCTGATGCACCAGCACCGGCTCGTGCAGATCGGCTTCGTTAAACTGCTTGGCGCAGTCCGCAACGATCACGACCGGAAATTCCAGTCCCTTGGATTTGTGGATGGACAGGATGCGCACCGCGCCGCCCGTCGTTTCCGCACCGACGGTCTGAAAATCCTCTCCGTTCTCCTGCATTCCGCGCAGCAGGCGGACAAAGGCAAACAGACCGCGAAAGTCCTGTCCCTCAAAAGCACGTGCCCGCTCAAAAAAGGCCAGCAGATTGCTCTGCCGCTGCGCACCGTTCGGCAGTGCGCCATACAAACCGAGTGCGCCGGTTTCGTCATAAATCTCCCATAGCAGGCGGTATACCGGCTGATCACAGGCAAATTCACGCAAAAAGTCCAGCCGCTGCAAAAACGCTTCCACCTTGGGAAAATCCATGCGCGCTGCCAGCAGCGCATCATAATAGCTCACTTTCCGGTCTGCCAGACGGATATCCGCCAGTTCCTGCTCGGTAAAGCCAAACAGCGGCGAACGCAGCACGCCGATCAGGTCAATATCCTGCCGCGGATTGTCGATCACACTGAGCAGCGAAACCATCGCGCCCACCTCCGCAGTTTCCAGCAGACCGCCGCGCTCCTCCGCACCGGCGGAAATACCCACCTGTTCGAGCGCCGCAATATAGGTGCGCGCTTTGGTTTTCGGCGAGCGCAGCAGAATCACGATATCTCCCGGTGTGACCGGCCGCAGCGTGCCGGTCTGCGGATCGGTCACCGGAAAGCCTTCCTCCAGCAGCGAACGGATGCGCGCTGCCGTCAGCCGCGCTTCGAGCGCGGTCTTGTCCGGCGCATCGTCATCCTCGCCGAGCCTCTCCGCATCCACCAGCAGCACCTCGGTTTGGTACCGGGGATCATCCGCATCCGGATAGTAAGACGCTCCCAGATGCAGCGCTTCGCGGTCGGTGTACGGCAAACCGCCTACCGTATCGCCCATCACTGCGGCAAACAGATAGTTGCAGGCATCCAGCACCGCCGCACGCGAGCGGAAATTCTGCCCCAGCACCACACGGCGCGGCTCGCCGTCCTGCGCCTCCTCCACCTCGGCAAAGGTGCGGTATTTTTGCAGAAAAATAGAAGGGTCAGCCAGACGAAAGCCGTAAATGCTCTGCTTGACATCACCCACCATGAACAGGTTGCGCCCGCCGCGTGACAGCGCACGGAAAATCGCATCCTGCACAGCGTTGGTATCCTGATATTCGTCCACTGCGATCTCCGCATAGCCTGCCGCCAGTGTCTGCGCCAAGGCGGACGGTTCTTCCCCGTCATACAGCAGCCGCACGGCGAAATGCTCCAGATCGTTAAAATCCGCCGTATTGCGCGCCCGTTTGGCGGTGGAAAACGCCTCGTCGAACCGCTCGACCATATCGCATAGCGCCGCCAGCGCGGCTGCCGTCAGGCCGCGGTCCTGCTCGGCCTCAGCCGCCGTAACAGTCAGCCATTTGTCGCGGATGGCTTTTGCCGCAGTTTTCCACTCCTCGCGCATGGCCTTGATCTCTTCCAGAAACGCCTTATCTTCAAACTTGCGCGCCGCCTTAAGCCGGTCAAATGTGATACGCCGCGCCGTTTCCACACAGGTGTCCCAATCTCCGCCGCGCAGTGCTTCCAGCAGGCGTTCCGCCTGATGGCAGTCGCTTGTCAGCGCCGGCAGGTAACTGTCCGCCAGCTCGTCGATCCCGGCGACTGCATCCGCCGCCGCACGGACAAAGGCCGCGCCGTGTTCGGCTGCCGCCTGCGCCTGCATGCGCAGCACCCGCCCATGCGGCGTGTCCATCCCACGGGCATACAATCCCTCGCGCACACCGGCCAGAAAGGCGCGCGGATCGGGATGCGCCTGAATTTTTTCATACGTGGTCAGGATGACCTCTCCCAGCTTTTTGTCATCCCGCCCTGCGGTCAGCAGATCACACAGGGCAAAAAAACCGTCCTCCGCGCGTTCGTAAGCGGCATCGAGTACCTCCTCCAGCACCTCAGCCCGCAGCAGCTTACCTTCGTTTTCGTCCATCAGGCGGAAATCCGGCGCAATGCCGAGCACCGCCGCCTGCTCCCGCGCCAGTGACAGGCAAAGCGCATGCACAGTCGTGATCTTGGCGCGGTGCACCAAAAACAGCTGGCGGCGCAGGCGCATATCCTGCGGGGCAGCGGCAACCGCCCGGCTCAGCGCCGCCCCGATACGCTCCCGCATCTCCGCCGCCGCCGCATTGGTAAAGGTCACCAGCAGCAGCCGGTCAATATCGACCGGCTCCTCCGGATCGGTCAGCCGCGTCAGCACACGCTCTACCAGTACCGCGGTTTTGCCCGATCCGGCAGCCGCTGAAACCAGCAGCGCACCGCCCCGGTTGCGGATCGCCGTCTGCTGGTCTTTTGTCCACTGCGGCATTACGCTTCTCCTCCCATCTGCTCCCAAAATTCCGCATCTGTCAGGCGCTTCAGATACCGTGCGCGGTCACCCGCCGTCTCATCAAACCGGCAGGCCGCACGGAACGAGCACCAGTCGCAATAACTTGTGGTTTTATCCTTTTTGCACGGATCTGCCGTTACACTGCCCGCGCGCAGCTCGCGCCCCATCTCCAGCAGTTTTTGATGGGTGTAGCGCGCCAGCCGCCCAAATCCCGCCAGATCTGCCACGGCAGACTTTGCGGTAAGGCTCGGCTCTTCCTCTCCCTTTTTCACCTTGATGGTGACCGGAATAAAACGGCCGTCCCCGTCCAGCCCGTGCTCCATCGCCTCCAGCAGCTCCATATCATCCGACAGCAGCCCGGACCGCCGCAGCGCCTTATCGCGCATCGCCCGCAGCGCATCCTCATCAATATCGCGCGGCGCGTCGGGCAGCTCCTCCCGCACCGGTACATACAGCACACCTGCGGGAACAATTTCATTAAGCTCGGCTGTCAGCCGCTGCCGGTAGCGCGCCAGTCCTTCGCGCTGCAGGGCATACAGATAAATAATGAGCTGCATATTCAGCCCGTACCAGATATCCGACAGGGAAAACGACTTTTTCCCGCTCTTGTAATCCATCACGCGCAGATACAGACGGCCATTCCTGATATAGCCATCCACACGATCCACCTTGCCGGAAAGCGATACCGACACGCCTTCCTCCTCACAGGAGACCGGCGGCAGGTCGCCGCTGCGCGAAAAATCCACCTCATAGTCGATGGGGGCAAAGTCCGAGCAGCGCAGTTCCTCTAACACGTTATCCAAAATCTGCTCAGCCGTGCGGGTCAGCCGCCCAAACAGGTAGCGAAAGCGCGCGGTCTTGTTTTCCAGTCCGCCCAGTTCCTCCTGCACATACTGCCGCACGACCGCGCGGCACACCCGCTTGACGGCGGCAGCCTCCGCTGCCGCGGCGCCGCCCTCCCGTTCGGAGAGCGCCGCCAGCGCATGCTCCAGCACATAATGCAGGAAGGTGCCGGTTTCAAGCGCATCAAACCGCGCCTGTCTGCGCGGCTTGGCTTTGAGGCCGTACTGCATAAAAAACGCGAACCGGCAGGAGTAAAACGTATCCACACGCGAAGCGGTCAGATTCAGCTCCCTGCCGTACAGCCCGTCAATCGTATGCGGACTGGTCAGCGGGCCGCGGCCGCGCCGCTGCGCCGCTGCGTTCTGCACCCGCGCATCCTGCTGATAATACGCATAGGCCGCACGCACCGCAGCAGTCCGGTCGCCTGACAGATAAGCGCACGCGGTTTCAACCGCCGGGCGTTCGGCCTGCAGGCGGTCGCGCACGGTCTCGGTCTGATAGGTATCCAGCCCGACTGCGGGCAGCAGCGCACGCACCACGCCCACAAAATACGAGGGCCGCGTCTCCCCGCCCGCCGCATCGGTCAGGTGCCACGAAAGCAGCAGTTCCTCCGTCGGGCAGGCTAGCGCACGGTAAAGGGTCTCCTGTTCCATGAGCAGCCGCTCCGCCCCCGCCGCTTTCAGCTCCACCCCGAGCGCATCCAGCTTATCCCGATCCAGATCGCTCAGCAGCGAGGTGGAGGCGGGCGCTTTGGGGATCTGTCCATCGTTCACCCCGAGCAGGATGACATATTTTGCGTTTTCACCGCAGGCGCGGTCGATGCTGCCGCAGGTCACACGGTCAAGCGAAACCGGAATGCTGCCTACGTCATATTCACCCAGCACCAGCCGGAAAAGCTGTGCAAACCGTTCTGCGGTCAGCGGTGTTTCGCCGCACACCCACGCAAACTGCTCCATCGCACAGACCAGAATCTCCCATAGCTGCCGGTATTCATCTGCAAGCTGCAAGCGTCCCGCAGCCTCATGGGCTGCCGCGCGGGCGGCCATGCGCTGCGGTGCGTCCACCGCCAACAAAAAATCATACAGGGCGCGCACGCAGTCCCCGGCCGACCGTTCCCCGCGCAGCTGCTCCCGCAAGGCGGAAAACGGCGCGATCGCACGGGCACGCAGCGCGTTCAGTGCATCCAGTTGTGTACGTGCCGCCGCATCGACCGGCAGGCCGTAGCCGTCCGGATGCTCGGTCCAGTCCCGCTCCCATGCGCCGCCGCGGATGTTCCACGTCAGCACATAATTCTCCAGCCGGTCCACCTCATCCCGGGTCAGGTGGGTCAGCCCGGTTTTCAGGCAACCGAACAAATCGTCATATCGAAAGTAGGAATCTGCCGCCGCCAGCGCACCGGTAACCAGCGCCATCGGCGGCCGCGAAAGCAGATCGGGCTTTTCCGCCAAAAACACCGGCACATCATACCGCGCCATCGCCATGGCCAAAAATGCGCTGTACGGCTCAATGTCCCGCGCGGCAACGATGAAATCACGGTAACGCGCCCCTTGCTCACGCACCTTACGGCGGATGTAAGCCGCCGCGTGCTCACATTCATCAAAGGGAGAGGACGCCGCATACAAGCGCACACCGTCCTTTGCTTCCGGATGCGCCGTGCGCAGCGGCAGCAGACTTTCCGCCTCAACCGCAGCCAGCCCGGTTGGCCGCGCGACTTTGCTGCATCCCAGCTCGATCTGCTCTACCGGCTGTCCATGCCGTTTTGCCATGCGGGAAAGTGTTTTAACTGTTTTGCATCCGGTCACAAAAATCTCCGGATATGCCATATCACAGGTAACGGCAGCCGCCAGCGACACCCCGGCGCCCAGCATGGCATCCACCACCGCCAGTTCCTGCGGCGTAAAGCTCAAAAAGCCGTCCAGATAAACGGCTGTTCCGTCCAGCAAGCGGCTCTCTCCCAAGCGGTCACGCAGCAGGGTCAGCCGGTCGCGCGGGTCGGGCAGGGATTGTTCGCACAGCCGGTCATACGCCGTCAGCAGCTGCGCCAGATCGGATAATTTGGCGGACAGCGCCTGCTCGCCGCTTTCCTCCGCCGCAGCGAAGAGCTGCTCGGGCAAAACCGCGCAGGTTTTGCATTCATCCACCAGACGCAGCGCTTCCCGCAGCAGTTCGGGCTTGTCCGCCAGACCGCTCCATGCGGACAGGCCGCCCTGCACACGCCGCGCCGCCTCCTGCAAGGTCAGCAGCTGCCCCGCCGGTGTGAGCACCTGCTGTGCCAGCCCGCCGACCTCTGCAAACACACGGTCGGCCAGACGGGAAAAGGTCAGCACCTCGGCGGTGCGCGCCCCGCGGTTGCCGGTTGCCGCCGCCAGCCGCCGCTCTGTCTGATGGGAGTTCAGTTCGGGCACCAGCAGGATCTGCCGCCCGCCGGTTTTTTCGCACTGCACGGCGATCTCCTGCAAAATATCCCTTGTTTTTCCGCTGCCTGCACGGCCGGTCCAGATGCGCATAGCCGTCTCCCCTTTCCATGGCTTTTATCATACCATGCCGGACTGCCGCAGGCAAGCAGTCGCTCTGTCGGGCAGGCCGGCGAACCCCCATGATAGATGCAGTGGCATAAGCGTTTTTGGGGGGCATCCGAGATTTTTATCATTTTCTGAAATTTATGGTTGACTTTTCCCCACAAATCGACTATACTAAACAAGTCGCTGTGAGATGCCTCTGTAGCTCAGTCGGTAGAGCAGGGGACTGAAAATCCCCGTGTCATTGGTTCGATTCCGATCGGAGGCACCATTTTTCAAGCTGCACCGCAGCGTGCAGTTTGAAAAATGGTATCGCCGTTCATAACACCATCCCATATGCGGCTGTAGCTCATCTGGTAGAGCGCCACCTTGCCAAGGTGGAGGTAGCGAGTTCGAGCCTCGTCAGCCGCTCCATGCAAAACCTGTCCTGTGGGACAGGTTTTTTTATTTTTCACACCTGCTGTATCAAAAGAACAGACGAAGCCATCCACGCCGGATGGCTTCGCCTGAGGCTGTCGAAAAACTGCATTTTTCCGATAATCTGCATTTGGACTACGTGGGTCACAAACGGGAAAAAGTTCCTGTGCAGAAACTTTTCTCTCTCAAAGTATAAAAGCCGGGGCATTGATCCGCCCCAGTCAAGGTAGACCGGAGAAATAAATAAAATATAGTGCGGTTATGCTCGCCGTTTCCTTTTTCGGGAACGGTGAGCTTGTTTATGCAGCGAACTTTTCTTTGTATTTTTGAATACGCTTATTTTCAGGAATGGGATACAGTGCAGGAGTATCGGAGTTTAATGCCTCCGTGCGGACTTCCATCGGAGTGCGGGTTTCAAAGCGCTCCTGAAAACGCTCGTAGTTGTAGAAATGGATGTATTTCTCAATGGCCGAGCGAAGGGATTTCTCGTCCTTGAACGTTTGCAGATAGTACATTTCGGATTTAATGATT
>NZ_JNJN01000045.1 GCF_000701665.1 Agathobaculum desmolans ATCC 43058 | reverse complement strand
CAAAAGGACGAAGGACAGCGACCGTACTCTTTCTGCTGGAAACATCGATACCTGCTGCGTTCATGTTCTTCACTCCTAAAAAGAAATTGCAATGGACAAAGCCATTCTACCCATTGCCGATTCTATCTGTTTGGTGACACGAACACGCGGTTCTACCTGCACAAATCGAACACTGCGAATAGGAGGATGGCTGACTGACTTTCGTACGGGCGTTGAAGCCCTTGGAGGTTTGGGTCAGACCATTACCTTCCTATTCTAACAGCTTAGGCAACGAGATGTCTCGGCTCGTAGCTGGCTACCACATTTCCGAGACAACTATATAGTAACAGGAGGCTTTTGCCTTGAAGCACCATTTATCTATCGACATTGAAACATATTCTTCCGTTCCCATCGCTGAAAGCGGTCTGTATAAGTATGCTCAAAGCTCGGACTTTGAGATCCTGCTGATCGCTTACTCACTGGACGGCGGCCAGGTTGAATTGATCGATCTGGCACAGGGGGATAAGGTACCACGTTGGTTCCTGAATGCTCTGCACAGCAATGAATACATCAAGCACGCCTATAATGCTGCTTTCGAGTGGTATTGCTTATCCCGGCGATATGGTATCGGTATGCCGGTGGATCAGTGGCGTTGTACGATGCTGCACGGCTTATACTGTGGATATACTGCGGGTTTGGACGCAACCGGCAAAGCACTCGGGCTTCCGCAGGACAAGCAGAAGATGACCGCCGGCAAGGCACTGATCCGGTATTTCTGCGCACCTTGCGCTCCGACCAAGTCAAACGGCGGCCGCACCCGGAACCTGCCGCACCATGACCCTGCAAAGTGGGAACTGTTTCGCGAGTACAACCGGCAGGACGTTGTCACCGAAATGGAGATCGAGCATCTGCTATCCGGCTTTCCGGTTCCTGAGGCTGTGCAGGCTGAATGGGTGCAGGATCAGCTCATCAATGCCCGCGGTGTTGCGTTGGACACCAGCTTAATTGTCGGCGCACTGTACTGCGATCAGCAGAACGCGGATCAGGCTAGGGCGGAAGCGCGGGAACTGACCGCACTCGAAAATCCAAACAGTCGGGAGCAGCTGCTCACTTGGCTGCAGGGCATGGGCGTGCCAATCGCTGACCTACGGGGAGAGACCGTAGCGGACGCACTGGAGCATGAAGGGGAGATGGATCCCAACGCCTACTGTGTTCTTCAGCTCAGGCAGGAGCTTTCCAAGACCAGCACCAAGAAGTATAAGGCGATGGTGTCCGTCGGCTGCTCAGACGGCCGTGTGAGGGGGCTGCTGCAGTTCTACGGCGCCAACCGTACAGGCCGCTGGGCCGGACGCTTGGTGCAGGTACAAAACCTGCCGCGTACCTATCTTCACGGCGCTCTCCTCGATCTGGCACGTGACATCACCAAGAGCCAAAACCCCGAAGGGCTGCGGCTTATATTCGGCAGCATTCCTGACACGCTGTCCCAGCTCGTGCGGACAGCGTTTGTACCGGCGCAGGGAAAGCGGTTCGTCGACGCTGATTTTTCAGCGATTGAGGCGCGCGTGATCGCGTGGCTCGCCGGCGAAGCATGGGTGCTGCAGGTGTTCCGCACGCACGGGAAGATCTACGAGGCGACCGCATCGCAGATGTTTGGCGTGCCCATCGATCGTATCGTAAAGGGGCAGCCGGAGTACGCCTTACGGCAGAAGGGGAAGGTGGCAACGCTCGCACTGGGATATCAAGGCGGCGCCGGCGCATTGGTCGCCATGGGCGCTTTGAAAATGGGTCTGTCAGAGGAGGAGCTGCCTGACATCGTGTCCCGCTGGCGCAGCGCAAACCCCGCTATCGTCCGTTGCTGGAAGGCGATCGAACAGGCAGCTATTCAGGCGATCGAGACGGGCCGACCGTGCGCTACCCGGGGGCTGGTCTTTGCACGGGAAGCGGACGTGGATCACGGACAGGACTTCCTTACAATCCGGCTGCCGTCCGGCCGTAAGCTCTTTTACGCCAAGCCGTATCTTGGCGTAAACCAGTGGGGCGGCAAATCGATCCACTATTACGGCATGGATCAGACAACCAAGAAGTGGCGGCCGCTGGATACGTATGGCGGTAAGCTCACCGAGAACTGTGTGCAGGCTATTGCACGCGACTGTCTTGCGACGAATATTGCGCGTCTGGAAGCTGCGGGAATCCCAATCGTGTTTCATATCCACGATGAGATTGTCGCAGAGGTGGACAGCGAGAGGGCCGATCTGGACGAAGTCATTCGCATTATGAGCCAGCCTATCGCATGGGCGCCTGGGCTTCCGCTGGCTGTGGACGGTTGGGTCGGTGAGTATTTCACTAAGGACTGAGATGATATAGGAGGATAAAGCAATGGCAAAGTGTAAAATCTGCGGTCAGCCTGTAATGGCTGCACCAGTATTCCATCCGGCTTGTTGGGAAACAGTCACAAAGCGCATGGCGGAAGAGTTCTGCGACGAGTATTGCCGTTTCCCGCGGGAAATAGAGGATACGGACAGCCTACATGAGCTGCACTGCGATGACTGCGCGCTGATCCGTGTGCTTAACCTTGGGTTGTCGGGAGGAAACGGAGGTGCTTAACAACAACAGTATATTCGGGTGATCCTGAAGGAGCCTTCCAAGCTGCCCAAGGTAATCATTATCGAAAACGCCTTGAGTGCGCTTCAAAAGGCTGCGGAAAAACATCTGCGTGCAGGGATCAATTTGGGAAAGTGATTTGCCATAGGCGGGAGCTGCCGAATGGTTCGGCGGCTCCGGTGTGGGGCAAAAGAAAGACCACTGCGGGAGGATAACTGATTATGACTAATGACCGTAAAATAGTGATAGCAACTGGAGCGAGCCGTAAGTCTATAAACTGGCAGCCTACCGGGATGTTGCTGTCCGAATTATATCAGCGCTTGCAAAACCCTCTTCGCGGTACCGAAACGCTGGCGGAATATCTGGCCATGCGGAAGGCGGATCAGGATGCGCGGAAAGATGTCGGCGGCTTCGTGGGCGGTGAGCTGGAAGGCCGCCGCAAGAAGGCCAATGTAAAAGGCCGCGATCTGCTGACACTGGATTTGGACAACCTGCCGCCGGGCGCGACTGAGGAAGTTCTGCGGCGTTGCTCAGGTCTGGGTGCTGGGTATTGCCTGTACTCCACGAGGAAGCATAGTCCGGAAGCACCGCGGCTGCGCATCGTTGTTGCCTCAGATCGGACGCTGCAGCCGGAGGAGTACGAGCCTATTTGTCGTATGATGGCCAAACTGATCCAGCCGGAAATGACATGGTTCGACCCTACTACCTTCCAGCTGGAGCGCCTGATGTACTGGCCTTCTGCTTGCGCTGATGGGGAATACATATTCCGGTCAGAGGACAAGCCGTTCCTCAGCGCAGACGGTATGCTGAAGCTATACGATGACTGGCATGATGTGAGCAGCTGGCCCGCTGTGCCGGGCGAGGCGAAGATCCGCGACCGCAGTGCCAAGAAGCAGGGGGACCCGTTGGACAAGCCCGGGGTTGTAGGTGCGTTCTGCCGTGTGTATGACGTGCCTGCTGCGATGGAACACTTCCTCCCGGGGGTTTACACCGAAACGGACGTACCCGGGCGTTACACCTATGCTGAAGGCAGTACAGCGGGTGGGGCAGTGCTTTATGATGACGGCAGATTTCTTTATTCCCACCATGCGACGGACCCGTGCAGCGGCATCCTCGTCAACGCATTCGACCTTGTGCGTCTGCATAAGTTCAGCGAGCAGGATGACGAGGCCGCCGAAGGAACTCCGGTCAATCGACTGCCGAGCTACGACGCAATGTGTCGCTTCGCACTGGCAGATCCGGAGGTCTCCGGGAAGCTGCAGGAAGAACGGTTTGCGCAGGCAACTGCAGAATTCGCAGAGATTGCCCAGCAGGCGCAGCAACCGACGCCGGCAGCGACGCCAACAGACACGGCATGGATGGCCCGCCTAAGTGTACACCCGAAAACAGGCAAGGTCGATAATACGATGGACAATGTATGGATTATTCTCGAGAATGATCCTTTGCTCAAGGGCCGATTCGCCCTGAACGAGTTTGCCGGTCGTGGTGAGATCCTCGGCGCTGTCCCGTGGGATCCGCGCGATAAGCGGCGGTCGTGGGAGGACAATGACAATCAGGGTCTGTACTGGTATCTGGAGAAAGTGTATGATATCGCCGGCGCGGCTCGCGTGGACGGAGCCCTGAGCCTACATAGCAGCAGGCATGCATTCAACGATGTTGTGGACTATCTGGAAGGATTGGTATGGGACGGGACACCACGGTTGGATACGCTGCTCATCGACTACCTGGGCGCAGAGGATACGGAGTACACGCGCGCAGTGACACGCAAGGCGTTCACCGCAGCAGTAGCACGGGCGCTGCGGCCGGGCGTGAAGTTCGACAGCATGACGATCCTGACCGGCGCGCAGGGTATCGGCAAGTCCACGTTGATCAGTAAGATGTCCTGCGGGTATTTCAACGACAGCATCCGAACCTTCGAGGGTAAGGAAGCTTCGGAGCTGCTGCAGAACGTGTGGCTCGTTGAAGTGTCTGAACTGGAGGCTTTTAACCGCACGGAGGTCGGGCGTATCAAGCAGTTCCTGAGCCAGCAGCACGACCGCTTCCGCGCGGCGTATGGCCGGCATGTTAAAGAGATACCGAGGCACTGCGTCTTCTTCGGGACCACAAACGAAAGTGAATTCCTGACAGACCGCACCGGGAACCGCCGTTTTTGGCCGGTAGTTGTTGGTGTGCAGCCGAGAAGCAAAAGCGTGTGGAATGATCTGACGGACGATGAGATCGCGCAGGTGTGGGCAGAAGCGGTCATGCGCTACCGTTTGGGGGAGCCGTTGTACTTGGCGGGCTCCGTTGAGATGGAGGCGCGGGAGCGGCAGGAGGAACACCGTAAGGTCTCAGTAAAGGAAGGTATCATCGAGGACTTCCTCGAGCAGCCGGTTCCTGTAGATTGGTCAACGTGGAAGCTGGAGCAGCGGGTTATGTACTGGCAGGGGGCGGCGCAGTATACCGGCGAGTTGGTACCTCGGACGAGGGTATGCGCACTGGAGATTTGGTGCGAGGCGATGAATGGGGATCCTCGATTTATCAAGAACAGCGATGCATCGGAGATCAACAGCATCGTAGCAGCTTTGCCGGGATGGAAGCGCATGAAAAATCCAGCGCGGTTTGGCTACTGTAAACTTCAACGAGGGTTCGAAAAAGTCGTTACAAAGTAGGCGTTACAATCTAAATTCAGGGTTACAAAGTTACAATCTTATTTTAGATTGTAACAGTTATTTGTAACGAACGCTATGCAACAAAAATATGTTGTTAGCGTGAATTTGTATAACAAAAAGACAGTTAACACAGTAAGTGTTACAATGTTACAATCTTTTCTATTGAATTAAAATATAGAGGTAATAGAGGGTAATAAAAATATAGTTTCCCCCTGTGCCCGCAAAAAAATAAAATTTCCACGTGCGCGCACGCGCACGCGCATGCGCGAGAGAGAAAGGGCCAATTTTATGAGAGAAAAGGACATCGAAAAATACCTGCGAGACCGAGTGCGTACTATTGGCGGAAAGGCTTATAAGTTTGTCAGCCCCGGCAACGATGGTGTGCCTGACCGGCTGGTATGCCTTCCTGGCGGCCGGGTGGTATTTGTGGAATTGAAAGCGCCGGGGGCAGCACCACGGCCGTTGCAGATCCACCAGATCGGCACACTCAAGTCCCTTGGTTTTCGGGTAGAGGTAATTGACAGTAAAGAACAGGTGGACTGTTTTGTAGAGAAGGTGAAAAACGATGGAATTTGTACCACATGACTACCAGAAGCTTTGCATCAGCAAGCTGCTGGAGCTGCCGGCGGCAGGCCTTTTTCTGGATATGGGCCTTGGCAAGACAGTTACGACGTTGACTGCGGTCAGGGAGCTGAAGTATTATCGCTTTTGGGTGTGCAAGGTGTTGGTTATTGCCCCAAAGAAGGTGGCGGAGGCGACGTGGAGCCGGGAGGCGGAAAAGTGGGACCACCTGCAAGACCTCCGTATCTCTACCGTTTTGGGCAGCCGCATAAAACGTGAGCGGGCGTTGGCCAGGCCGGCCGACGTGTATGTGATCAACCGTGAGAACGTGGAGTGGCTGGTGGATTATTATCGCAACGATTGGCCGTTTGACATGGTGGTGATCGACGAAAGCAGCAGCTTCAAGGACCAGAGCACGAAGCGCTGGCGGGCGCTGAAACGTGTCCGGCCAAAGATCCATCGCATCGTGCTGCTGACCGGCACGCCCGCCCCTAATAATCTGATCGACCTGTGGGCGCAGCTGTATTTGCTTGATGAGGGTGCGCGATTAGGCCGAACGATTGGGGGCTTCAGGGAGCGCTATTTTCTGCCGGACAAGCGTAACGCAGAACGGGTGTTTACTTACAAGCCGAAGATGGGAACCGAAAAAGCGGTGCAGGATTTAATCGGCGATATCTGCATCAGCATGAGCGCGGACGACTATCTCACGCTGCCAGAGTGTGTCGAGGTCACCACGCCGGTTATGCTGGACGAAAAAGCACGGAAGGCATATAACACGATGGAGCGCGATATGCTGCTGGAGGTCGCTGAGGATACGATCACCGCAGACACGGCCGCCGTGCTGACCAACAAACTGCTGCAGCTTGCCGGCGGTGCGGTGTATAACGCCGATCATCAGCCGCAGGTGATACACACCTGCAAAGTTGAAGCGTTCCTGGAGCTGGTCGAGAGCCTAAACGGCAAGAGTGCGCTGGTGTTCTACGCCTTCCAGCACGAGCGGGATCGTATTCTGGACGCGTTGCACAAGAAGTGCCGCGGGCTGTGCGTCAGGGTGTTTGGCGGTCCCGCTGACGAGGACGATTGGAATGCCGGCAAGATCGACATCCTGCTGGCGCATCCGGCGAGCACAGCCTATGGACTTAACCTGCAGCAGGGTGGTAATCATGTGATCTGGTTTACCCCGACGTGGAGTTTGGAGCTGTACCAGCAGGCCAATAAACGTCTGCACCGGCAGGGACAGACGGAAAGGGTGATCGTGCACCATCTGCTGGTGGACGGCAGCGTGGATCACGATGTGGTCAGTGCGCTGGAGGGTAAGGCGGATACGCAGGATATGCTGCTGGAGAGCATTAAGGCCCGCATCGAGCAAGTACGGTCAACAGCGTGAGGGGGATATAGTCATGAGTATGACGGCAAAGGAATGGCTGATCCGTGCGCGGAAAATGAGCGGACGGCTGCGTGCCCTGCAGACCAGCAAGGAGCAGGCATTTGCTCGTGCAACTTCTGTCGTGGTGAGTGGCGGTGAACATGTTTCCGGGGGAGAGCCGGCGGACAAGCATGCGGCTTATGCAGAGCTCAGCCTGTCTGTTGACCGGCAAATCGAGAAGCTGGAACAAGTACGCGCTGAGATATTGCAGGTGATCGGGCAGGTTGAGGACAACACGCTGGCGACGCTGCTGACCGAGTATTATGTGAACGATAAGACGTGGGAGGAGGTCGCCGTGCAGATGCAGTATTCGTGGCGGCAGGTCATGAGGTTACATGGACAGGCTCTGTGCGAAATTCGTACAATCACGGGCATGGAATAAAGACGTCATAGAATGTCATATAGGCTCTATGGTATTATGGCATTGTGAAGATGCGGGGTGTGGATGAAGACCCATTCTGCTTTTCGCGTTCTTTCCCTCTTTTTTACCCGTCCTGCAAGCGCGGGGCGGGTATATGGCAGAGTAGAGCAGCGGAAGCTCGCGAGGCTCGATAACCTCGATAACGCCGGTTCGAATCCGGCCTCTGCAACCAACATCTATCCATGTTTTTATCTCCAAATCCGGAAAGGCACTCTCGTTTGAGGGTGCTTTTCTATTGCCCGAAAGGAGGGGTGCTCCCATGGCGAAAGGCAAATATCAGGAATGGCTCACGCCGGACGGGGTCACCCGTTTGGAAGCGTGGGCACGCGACGGGCTGACAGATGAGCAGCTGGCCGACAAGATCGGCATCACGGCAACAACGCTGTATGACTGGAAAAACAAGTATCCTGAGATTTCTGAGGCCTTAAAAAGGGGCAAGGAGGTCGTAGACATTGAGGTCGAGAACGCGCTGCTCAAGCGTGCGCTCGGCTATGAATACACGGAAGAGCGCGTCGAGGTCAGCAAGGAGAACGGGAAAAAGTCGGTCAAAACCACGCAGACGGTCAAGCACGTGCCGCCGGACGTGACCGCGCAGATTTTCTGGCTCAAGAACCGCAAGTCTGCGGTATGGCGGGACAAGCAGCAGCTTGAACACTCAGGTGCGATCGGAATTGAAAACCCGTTTGCCGGCCTGACGACCGAGGAGCTGCGGAAGCTGGCGGGATCGGATGGTTGATCCTGCAATCCGGCGCGCGGCTCGGATGGAGCTTGCGAAGCGCGAGTTTTGGTCGTACTGCAAGCTGATGGCGCCGGACTTCTATCGGGAGGATCGACCGTACCTGAAAGAGCTTTGTACTCGTTTGCAGGCGTTCTGCGAGGGTGATCGCAAGGTGCTGGTCGTCAATATGCCGCCGCGCCATGGCAAGAGTCGCACGGCGGTTTTGTTGTCCCAGTGGCTGTTCGGACGTGACCCCCGCGAGCAGATCATGACCGGCAGCTACAACGAAACGCTGTCCACAACCTTTGCCCGCTCGGTGCGGGATGGCATTGCGGAGGAGAAGTTCGACCCGAACCGCACGGTGTTCTCGGACATTTTCCCGGATACCCGCATCAAGTACGGCGAGGCGGCCGCAGGCAAGTGGGCGCTGGAAGGGCAGTATGCCAGCTATCTGGCAACCTCTCCCGGCGGTACGGCAACCGGCTTCGGCGCGCGCAAACTGATTATCGACGACCTGATCAAAAAAGCCGAGGAAGCGTTCAACGAGAATGTCCTTGAAAAGCAGTGGCAGTGGTTTACGGACACCATGCTGTCCCGAACAGAGACCGGCTATAAAATTATCATCATTATGACCCGCTGGGCGACGAACGACTTGGCCGGCCGCGCACTGACACATTGGCCGGACGCGGAGCACATCACGATGAAAGCACTACAGGACGACGGTACGATGCTATGTGACGCCGTACTGACCCACGCGGACTACGATGACAAAGTGCGTACCATGTCTGAGGAAATTGCGTCCGCGAACTACCAGCAGGAGCCGATCGATCTCAAGGGCAGGCTGTACAGCAGCTTTAAGACCTACACCGATATCCCGCGGGACGAAAACGGCAAGCCGCTCTTTACCCGCATTAGCAACTACACGGACACCGCCGATCAGGGCAGCGACTTTCTGTGCTCGATCATCTACGGCGAGTACAACCACGAGGCCTATGTGCTGGACGTGTACTACACCAAGGCACCGATGGAGGTCACCGAACCGGAAACAGCGCGGCGGCTCGCGGCGCACAGCTGTAATGTGGCCCGCATCGAGAGCAACAACGGTGGTCGCGGCTTTGCCCGCAACGTGGAGCGGGAGCTGCGTGCGTTGGGCACCAACCGCTGCCGCATCGAGTGGTTCCACCAAAGTGAAAACAAGATCGCACGGATCCTCACCAACGCAACGTGGGTGCAGGATCATATTTATTTTCCGGCAAACTGGCGTGACCGGTGGCCAGAATACGCAAAAGCAATGCAGTCCTATCAAAAAGAAGGTAAAAATGCGCACGATGACGCGCCGGATGCTACAACGGGTGTCGCGGAGCAGTTTAACAGGAAGGGAGGCGTCAGCGTTTGGAAGTGAACAGCAGAACGATCCGATGCCTGCTGGACGGGCACCGGAAGTTTATCAAGCGCGCGGAAGAGGCGCGTAATTATTTTGCCAATCATAACCGGATCAAAGATGACAACAGCGTTGTGCAGCGGCAGTCAGAGACCGAGGCCGCTTTGGGCAATCCGCTGCATCTGGCGGACAACCGGATTTCGCACAACTGGCATAACCTGCTGGTGACACAGAAGGTAAGCTATGCGCTGTCCTATCCGCCGCTGTTCGATCTGGGGGATAAGACAGCCAATGCGGGCGTTGCCGCCCTGCTGGGGGATCAGTATACGGCCACGGCAATGCAGCTCGGCATTGACGCCAGCAACACATCGGTCGGCTGGCTGCATTACTGGCGCGGCGCAGACGGACGATTCCGGTACCACACGGTAGACCCGGTGCAGATCGTGCCGGTTTACTCCGGAACGCTGGACAGTGAGCTGATAGGTGTCCTGCGGTGCTATACCACATTGGAACCGAAGCAGGGGCAAAACGTGCAGGTGTGCGAATTTTGGGACGATACCCGCGTGCGTTTCTACCGGCAGAACGCTTATGGCAATTATGCCTATTTTAATTATCCGGAAGTCGGTCAGGAGCTGGTGCACGGTCTGGGCGCGGTGCCGTTTATCCCGTTTTACAACAACGCACAGCACACCGATGACCTGCCGCTCTACAAGGATCTGATCGACGCGTATGACAAGGTCGTTTCCGGCTTTGCAAACGACATGGAGGATGTGCAGGAGGTCATCTTCGTCATCAAAAACTACGGCGGCGAAGGGAAAACCGAATTCCTCAGCGATTTGAAGCAGTCCAAGGTCATCAAGGTAGAGGGCGACGGCGGGGTGGATACGATCCGCGCAGAGATCCCGCATGAGGCGCGGGGCGCGTTTCTGGACCGCATCCGCAAGCAGATATTTGTATCCGGTATGGGCGTGGACCCGGATCCGGAGCAGTTTGGGGATAGCTCGGGTGTCGCACTCAAATACCTGTACAGCCTGTTGGAGCTTAAAGCCGTGCAGATGGAGACACAGTTCCGCACCGGCTTTGCGGAGCTGGTACGCGCCGCCTGCCGGGTATCCGGTATGGCAGAGCCAGCGAAGATCATCCAGACATGGACGCGCAATGCGATTCAGAATGATTTGGAGACGGCGCAGATCGCTGCGCAATCGGTTGGTGTGATTTCCGATCAGACGGTGATCAAGAATCATCCGTGGGTAGAAGATGCGGAGGCCGAGCAGAAACAGCTGAAAAAGGAGCAGGATGCCGCAGCAGAACAGCAGCCGCAGTTCCGGTTCCGGTTGAACGGCGGTGATCCGGACGATGGCAACAGCAGCGAGTAAATTAAACAGCGCCTATTGGCGCAAGCGCACCTTGCAGCAGGCGGAGCGACAGATACAGGCAGATGAGAAGCTGAATCAGGATATTGCGCGTGAGTACAAGCGCATCCTGCATGAACTGGATCAGGAGCTCGCGGTATTCTACGCCCGTTATGCGCAGAACGAAAGTATCAGCATGGCGGAGGCGCGTCGGCTGCTGAAGGATGCTGAGCTCGAAGACTTCCGTATGTCGCTCGATGAGTTCCGCGCCAAAGCGATCGCGGGCGGCTATGACAAAGAGCTGAATGAAATCTATCTGCGCACGCGTGTCTCGCGCTTACAGGCCTTGCAAACGCAGCTTGAACTGCGCGTTCAAGCGTTGTTCCAGTCGCAGGAAGAACAACTGCATGACCATCTGGCGGAGGTCTACACAGATACCTATTACCAGACCGTGTATACAGTCAGCCAGCAGGCGGCGGTGCGTACATCATTCGCGCGGATCAACACTGAGCTATTGGAACATATCCTTGCGCAGCCGTGGCTTGACAGTGACTTTTCCTCTCGTATCTGGGCAGATCGGGACAAGCTGCTGCGCGAACTGAAACAGGAATTATCCCGCGCCTTTGTGTTAGGTGAGCCGCTGCAAAAGACCACCAAACGCTTTGCGGAGCGGATGGGGGTATCGGAGCGGCGTGCCGAAACACTGGTGCAGACAGAAAGTGCGCACATGGCGGCGCAGGCCACGGCTAAGGGCTATGAGGAAACCGGCGTGGGGGAATATCAGTTTGACGCATCGCTCGACTTAAAGACCTGCCCCACCTGCAGGGCGATGGATGGCAAGAGCTTCCGTTTGCCAGAGCGTGAGACGGGTGTAAATTACCCGCCATTGCATCCGCGGTGCCGGTGCACGACCGTGCCGGTGACTGAATTTGACATGGACGGTCCGCGTGCGGCACGCAATCCGGTTACCGGCAAAAGAGAGCTTGTCGAGCAGGGCATGACCTATGCTGAGTGGCATAAGAAATATGTCGATGGGGATATGGTTGATAAATCGACAAAATCTGCTATAATGGAAGCAAAGACAGGGGAGAATGGGGAAAAATCGGTGGACAATGAGCAATCAACTTATCGATCTTTGGGCGAACTGAAGGCGGATTATCTGGAAAAACGCTTCGGCAAATTGCAGACCAAAGAATTGATTATCATGGATGAGCGTTTAGAGCATATTCGTCAGCGCCATCCAGAAGATGTTGAATTTTTCGAGAAGTATGGTGCCGCGTCGGCGCTTGATCCGGATATAGTATTGGTCGATGAAAAACATGAGGGAACGGTTTTTATGATAAAGGGTCTCCCTGAAACCAACTTGAATGTAGTTACCAGATTGGCGTTGGACATTGATGATGCGGATCGGAAAAACTCGATTATGACTTTTTATCGGCTTAGAGATAAGAATTTGCAGAAGCTTATGAATAAAAGCGAAATGCTTTACAAAAAAGAATAATCATGCTATAATACACATACAGATAAGTGGTATTTTGAAGTAGAGATTGTGCTGCTACGCACCCTTTGGGTCAAAAGAAATGTGGGAAGGGGCACACCCACCAAAATACCAGAAACTTCGACGAGGGCGCTTCGGTAACGGAGTGCCTTTGTCATGCAAAAACAAAACGATGAAACCACCAAGACGAAAGTCAGGGTGGTTTTTTCATACCCAAAACCAAGAAAGGACATGCAGAAATGGAATTTTTGAAGACATTATTTGAAGCCGGTGCGCTGACGTGGGAGCAGTTTTCCGAGGCGGCGAAGCAGGCGGGCTTCGAGGTGGTCAACGCCGCCGGCGGCGCGTATGTGCCCAAGGCAGACCTTGAAACCAAGCAGCGCGAGCTTGATACAGCGAACACTACGATCAGGGATCTGCGCGAGGCGGCCAAGGCGTGGGACGGCAAGGACCCCAAGAAGCTGGAGGATGACCTCAAGGATCTTCAGACTAAGTACGACACCGATACGGCTAATATCCGCCGTGATGCGGCGATTGATCTTGCGCTGGTGTCAGCACACGCCCGTGATCCGCAGCTGACCCGTGCCGCACTCAAGCTTGATGAGATCAAGATCGACAAGGACGGCAAGGTAACCGGTCTGGATGCACAGGTGGAGAGTCTGAAAAAGGACAAGTCTTGGCTGTTTGAAGATGCAAATGGCGGAGACGGAAATAACGGCAAGGGTGCAGCCGGGGGAGATGGTTCCAACGGCGGCTCTGGATATCATCCCGCCGGAGGCGGAAAACCCAACACTGTAAGCGATTTAGGTAGTGCGCTTGCAGAACACTATACGGCATGAGAAAGGAAGATGACAAATGCCCGTAACACTTGCACAGGCAAAGGTCGGTATGGCTGACCACGTTGACCAGACGGTCATCGACAATTTCCGCAGAGGGTCTATGCTGCTCGATGCACTGACTTTCGACAACTCGGTTTCGCCCGGTACCGGCGGCAGCACGCTGACCTATGGTTATACGCAGCTGAAAACGCCCTCGACCGCGGCATTCCGTGAGATCAACGCTGAGTATACCGCAAAGGAAGCGGATCGTGAGAAAAAAACCGTTGAGCTGAAGATCTTCGGCGGTTCGTTCCAGGTAGACCGCGTGATCGCAAACACCACCAACGGCCAGATCAGTGAAGTGCAGTTCCAGCTCGAGCAGAAGATCGCAGCGACGATCAACCTGTTCCACAACACCGCCATCAACGGCGACAAGGGCAGCGCGGGCTTTGACGGTCTGGACAAGATGCTTGTCGGGACTTCTACCGAGCTGAACAAGAGCGCGGACACCGCGATCGACCTGAGCACGGCCGCCAAGGTGGATGAGAACTATAAACTGGTTCTGGACAGCATTGACGGTCTGCTTGCAGAGCTGGACGGCACGCCGACCATGCTGATGGCAAACGGTGCGCTGATCACCAAGCTGAAGGCCTGCGCCCGCCGCGCCGGTTATCTGACCCATGGCGAGGATGCGTTTGGCCGCACGATCGAATCCTACAACGGCATTCCGCTGGTGGATCTGAAGTATTACTACAACGGCTCCGCAGAGGTGCCGGTGGTGCCGATCGTGACGCGCGGTTCGTCCGTCACCGGTCTGACCGACCTGTACGCTGTGCGCTTCGGTTTGGACGGCTTCCATGCCGTATCCCCCGCAGGCGGTAAGATCATCAACACGACCCTGCCAGACTTCTCCACGGCCGGTGCGGTCAAGTCGGGCGATGTGGAAATGGTGGCGGCCACGGTGCTGAAAAAGACCCGTGCGGCCGGTGTGCTGCGCAACTTCAAGATTAAGTAAGGGCAAGTAAGGGGTGGCACGGATGTACAAAATCAAAACGGATAAGGGCTATAATGAGCGGTTTGCCTCGCTGTCGTTTGTGAACGGCGAGGCAAAGACCGATGATCCATGGCTTGCGGCATGGTGTGAGGGACGCGGCTTTCAGGTGGAGCAGATCGCGGAAAGCGAATCCATGAAAAAGCCGTCCGGAAAGCGGGGCAGGAAGGATGACGAAGGAAAATCTGCTGGCGAAGGTGAAAGTACTGCTTCCGGCGGCGGCGGAGCAGACGCTTGATTTTGCCTGCGATCTGGTGATCGAGGAGATCTGCAACTACTGTAATCTGAGGGAAGTACCGGATCAGTTGCTGCATACGGCGGTTATGATGGTGCGGGGTCTTTACAACAGTACACAGCTGGACGCAGAACAAATGCAGCCGGTGGTCAAGGGCGTGTCGCGTGGCGATACGTCCTATTCTTTCGCATCGGTTGCCGAGCAGATGGCGCAGCTTGTCTCCTCGGGCGACTTCCTGACGGACTACGGCGTGCAGCTGAACGCTTTCCGAAAGATGCGGAGGTGACAGCATGCTGGGCAATCCTGAGCTGGAACGCAAATGGCTCGAGCTGACCTATGACGGTGTGATGACCGTTATGGGCAGCCGCAAGACGAATGTAGATGGCGAAACCGTTGTTACGCCGGATGCCGTGCTGTATGCGGATGTGCCATGTGCGCTCTCTTTTTCCGGTGCACCGAATGGGGCGCGGGGCGAGGACGCAGGGGAGATCGGCTATCAGGGCACGGTTTTCTGTGCGCCTGAGCTGGAAATTCCCGCGGGCTGCCGGATCACGGTGACGCAGTACGGCGTGACCTACGCGCTGCGGTACAGCGGAGAGGGTATCGCCTACCCGACGCATCAGCAGTTGTCCGTCACGCGAAAGGGGTGCGCCTAATGGCAAGCTGGGGAAGTTGTGATTTCTCGGAATTTAGGGCAATGGCAGATCGCTTTCGGTCTGCCGTCGACACCAAGGCAAGTGAACGTTTTACCCGTGAGGTATTACAAGAGCTTGGAAATATGCTGCTGCGCCGCACCAAGCGGAAAACGCCGGTTGATACCGGACAACTGCGCCGGGGCTGGTTCATCACGAAAGTGCGGCAGCGCGGTGATGTGTTCGAAATCGAGATTTATAATAACACGGCGTACGCGCCGTGGGTTGAAAATGGACATCGCGTTGTTAAAAGCGGCAATACGGTGGGATGGAGCGAAGGATTTTTTATGATGCGGCTGTCTTTGATGGAAATAGAATGGCTTGCGCCCGAGGTGATTGGAAAGCGGTCACGGCAGTTTGTGAGAAGACTGTTAGAGGGAGGTGCGGCACATGATTGACGTTGTAAAGGAAATCCGCAATGCGCTGCGTGTGCAGTATCCGGAAGCGCAGTACGATGTATACACAGAATCCATCGAGCAGGGCTTTGCCGAGCCCTGTTTTGCGATCCATCAGCTGACCGCGGACATCACGCCGTACCCCAATCATCGGACGGAAATCGTGCAGCACTTCGATGTGCGCTTTTTTCCGGCGGGGGAGCGCCCGCGTGAGCAGTGCAGGGCGATGGCGGGAACGCTGATATTCCTGCTGCGGCAGCTGGCCAGCCTGCGCGGTACGAACCTTAGCTGGGAAATCACGGATGACGTGCTGCACTTCTTTGTCAGCTACCGGCAGTTTGTGCGGGAGATCCCACCGGAATATCTGATGGAGATCTTGCAGCTCGAGACAGGCATCGACACCGAAACGGAGGGCTGATATGGCAACCAGACGAAAAACGACAACCGAACCGAAAACGCCGGAAGCACCTTCATTCACGAAGGAGCAGCTTCTGACGTTTGACAGATATCGTGAGCGGCGCGACCTGCTGGGCGTGCTGCTTGAAGACGAACAGCGCTATACCTACGATGAGGTGGATGCGCTTATGAATGATTTTATGAAAGGAAAGGTGAAATAGCTATGGCACTTGGTGGCGGCACATACCATGTGCAGAACAAGCTGCTGCCCGGCGCGTACATCAATTTTGTGTCTGCGTCGCGGGCATCAGCTACGCTGTCCGACCGCGGCACCGCGACCTTCCCGCTCAGTCTGGACTGGGGGCCGGAGGGCGAGGTGTTTACGGTCGAAAATGCAGACTTTCAGCGCAACAGCCTGAAGCTGTTCGGCCACGCCTATACGGACGATGCACTGCGCCCGCTGCGGGAGATTTTTGCGAACGCGCAGACCCTGCATGTGTTCCGGCTGAATACGGGCGGCACAAAGGCGTCCTGCCAGTACGCGGAAGCAAAATATCCGGGTACGGTCGGCAACAGCTTGAAGATCGTCATTGCGCAGAACGAGGCATTTGAGGAGACCTCCAACGAGGTATACGATGTTTCCACCTACATCGGCGCAACGCAGGTGGACATCCAGAAGGCAGTAAGGGCAGTATCCGACCTGCAGCCGAACGACTATGTTACATGGAAGGGCTCAGAGGCACTGGCGGTATCCGCAGGCATCGCGCTCACCAGTGGCACGAACGGTACGGTGCAGGATGCGGCATACCAGACCTACCTGGACAAGATCGAGCCGTACAGCTTTAATATGATGGGCTGTGATACGACCAATAAGACGGTTAAGGGTTTGTTTGCGAATTTTACGAAGCGTATGCGCGATGAGCAGGGCGTAAAGTTCCAGACAGTTCTGTTCCGGTATCCCGAAGCGGATTACGAGGGTGTGATCAGCGTTGAAAACGGACTTGTGGGTGCGGATGCAGACCCGTCCATGGTTTACTGGACAGTGGGCGCGGAGGCAGCCTGTGCGGTCAACAAGAGCCTGACCAACGCGACCTACACCGGCGAATACACGCCGAATGTGGACTTTACCCAGACACAACTGGAGAAGGCGATTCAGTCCGGCAAGCTGATGTTCCACCGTGTAGGTGACGAGGTGCGCGTCCTGACCGACATCAACACCTTTGTCAGTGTGACCGATACCAAGTCTGCTGATTTCACAGGCAATCAGGTGGTTCGTGTGCTGGATCAGATCGCGAACGATATTGCGTCCATCTTCAATACCAAGTATCTGGGCAAGGTGCAGAACGATGCGGCCGGCCGTGTCAGCCTGTGGCAGGATATTGTCTCCCACCACAATCAGCTGCAGACCATCCGTGCGATCGAGAACTTTGACAGCGAGCATATCAAGGTTGCACCGGGCGACAGCCGCAAGGCGGTTGCGGTGGAGGATCATGTGCAGCCGGTTTCGGCGATGGAGCAGCTGTACATGCAGGTGATCATTGGAATGGAGGGTAGTACGGTATGAATCCCACAATGAATGCGAATGATGCGGTTTCCGGCTCTCTGGCTGAGTGCTACGTCACTCTCGACGGCAACCGCTACAAAATGATGCAGCTGTATGATTTCGAATCGTCTGCATCCATCAATCTGATCGACGTACCGATCCTCGGCCGCACCGGAAAGGGCAAAAAGCCGGCGGGTTGGTCTGGTACATGGAAGGGTACGGCGCACTTTAACCAGTCGGTGTTCCGCAAATGGTTCTTGCGTTATAAGAAAACCGGAGAGCTGATGCCGTTTGAAATTCAGGTTGCCAATGAGGACCCGTCCTCGGCGGCGGGGCGCCAGACGATCACGCATACCGGCTGTCTGCTCGATAAGATTATTCTGGCGAAGTTCAACGCAGATGACGATCTGCTGAACGAAGAGATCAGCGGCACATTTGACGATTGGGATATGCCGGAGTCGTTCAATATGCTTGAAGGCATGGAGTAAGGGAGGATATCTATTATGGGCGGATTATCCGCATTTATGGCACAGAACGCCAAGAAACCGGAAAATATCAAGCTGGTCGTATCCGATCGCTTTGTCGATGAAAACGGCAAACCGGAAACGTGGGAGGTGCGCTGCATCTCCAGCGATGAGAATGATCTGATCCAGCAGGACTGCACGAAGCAGGTGCCGATTCCCGGCAAGCGCAACCAATATCGGCAGGTGGTAGATACCGCGCTGTACGGACGCAAATTGGCGGCCGCGTGCACAGTATATCCTAACCTTGATGACGCGGAGCTGCAGGACAGCTACGGGGTGAAGTGTGCAGAGGATCTTATTGTGAAGCTGCTGTGCGTTCCGGGCGAGTACAATGCGTATCTGGATAAGCTTACACAGTCCTGCGGCTTTGATTACAGCATCAGTGACATGGTGGAAGAAGCAAAAAACTGATTTTGGACGGCGATTTAGAGGCTTCTGTGGTGCATTTCTGCTTGCAGAAGCTTCATATTTTGCCGTCCGAATTCTTGAATCTGCCATTGAAAGAACGCGTGTTTATCATCGCATCTACGCTGGTGCGGGTTGACAGCGAAAAGAAGGCGATCGAAGCAGCCAAAAGACGCACGTAGAAAGGCGGTGACGGATCATGGCAGTATCGCAGACTTTACAGCTCCGGGACAGCATGAGCACCGCCCTGCAGCGGATCGCCTCCCGCATGGATGCGGTCAATCAGCGGTTCGAGCGCATGCAGGGTTTGGCAGAGCAGTCTGTCCCGACAGATATTTATGACCGCCTGCAAACCGAGCTGGGCGCGGTAAGAACCCAGCTTCAGGGCGTGTCGGACGAATTTACGCAGCTGGCGGACAGGATGCAGAATGCACAGCCGCCGGCAGACAATCTGCTGGGATCACTCAAACGGATCGGTGCGGCGGTCATCGGCTCGCAGATGGTCAAGGGCATTGTTAGTATGTCGGATGAGCTGACGCAAACGACTGCCCGCCTGAACCTGATGAACGACGGCTTGCAGACTACCGCAGAGCTGCAAGAGATGATCTATCAGTCGGCTGTGCGGTCGCGGGGAGTATACACGGATACCGCAGCAGCAGTTTCGAAGATGGGTCTGCTTGCGGGCGATGCTTTTAATAGTAGTGAAGAAACGGTTGCATTTGTGGAGCAGCTGAACAAGCAGTTCAAGATTGCCGGTACTTCGCAGGAAGGGCAGGCGGCTGCGATGCTACAGCTAACGCAGGCTATGGGTGCCGGTGTGCTGCGTGGTGAGGAGCTTAACTCGGTATTTGAGCAGGCACCAACCATTATTCAGTCTATTGCGGATTACCTCGATGTAACAGTTGGTGAAGTGCGCGGACTTGCTTCGGAAGGTAAGATCACAGCAGATATTGTGAAAAACGCCGTGATCAATGCCGCAGACGAAACAAATGCGCGGTTCGAGAGTATCCCGATGACGTGGGCAGATGTTTGGACGCAGGCAACGACCTTGGCTACTGTGGCGCTGCAGCCGCTGCTCGACGGTATCAACTGGCTGGCAAACAATCTTGAAGTTATTGCCCCGCTCATTCTCGGAATCGGCAGTGCGGTGGGGATTCTGGCGCTATTGGCAAACTGGGCAAATATCTGCGCCGGTGCTACGAGACTGTGGGTAGCCGCGCAGGTGTTACTTAATACGGCATGGGCAACCAGTCCGATTGGCGTGGTAATCGCACTGATATTGGTGCTGGTAGGCGTGATATTTGCGGTTGTTGGTGCGATGAACAAGGCGCGCAATACAACCGTGCGGGCGCTTGGGGTTATCACCGGCGCGTTTGCTGTGGCAGGCGCATTCATCTACAACACGTTTTATCTGCCAGTATGGAATCTGTTTGCAGACCTTTGCAATTTTATTGGCAATGTGTTCAATGATCCGATTGCTGCAATCGAAATCTTATTTTTACAGCTGAATCAGCGTGTAGTTGGCGTTGTGCGCAGCATGGTGCGGGCGATTGAAAGCCTGATTAACCAGATTCCCGGGGTTGAGATCAATATCACCAGCGGTCTGGATCAGTTCTATGACAGTTACAGCCAGCGCATTCAGCAGATCAAGGATGAATCTGGTTGGAAGGAGTTCGTTCAACGCAAGGAAGCGATTGACTACGATGTAGCATATAATACCGGCTACAACTGGGGCGCCAATTTGCAGGACAGTATTGCGGAGAAGATGAATACCAGCGGTATTGGCGTGAACCCGACAGAAGGATTGCTGGCAGATATTGCAGATAACACCGGCAAGATCGCTGATGATATGGAAATGTCCAGCGAGGATCTTAAACTGCTGCGCGATATCGCAGAGCGGCAGGAGATCAACAAATACACGACCGCCGAAATCCGCGTTGAAATGGTGAACAACAACACGATCTCTTCGGAGATGGACATTGACGGTGTGGTGAATCTGTTGGAGGCTAAGGTGTCTGAGCAGATGGCGATCGCGGCGGAAGGGGTGCATATCTGATGTATCAATTCTATATGGATGGGGTGCTCCTTCCGGTAACACCGTCCGCACTCACGCTGAAAACAGTCAACCAGAATAAAACCGTAACGCTGGTAAATGAGGGTCAGATCAATATCCTAAAGCTGCCGGGACTATCTAAAATCAGTTTTTCGGCACTGCTGCCCAACCACCCGTATCCGTTTGCACAATATGAAAGCGGCTTCTGTGATGCACATTATTACATGGACAAGCTCGAGCTGCTGAAAACCAAGTGCCAGCCGTTTGTGTTCGATGTGATCCGCACGGATGATACTGGCAGGCTGCTGATGGATTCCACGTCCATGCAGGTATCGCTTGAGGTATACGAGCTGAACGAGGATGCAGACCGGTACGGCACGGATGTGATGGCTAAAATCGAGCTTTTGCAGTATCGGGAATACGGCACAAAAACGATTGCATTCAAAAAAGCAGAATCCAAGACCACAGCAACCGTAACGGAAAAGCGTGAAACCACCACCGCACCCAAGACCGGCGATTACACGGTAAAACAGGGGGACAACCTGTGGGACATTGCCCGCGTGAAATTGGGTAACGGAGCACGGCAGACGGAGATTTACGCTCTGAACAAGGATGTTATTGAAGCCGCCGCTAAGAAATACGGACGCGCCAGCAGTTCCAACGGCTGGTGGATCTACCCGGGCACCGTGCTGCGGCTGCCGTCGTAGGGGGTGCGGCATGGGTAAATATGTATGGCCTTGCCCGGGGTACAGTTATGTGTCCAGCGGATATGGCAACCGCGTGCACCCAATCTACGGCAGTGTAAAGTTCCATGATGGTATTGATCTGGCTGCTGCATCCGGCACGCCGATTTTGGCGTTTGGTCCCGGCACGGTGACGATGTCGGGGTGGAACGGCGGCTATGGCAATTACATCAGCATAGATCATGGCGGCGGTCTGATGAGCTTCTACGGTCATTGCTCTGCGCTATATGTAAAAAACGGTGCAAAGGTAAAGGCGGGACAGAAAATAGCTGCCGTCGGTACAACGGGATCGTCGACCGGCTGCCATCTGCACTTTGGAATGCACAAAAACGGTTCGCCGGTCAATCCGCAGAATTATGTGAAGGACAGCGACACCACCGCAAACTACACAGGCACGGGTGGAAGCGGGGTGGTGAATACGGTCAAGGCCATGTTCACCGCTTACTATCCGGCGGATAACGCGATGGAGGGCGGCTTCCTTGATGCACTGGGAAAGCCACTTGATCCCTCCAAACGCACCTGTGCCGCGCCGCCCTCGGTGGCATTTGACACGAAGGTGACCGTGAAGGGGACGGGCACCAGTTTGGACGGCGTGACCTATACAGTCAACGACCGCGGCGGCGCGATCCAGATCGAGAACGGCGTGTACCACTTCGATTTGCTCATGTCCTCGAACGAGGAGTGCAACAACTGGGGTGTCCGATACGGTACGGCGATCCTTGGCGGCGATGGCGCGTCGGGCAGCGCAGAGCAGGAAGAGGAGAAATCCAAGCCGATCACCAAGGTGATGGTAAAGTCGGTTACCGGCGCTTCGGGCACCCGTAAAGAAGATTTGCGGGACTTGCCTGCATATCGTCAGGCCGGTGCGGAGCTGACCATCCAGAATAAGCAAAACCAGATGCAGAATCCCGTGGTGGAAGGGAAAATTACATGGGAGACCCAGCGCAGCGGTGCACCCGCGTCGCTTAAATTTACGGTCGTCAAGGATGATACGCTCAGCTTCCACGAGGGAAATCCCGTGTCGTTCCGGTTTAACGGTCAGAATGTATTCTACGGCTATGTGTTCAGCAAGAGCCGGTCGAACAGCCTGCTGATCGACGTCACCTGCTACGACCAGACGCGGTACTTCAAGAACAAGGACACGATCTCCTACGAGAACAAAACCTATGCCGAACTGGTGAAGATGCTTGCAGCCGACTATGGTCTGATCGTCGGCACGCTGGCGGATACCAAGTACAAAATCCCGCAGCGCATCGAGGAAGGTACGATTTTCGACATCTTCGGGAATGCCTCCGATCTGACCGTGATCAACACGGGCAAGGTATACAACCTGTTCGATGATTTCGGCAAACTGGCGCTCAAATCTTACGCGGACATGCTGCTGCCCATCTACATCGACGAGGACACAGCGCAGGACTACAGCTACACATCGTCGATCGACAGCGATGTATATAACCGCATCAAACTGGCCTATGACAATGGTGATACCGGCGAGCGCGAGGTGCATGTGCTGAACGATACGACCAGTCAAGCCAAGTGGGGCGTGCTGCAGCATTACGCCAAGCTGGATAGTGCGCTATCCACCGCCGATCTGCAAGCGAAGGCCAAGGTGCTGATGAAGTATTACAACGTCATCCGGCGCGAGCTTACCATGAAAAAGGTGTTCGGTGATGTGCGTGCGCGGGCGGGTGCATCGGTCGCGGTCGGCATGGGGCTGGGTGATATTGACATTAAAAACTACATGTGCATCGAAAGGGCAAAACACACGTTTGAGCACGGCCTGCACACGATGGATTTGCATTTGTCCGGGATAAGAGGTGAGTTTCTTGCGTAACTTGGTGGAGCTGATCAAGCAGATCGCAGCCGGCGTATATGAAGCGGAAAAGCCGATGGAGATATGTTACGGTACGGTGCAGTCCATCCGTCCGTTTACGGTTCGCTTGGATCAGAAACGGACATTTGGAAAAGAAAAGTTCATCGTCCGGCAAGGCATAACAGCACAGTCTTTTCGGGTAGGGGAAAGGCTGATTTTGATTCAGGTGCAAGGCGGACAGGAATGGCTGATATTAGACCGGAAGGGGGCGCTCTGATGCTGCCAACAGAATATAATGACGGGTTGCCGCCGGATTTTGAGATAGCGGAGCAGCCAACGCGCACCTATCGCTTACGGTTTGACGGATACCCGTCTACCGGTATGCTGACCGGGCAGGAAGCCATGCGGCAGGCCGTATTCCTTGCATTGCAGACCGAGCGGTTCCGGCATGCGATTTACTCGTGGAACTATGGCGTTGAGCTTGAGACGCTGTTTGGTGAGGGGATCACGCCGTATTTGCAGGTGCGTATCCGGCGGGCTATCGAGGGCGCACTCCTCGCGGATGACCGGATTACGCAGGTAGACGGCTTTTCTTTTGCGCGCACCGGCCGGGAACGGTTGGCGGTGACTTTTACCGTGCATAGCACGCAGGGCGACTTCTCGGCAAGCTACGAATTGGAAGGGGGTGCGGTAACATGATCGGCAAATATTCCGACCAAATGACCTTTGAATACATCCTCGGCCGCATGCTCGACCGTGTCCCGGATACGGTGGACAAGCGGGAAGGGTCGGTAATCTACGATGCGCTCGCCCCGGCCGCGGCCGAGCTGGCCAAGACATACATGGAGCTGGACGTTGTGATGGATGAGACATTCGTGGATACGGCCAGTCTGCAGTATTTGATCCTGCGGTGCAAGGAGCGCGGCATCACAATCCAAGGTGAGACCGCGGCGGTTGTGCAGGGCATATTTACACCACCGGAGCTTGAACTGACAGCCGGTATGCGGTTTAACTGCGATGAGGTTAACTATACCGTCACTGAGAAGATTTCCGCTGGCGTATATCGACTGGAGGCGGAAACGCTGGGTACGGCAGGCAACCTGTACAGCGGGACGCTGCTGCCGATCCAAACGGTGAACGGCTTGCAGACGGCCGAAATCACAGGCGTGATAGTGCCTGGAGAGGATGGAGACACCACCGAAACGTTGCGTGAAAAGTATTACGCTTCGATCGACGGCGAGGCCTTTGGCGGTAACGTGGCAGACTACAAGGAAAAAGTGAACGCGATCGTGGGCGTGGGCGGCGTGAAGGTGTATCCGGTCTGGAACGGCGGCGGGACGGTCAAGCTCGTCATCATCGCGTCGGATTACACAACGCCGTCAAGCGAGCTGGTGCAGCAGGTACAGACTGAAATCGACCCGGAGCAGAACCACGGCGAGGGTCTGGGACTTGCGCCGATCGGCCACACGGTCACGGTTATGGGGGCGCAGCATCGCGATATTGCCGTTACTACCAATATCACGTTTGCAATGGGATGGCAGTGGGCATCGGCACAATCGCAGATTGAATCGGCTGTCCGGACTTACTTCAAAGAATTAAGCGAGAAGTGGACAGAAACTCCGACAACCATCGTGCGAATTGCGCAGATCGAGACCCGCATACTGGCACTGGAATGCGTTGTGGATATCACAGAAACTGCGATAAACGGTGTACCGAAGAATTTGGAACTGGCTGAAGATGAAATTCCACAGCTTGCGAGTGTAGGGGGTGATGTTTGATGCAGAAAAAGCTCGCCGCATACCTGCCCGGTGTGCTGCTGACAACCTATGAGTTTCCGATGATTTGCAGGGCAGAACAGCCGGAAGTGGATGCTCTGCACACGGCAGCAGATGAAGTTTTGGATGCTTCATTCGTATCTCTGGCAGGCGAAAGAGGAATTGCGCGGTTCGAACGCGTATTTGGGCTGACACCGCAGGATACAGATACACTTGACGAGCGCAGGTTTCGGGTGCTGACCAAGATCAACGCGCAGCTGCCGTTTTCTATCCGGCGCTTAAAGCAGCAGCTTGCTACGCTGTGTGGGGCGGCAGGCTATCGGCTAACGCTGTCACCGGCGGAATACAGTCTTGAGGTGAAGGTTGCACTCACAGCAAAGCGGAATCTGAATGCAGTGGAGGAGCTACTGCGGGATATCGTTCCTGCCAATATCGTACGAAAGTGCGGCTTGCTTTACAATCAGCATCAGACGGTTGCGCGATTGACACATGCACAGCTTTCCAAATACACACACCAACAAATCAGGGAGGAGGTTTTGCCAAATGCCTAATTTTACACCACATTTGCAACTGGAGAAGCCCACACCGGAAGATTTCTACGATGTAGAAGTTCTGAACAAAAATTGGGATAAGATTGATGAGGAGCTGCCAAAGCGCGTTCCCCAAACCCGCACGATCAACAAAAAACCGCTCAGTGCGGATGTGACGCTGACCGGGGAGGATATCAAGGTCACTGGGAGCGACGAGACGACGATCCACACCCGGCTATCCGAGATCACCAATCCTAATCTGCTGGATAACTGGTATTTTGGCAATCCGGTTAATCAGCGTGCGGCGTCAGAGTATAGTGGCTCTTGGTCATATTGCATCGACAGGTGGGTTGCTGAGGGGATTATTACGGTTGGCAAAGAGGGCGTGAGCGCATCGTCCAGAGATGCAAGTAATCCGGCATATTTTTTGCAACGGTTTGAGCATTTTCCGGATGGGCGGCAGGTTACGTTTTCGCTATTAACTGATAATAAGCTATATGCAATAACGGGCGTTAAAAATGGGGAAATGGGGTTTAGTAAAACGTTTGACGATGGTGTAATA
>NZ_KL370812.1:20422-26455 GCF_000701665.1 Agathobaculum desmolans ATCC 43058 | reverse complement strand
CCAGCACGTGTACTTCAGGCAGGCACTTAAAGATCACAAAATCATTCAATCCATGTCAAGGAAGGGTAACTGTTACGACAATTGCATCATGGAGACCTTCTTTGGACGGATGAAAAACGAGATGTTCTACGGGCATGAAAAAGAGTATTCCTCTTTTGAAACGTTTGCTAAGGCTGTTGACACCTACATAAATTACTACAACAACGAAAGAATCCAAGCGAAAACAAAATGGATGCCTCCCGCAAAATTCAGAGAGGCATCCATGTGCACCTAATTCAATTTTTAATGTGTCCAGAATCCTGGGTACATATCAAAGGCATAAAGGTTATATCTCCCTGCGGCGCGGTGCGCTGCGGGGAGGTTTTTTAGAACCGGCATGCAGCGCTATCGCTGCCCGGCAGAAACAGATATTGCGCTGCCTGTAAAAATCATCTATAATATGATAAAACAAATAAATTTGTGTGATGTCATATGAAAGTAACATTAAAACAAATTGCCGAAAAAACCGGCGTCTCCATTAACACCGTATCGCTTGCGCTGCGCGGTATGTCCAATATCAGCGATGCGACCCGTGAAAAAATCGTGCGCACGGCGCGCGAGCTGGGCTATCATAAACCGCTGAAAAGCCCGGCGGGACGGCGCAACCTGTGTCTGGTCTCCACCGGGATGCATTTGCAGGATTCGTATTTTTATATGGAGTTCTATCAGCTGTTTCTCAGCTATGCTTCGGCGCATGGATACACCATGCTGGCGATGGAGGCCGAATATTTTCAGCGGGATCCTGCGGAAATACGGGAACGGCTGGCGCAGGCTTCGATCGGCGGGATCCTGTTGCTGGGAGATATGAAGGAAGAGGTATTCCGCAATCTGTATCAGAGCAGCCTGCCGGTGGTAGCGGTGGGGGCACGGTATTATGAATGCCCGGTGTGCACATTTATTGAAGATAACCAGCTTGCGGCCCATCAGGCGGTGCATTTCCTGTTGGAAAATGGGTATCACCGCATTGGATTTGTGGGCAGTCCGCTGCACAGCATTGCTTTTTCAGAGCGGTATTTTGCCTTTCGCCAAGCCTGCTGCCGCGCGGGACTGACGGTCTGCCCGGCGGATGAGTGGCTGGATCTGGTGCCTGACCGGGGCGAGGAGGATCATGAAAAGCGTATCCGGGCGCATTTGGACAGCGGCAAAAGCCTTCCGGAAGCCTTTTTTTGCGCGCATGATCTGCTGGCGATCACGATGATGAAGACCTTTCGGCAGAGGGGGATCCGCGTGCCGGAAGAGGCAGCACTGATCGGTGTGGACTACAATCCGATGGGACAGATCATGGAACCGCGCCTGACTTCAGTAGATGTGTGCTGTCGGACGCAGGCCGAGGCGGCTGTACGTAAGCTGATCGAGTTTATCGAATCCGGCACCTATCTGCCGGCTCGCATCCTGCTGCCGACGGTGTTGCGTGTAGGCGGAACAGTGCAGAACCGCAGAACCGTGGGTGGGAATTGAACGCAGTATGCTGGATGTGAACCATTCTGTGTATTCGGATGGTATCCGAAAGCGATTTGATAAAATCGGCAATATGAATATTATTTTTATATGAAGTTTTGCACGATGCCTACTGCGTAGACAGGAAATGAAAGGACGATACAAATAGTATCGTCCTTTTTTGTGCAAACACAGCATAAAACATCAAAAAATAATATTAAATTAATATGAATAGTGAATTGAAATTGTTTGACGGAATGCAGCCGAAATGGTAGGATGCCGTTGTAAAGAGGAAAGGATGGATTGCCATGGAAAAGAAAGTAAGAGTTGGTGTCATCGGCTGCGGTGCGATCGGCCGCGACCATATCCGCCGTCTTGTCGGTTTGGTAGCGGAGGTCGACGTAGTCGCGGTTGCGGATTTTGTACCGGAGGCTGCACAAAAGGTTGCCGCACAGTATGGCATAACGTGCTATGCGACTGGTGAAGCGTTGATTGCTGCACCTGAAGTTGATGCGGTGCTGATCACCTCTGCGGACCCCTCGCACGCAGGCTATGTGCTGGAATGTTTGAAGCATCAAAAGTACGTGTTCTGTGAAAAGCCGCTGGCGCAGACCGCAGCGGACTGCGAAAAGATCATGCAGGCAGAGTTGGCCTGCGGCAAGCGGCTGGTACAGGTAGGCTTTATGCGGCGCTTTGACCGCGGTTATGCCGCCATGAAACAACGGATTGCCGAAGGTAAGCTGGGAGATCCGCTGATGATCCATGCAGCGCACCGCAATGTATCGCAGGCACCGGGATTTGAAACCGATTATGCAATCACCCGTGTTGCGATCCATGAGCTGGATATTTCACGCTGGCTGCTGGATGATGAATATGCGACTGCACAGGTGCTGCCTGTCCGGCAAAGCAAGGCAACACGGGGCGAGTGGCTCAATCCGCAGATGGTTATGCTGACCACGCAGTCCGGGCAGCGCATTGATATTGAGGTGCAGACCGATGGGGCGTATGCCTATGATATCCAGTGTCAGGTTGTGTGCGAAAACGGTATAGTCAACCTGCCGGATCCGGCGGCTGTTGTGACCCGCACCGGTGCAAAATGCTCGTTCGATATTTTGACCGATTGGTCGCAGCGCTTTATCGAAGCCTATGATATCGAGTTCCAGCAGTGGGCGCAGGCGGTTTTGAATAATCGGCTGACCGGACCCAGCACTTGGGATGGCTATGCTGCCTGCGTTGCTGCGGATGCGGTGATGCTGTCCCGCAAAACCGGCAAGCCGGAGCCGGTCAATATGATAGAAAAACCGGAAATGTATCGTTAAAAGATGGAAAAGTAAAGGAGTATTTGCGATGAAAAAAATTAAAATCGGATCGGTCGGTCTTGGTCGTCTCGGCTATGAGCATGCCTGTAATATTGCCAATCTGGTACCTGGTGCGGAGCTGACCTCCCTGTGTGATGTGGACGCAGTGCGCGTGAAAGAGGTTGCAGCGGAACTGAACGTACCGTATACTTATACGGATGTAACGGAGATGGTAAAAAATCCGGAATTGGACGCGATCGTGATCGTTTCTCCGTCTATGTACCATGCGGATCATATTAAGCTGGCGCTGGATGCGGGTAAGCATGTGTTCTGCGACAAGCCGCTGGATACCACGATTGAAAAGTGTAAGCAGGCCGAGCGGGCGGTCGAAGCACATCCGGACAAGGTGTTTATGCTGGGCTTCATGCGCCGCTTTGATGATTCCTATGCGGAAGCCAAGCACCGCATTGAAAACGGCGAGATCGGCAAGGTCGTTTTGGTTCGCTCCTATACGCAGGATCCGCGCACAACAATCGAGGGGACACTTAAGTTTGCACCGCATTCAGGCGGTCAGTTCCTTGATATGTGCGTGCATGATATCGACCTGATTCGTTGGTTCACGGGTTCCGATATCAAAAAGGTTTGGGGGCTTGGCGGCGTGTTTGAATTTGACCTGTACCGGGAGCTGAATGATGCGGATAATGCGGCTGCAGCCGTGCAGTGCGAAAATGGCGCTATGGGCTTCATGTTTACCAACCGCACACACGGTGCGGGCTGCAACGTGGAAACCGAAATCATTGGCACGCACGGCACGCTGCGCATCGCAAATGTCGGCCGCAAAAACCTGCTGCAAATCGTAGATGGGAATGGTGCGCGCGAAGAGTATTATCCGGACTTCCTCAGCCGTTGGCATCAGGCTTATGTGAATGAGATAAAGGAATTTGTCGACTGCATCAATCAGGGGCGTAAGCCGGGTGTTACCGTTTATGATGGCACCAAGGTGTCGCAGGCGGCGTACCGCTGCAAAGAATCCTTTGAGACCGGTAATCTGCTGGAGGTAGCAGACTGAGGCATTCTGTGCGATTGTGGTGCGGTTGGTGACAGCGCCCAGAACGGATTACCATACATACAAGAAATGGGAAAATGGGCGTGTGACCTCTTTGAGATGGTCGAAAAACTTCGTTTTTCCGACAATTTATGTTTGGGTTACGCCAAATATGAACAAGAAAAAGTATAAGCCCGTAGGATCTTGATCTCATTCTGCCGCTGTGTGGCGATAAAATGAGAGTGAGTCAGGCACATGGTTCAGATCACCCTCTCTTGGCCTGCGGCTCATTCACCTTGTGTTCTGGCTTTTTATGTATTTGCGCTGCAAATGCGTTTGATGCGTACTGCCGTGCGTATTGCTAACAACCATCGACAAAATCCTTTTCGATAAGCTGAGAGGGTATATGCTTCCTTTTTCGTGTTGCATTTGTCTGAAAAACAGCGTTATATTATTGCTTTGAATTTTAATTTTATGACGTATAAAAGCGGCAGAAAAAGGGAAATAAAAAGAAAAAACACAAAAAGCCCGTATTTACGGGCTTTTTGTGATGGTGGAGCCGAGGGAAGTTGAAATCGCTGTTTGAACAAATTGGATGGTTTTATTGTGCATTATTACCTGCTTTTTCGTACTTTTACAGAACTTTTTCTTACCGGTTGGTATCTGCCCGTGACGGGTTTTGACGGGTAAAATCTACCGGAAAGTCTACCTGAGAGGAGGGAGAAAGGTGCACTGGCAGATTTCAATGAGGCGATACGCTAACGGTGAAACATGATCGCTCTCATGCTCTGCACGAAGAGATGGGGTACAATGATGTTCGCAAAAGTACATAGGAAATAGACAAGCCACTAGGGCTCCTGTAAAACAATAGTTACCACACAATCATCATGTAAAGGAAAGATCCGAATGGCTCCCAAAACGAATAACATAGATCTCACGGAATTGCTACTGCAATGTGTCACGCAGCCAAACCCCATGCTGAGTATGTTGGAATTGCTCTGCACACAGCTTATGGAAGCCGAGGTGAATCAGCGCTGGGGGGAGAAAAGAGTGAACGAGCAGTCAGTAGAAACGGTTATCGCAGTGGATACCCTCCCCGCCGTCTGGATGCCCGCAAGGGAACGATGTATCTCATGCTTCCCAAGGTGCGGCAGGGCGGCTATATCCCGTTCTTCGTCACGTAGCGCAAGCGCGGCGAGGCTACGCTCATTCAGGTAGTTCGTAGGGCATATCCACCCGGAAGATGGAGAAGCTGGCACGGAGTCTCGGCATCGAAAACCTGTCCAGAAGTCAGGTCAGTGAGATGACTTCTGGACTCAACAGGCAGGTCGATAGGTTTCGTAATCGGCCTCTTTCGAATACTGTGTACCCCGTTCTCTGGGTGGATGCACTGTATGAAAAAGTTCGTATAGATGGCCGAATTGTCAGCATGGCAGTACTTATTGTGTGCGGTGTGGATGAAACTGGCCGCAGAGATATTATCACCGTTGAACCCATGGCTGAGGAATCCAGAAGCTCCTATGGCGTGCTGTTTTTGAAAACCTGAAGAATCGTGGCCTTGCCACGCCTAAGCTGGTCATTTCAGACGCTCCCTCCGGGTTGGTCACGGCGATCAAGGAATCCTTCTCTGGAGCCACCTGGCAGCGCTGCAAGGTGCACTTCATGCGGAATATTCTGGTCTATGTACCGCAGAAAGAGAAGAAATCTTTTGCTGCTGTGCTGAAGGAAATCTGGCTGGCTCCCACTGTAACGCTGGCCAGAAAGCGAGCTTATGATGTGATGGATGCCTATACCAAACGCTTTCCAAGGGCGGTTCAGTGTCTTGAAAATGGCTTGGAGGATTCTCTGACTTTCTACGCATTTCCAAAACTGGATGCCCGGAAGATCTCATCCTCCAACATGATTGAACGTCTAAATCGTGAGATCCGCAGACGCACTAGTGCGGTTGGAATCTTCCCAAACGAGGCGTCCTACATCCCTCGGTGGCAACGTATCTCATGGAATATGCTGAGGACTGGTCTGTTTCCAGAGCTTACCTTAGCCAAAAATCTATTGAGGCAACGCTGCTCGTGGCAGCTTGATTTCATATTATAGGACCCCTTTTTGCGAACATCTTTGGACATGGCCCACGAAGGCGAGCAACAGAAATTATAAAATTCTCTCCTACTGGGCCATTGCTACCTACACTATCCGCAACAAGGGCGACTGGGCTAT
>NZ_KL370812.1:0-17551 GCF_000701665.1 Agathobaculum desmolans ATCC 43058 | reverse complement strand
TATCTGGATCCACGTCGCCCTCTGCGAAAGAGGGCGACAGCAAATATGCACTAAATAATCAGACATATTTACATCAAATTATATACGAATTACTGACTTTTTAATCGGTTTGTATAAAAAGAAAAGGGGGTGTGGCCATTTATTCCCCTAACATCCGGAGAATCAGTCGTGCATTATGGTGCGAACATCCGTGGAGAATGATGATCGATAGCCATTCGCACTGATGTGTTCTATCGAAAATGTGCAACAAACAACTTTACTCATAAAAGCAGTATATCGTCTTGGCTCCATTGTGGTGCGCGTCCAACGTGCTCAACCTTGCTTTTGTATTGATTTCCCAACTGGTAAAAGCGCAGGCTATCCGTTTTCGGATCGATCAAAGCAATAAGTTTTGCCTTGAAAGCTGCATATTGTGCAGCATCCAGCAGGCACTCAAATACCGAGTTCTGCACGCGCTGTCCGTAATCGACGCAAACCTTGGCTACCTTACGCAGGCGTTTGCGTCCGGCAGCGGTTTCTGTGTTGACATCGTATGTTACAAGAATTAACATGATGGGCCTTCCTTAGTGATTGCTTTTTATTTCCAGAAAAAAGGCGGGTAGCGTTCTAAATCGCCGCGCAGTGTACGTGCCAAAAGCAGTGCTTGAATATAGGGAACCAGTCCCCAAGGTGTCTTTTCCCCTAAAAACGGATGCTGGATGGTCTGCTGTTTTCGCAGCTGCCATACTTTAAGAAACGCGCGCCGCCCCTCATCTGTCAAAAGTACAGCGCCGTTTTCCTGTGTTTGAAAATGTTTGGCGGTTATTGTTTTCTGATTGATACAGGTTATTACAAACCGATCTGCATATACCGCGCGCAGCTCCTCCATCAGATCAAGCGCCAGACTGGTGCGGCCGGGCCGAGGACGGTGCAGGAAACCGACATACGGGTCCAGCCCCACACCTTCCAATGCCGCGGCACAATCCCGAGCCAATAGCGTATAGGCAAAGGAAAGTAATGCATTGACCGGATCCAACGGCGGGCGACGGCTGCGTCCCGTAAAGGCAAAGGTATCGCGCTGCTGAAGGATTAAGCTATCAAATCCGTCAAAATACTGTTGTGCAGCAGCGCCTTCCAAACCACGCAATTCTTCCAGCGTCATAGCATCCTCGATATGGGGGAGCGCGTCAGCTAACTGGCGGGAGAGGGATTTTAAACGATCCACTGGAACCCGTTGCGGATGGTCGCGGGTCGCGCGCTCAAGCACCCAACGCGCATTATAAACCTTGCCCAATAAAAATCCCTTGGCATAGCGGCAGCTAACAGAGGGATCATCGGCTGCGCGAAATTGCTGCTGCCGCAGTAGAACATTGCCTTTGGTTGCCCCAACAGCACGGGCTAAAAAACGCCCGCGCGGTGTAAAGAAAGTCAGATCAACGTTTCGCTCGGCGCAGGCACCCATCAGTGCGGGAGATGCACCAGAATAGGAGAAACAAAGAATTGCTTCCAGCGTATGCAGGGGGAAACGGGCGGTCTCCGTCCGTTCCTGACTGACAACAACGTTTTCTCCGTCCAAACTCAGATAACTGTTTTCGGTAAGAATAAACAGTGTATTGAGCAACTTTCTCACTCGGCAGCGCCTTCTTTCAGGTGGTTTTGAATATAGTCAGCGGCATCGACACGACGATACAAGGCGGGAAGACAGAGTTCTTTTAGGGAACAGGCATTACAGTGCTTGCCAGGCTTCACCTTGGGGGTATATCCGCGGGAAAAATAACCGTTCATCTCATCTGCGATGGACTGTGTTTCCTGACGCAGTTCGGATGTTAGTTCTACTTGTTCCCGGCGATGGGGCCCAGCATAGAATAACACGCCTTGGGGGATATCGCAGACCAACATCTCTTCCAGCGCCATGGCTTGGGCGCAGAGTTGCAGCCGATCAGCATTATTTGTCTTGGGCGCGCCATGCTTGTACTCGACAGGAACCGGACGCCAAAGCCCAGATTCTTGCTGAAGTGTTATGCCGTTTGGATCGGTATGAAATTCTACAATATCACAGCTGCCGGATAAGCGCAGCCGATGGCTGACCACCCGCATGCCGCGCACAATGAGCAGATCGCCGCGCTTTTCGCGGAGAGAATCATCGTGGCAGCGTTCGTGTAGTAAACGGCCTTCAACTGTGCGAAGGTTTTCCGACCATTGCTGCTCTAAATGAATCAGCGCCCATTGCCGTCGACAGAAGCTGAAGTGCTGGATGCCGGACATCATCAGGTAATCGCCTTGATCCATCAGGCCATCCTTTCGCAGATAACGCCGGCTGGCAGATTGTCGTCTACCCAAATGTTGTAGTCGCTGTACTTGCGAGGAATAGTGACCCCTTCCGCACGCGCTACATGGACAGCATCAAAGAGCTTGTGCGCAGGCGTGTTGCCCAGTTCGCTTTCATGCTTAAAGATAATCAGTTCACGAACTGCCATCTTGCCTCGGGCAGCGCTGTGATCATTCTCAAACATGTTCAAAATCGCCTGCCACAGAAGCTGAAGGTCGTCTTCCGAAAAGCCAGTAACCTTGCGGGCGAGATTGGCGGAAACAAAGCCCTCTGCGCGGTAGAGTGCGTAGGGTACAATATATTTCCGGCCCATCTCGGTGTCTTTTTGCTCTGCATCGGCCTCAGTTGTGATGGCGACACGGGTGATAGTGACTTCCTGCGGCATGATAGGATCAATGCTGCGCGCGAAGCTGAGCTGCACTGGGCCGCGCACCTGACCGCAGTTCAAGGCACCTTTCACAAAGGTGGTCATTACCGCGCCAAAGGTGCGAATATCGTAGAAGTTTTGGCACATAAAATCACGGATTTTCTGATCGAGCGTTGGGTCGTCTTTTTTCGCAGCTTTCAGATCTTTATCTACGCCCAGATAGGTCAGCGCTTCCGCGTCGCTACGCTGGAGAGGCACCTGATCCTTGATGTAAATGCGGTAGCCGGGGGTATCTTCCTTGGCAGTTTCCACATAATTGCGGATCTTACGCTTGAGGCAGCCATCTGTGACCAGACCGTAACCGGTTTCAGGATCGACACGGGGCATATTGCCGGCATCCGGATCACCGTTCGGGTTGCCGTTTTCCACGTCAAACAGGATGACAAAATCATAGCGGTTTTTGATAGCTTCGGACATGATTACGATTCCTCCTTTTTCGATTTGGCATAGCGTTTCTGGGTTTCGTGATAATAGCCAAGCTGAAAGGCGCCCTGCTCAGGCAGAGCCATGCGGGCAGGAAGCGTCTGAGTGATGCGGTCGATCAGATTGGAGATTTTCTTTTGATAATAGAGGCTAAGGCCACCGTCCAGTTTTGCAAGATGTTTCTGCGCCAGATTGATCAGCAGCGGGAACACTGTGGAAGGCGTGGCGGAAGCGGCGTTGAAATAACGGTCTTTGATGGTGGTCTTAATGTCACGATTTGCACTTTGCTGCACCTCTTCCAATACAGCAAACAGCCGGCCCAGCACGTAGGGCAGATAGGTGCTTTGTTCGTTGAGTTCCACGGTCATAACCTCCTTAAGTTTGGGGTTTGAGGAATTGCGCAAGTAATATGCCTTGATAATTGCCGCTTGTCCGCGTGAGACGTTGCATTCTGCGCGGATACGCAGCGCAGTACCGTCCAGCAGAGTGGCGGGATATGGCATATCATTTAACACCGCCAACAGTAAATCCCCGGCCAGACGCGGATTCGGTTCCGCCGGTCGGGTACCCGGAGAAGGTTTGCGGACGGTTTCCTGCACCAGCCGCCAGACCGGCAGCGTGGGGAATTTGTCATAAGCCGGACGGATAATGTTCAGTCGGTCATAATGCCGGGCCAGATTGCGTGCCATCCTGCCGAACGTGTTCTGCCAGAAAAAGCGTACGGACAGCCGGGCAGCATTAGGAGCCAAACCCAGCACATAGAACCGGGTATCAGGGTCCAGCCGATTGCCGTTCCATGCAATATGCTCGCCTTTTGCCAGATGATGAAGCGTATTCAAAAGGCCGGTTTCAGAATGGCTGTCGCCAAACATATTGGCAATAAAGCAGTCCTGATAGTTGCTGTCGCCGCCAGCGGCCCAACAGAGGATCGTGGTGTCTCCGACGCGGCAGACGCGGTCACGATCGGACAGAAGCGTGTTGAGCGCAGAAGCATAGGCAAAAGCAGCGTATTCGCTGACCGGCGCATTGGCACCCTGCTCGTGATCATAGGAGCAAAACGCCGATGCGTTGAAAGAAACCAGGGAGGCACCGCTGCTTTGTGCCCCTGCAACGCCCTTGATATTAGGATGTAGTCTGGCGAGCGGTCCGCAGCGGCCAGTCACCAGACAGCGGATGGGTTCCGCAGCGTCGTCCACTGCTCCATAGTGCTGCGTCCAGGCGTCCGCAACGACGGGGTCCTGGGTGACAGGGACGTTTTCATACCAGAAGATCAGGTTCCCGGCCTTCAGCAGGTCATCCCAATCCTCCTGTAGTGCCGGATGACCTGCCGCCTGCGCCGGATCCCAGCACTCGAAAAAGCGGACGACTGCACGCGCCGCAGGTGAATCGGCCTGTTCGAGCAGCCCCAGATGCAGCGCTTTCGCCGCGGCAAAGCATTCGGCGGTGCGAGTGGGTTTGCCTTTTGCGTCTACGCCAAGCAGGTAGCTGCTGTTGTCGCACAAAAAATTGGCAAGGACACCGGAACTTCTTTTCGCTGGGGAAGGTGCCAGAAGCTCCTGTGGAGCCAACACTGTTTTCTTGCCGCGCACCACTTCAGTTTGCAAATGTAGCAGCTGTGTCAGCTGCCCTTCGTCGTTTAGTACAAGACCATAGCTTACTTTGGATTTGCTCCAGCCGGGGCGTTCGATTGCACCCAGTGCCAGCAGGTCCTCGTAATACTGGGTCAAAGCTTGTAGAATCATCGGAACACCTCACAATCCCGGGTGTTCAGCACGCCGTGTTCCAGCTGAGCGCGGAAGTAGGTCGGCGTAATATTCTGGGGATCGGAGTAGTCGAAGTCATACAGCATGAGCCCAAGATCCCGACTTTCATTGATGGTCGGGATCGATCCACCCGTCCATCGCTGAAAATAAGCCGGGAATTCACGACAACCGAAGTACGGCGTATGATAACACTGGCCACGATCCATCCGGCGCTTGACAATATCCTGGAACTTGCCAGGGTTGTCGGAGGGAGCAGCTTTGTCCGTCATGTCAAAATGTGCTTCGATCACATAGTGGACATCCTGCAAGAGCAGGGAGGCACGCTGTACGATCTCCTGCGGCGTAGCGAGGTACAAAACCTGTCCGCCGCCCTGCGCGGCCTGCCGCACGTTGCGGCCGGAAATTTTGCTGGCCACCTCATTGCGCCGGACGCTGACAAACCGGATGGGGTTCAATACATAGATCCGGTCGATATGCCATTTGAGCCCGGAATGCCAATAGACTGCTTCCACAATGCCGCGCGCGGCCGAAGGTGTGAGTACATCGTACGAATAACGCTCTACTTTGAGCTCTGGTCGGGTGAATAAGGCGTATGGCCCCCAGACTTCCAGTTGTATCATAGGCACTTTGCTCCTTTCAATTTAAATTTCTATTGAATGTAATTTAGATCATAAGAAAAGGATACTATACGGAGGAAAGAAAATCAACAGAGTTTGGATAATAATATAGAATTTTACAATATTTTGTATAAACAGAACAAATTGAATATTACAGCTTGTCTATGATGCACAAAATGAATCATTCTTATTGCGCCAACCGACGCAATTGGATATAATACAGATGTCAGCAAAAGCTGTGGGTAGAAAATATTGGATGTATTTTAGAAAACAGTGGCGGCAAGCGTAAAGCTTGTCGCCACTTTTGTTGCGATTACATAAAAATAGCCTTGCCGGTTTCCACATCAAGGGACAGGCCGGTGCTGCGATCATATAAAGTCGGATCGGTTAAAATATAACTGTTGTCGTCTATGGGCTCGGCAGCTCCGGCATCCAACAGCTTCTGCAGATGCTCCGGATAGATATTGACCGCATATTGCCCCAACCGCCGATAAAGCGCGCGGTCGGCTTGCCCCGCACGCAGGCATTCCAACAGGCCGATACCATCATCCACCGGCAAATAAATCGTGACAGTATTCGCCTCGATCAGATGAAACTGCTCCGCTGCGGAAGCGAAGGGGAAAATGCGTCCCTGATACCCCTTGCAGAACATGTCCATGATCTGGTTTTTATCCAGCGCGGCGTTGCCTTTTACCGCGCGGAGAAAAGAGAAATATGCCTCGATGGCTTCTGGTTGCGCAGGATCGGTAAAAGCCTCCATCACTTTGCGGGCCGCATCGACATTGGGGCGAATGATAGCCGGGATGCGCTGGTCTTGCAAACGAAAAACGGTAACAATGCTGTTCTCGGCCGGATATGTGCCATCCCGGTTGCAGCGACCAGCGGTTTGCAGCACGGAGTCCAGTCCTGCCTCCTCGCGCCAGGCCGCGGGGAAATCTACATCCACGCCAGCTTCGATCAGCGAAGTGGATACAACACGACAGGGTAAGCCATTTTTCAGTCTTGCGCGAATCTCTTTCAGAAGTCGTTTACGATCTGCCGGACAGAGCAGTGTAGTTAGGCAATAGCGCCCCTCTGACTCCAGCATCGCATACAGCCGTTGCGCTGTTGCACGGCGATTGACAACACAGAGGGCCTGTGGTATGGCATTGAGTTGCCCTGCTAAACCTTCTTCGGTGAGCTCGCCGGCCATCTGCAGGGTAGTGCGTCGGAAAAAATGATACATTGCATTGGTATTCGGGCAGATCTCGTGAATGGAGAGCTTGGGCGCCAATTCTGCAAAAAGCGGCTGTAGCGCAGGCTGTGTTGCAGTACACAAAATTGCAGTGACACCGTAATATTGCACCAACTGCGCGATAGCTGCCACGCAGGGACGAAGATAGTTCACGGGAAGCGTTTGTGCTTCGTCAAAAATTACAACACTGTCAGCAATATTGTGCAGCTTGCGGCAGCGGGAAGACCGGTTGTTGTACAGTGATTCAAAAAACTGCACCGCAGTCGTCACAATCACAGGGGCGTCCCAGTTTTCGATGGCGAGCGTCTTGCGGTAGTGCGCAGGATCCACATCGTTTTCCGGAACCGAATAGTCGATGCCGGAGTGGTGCTCGATCACATTTTCCTCCCCAAGTATTTGTTGAAATATCTCTGCTGTCTGGTCGATGATGGAGGTATAAGGGATGACGTAGATAATCCGTTTTTTCCCCTGTGCTATCGCGTGCGTCAATGCGAATCCCAAAGAAGACACTGTTTTGCCGCCGCCAGTCGGGACGGTTAGTGTATAGAGGCCGCTGTTACAAGTGCGGCCTCTATCCAGACAGGCACGCAGGATTTCGCATCGTTTCTGGTTTAATGCGGTTTTAGCAGCCCACCAAGGTGCAATATACTGGTTTAATTTCTCTAGGAGTTGGGGGAGTGCAGTATATCCGCCCCGTGGCGCAGTAATTCCCAACATGAAAGTTTCGGTATCTTGATAATCTGCATCCACCAGACAGGAGTATAGCATGCGGATGTAAAACGATGTCGAAAAATTGTCGCGCGGAATTTGCGCGGGGTGGGATGCCTCTGGCAGATTGATTTCGTCATGCCAGACACTGTAATCCGGTACATCCCTATATATCCGGCCAAACAAGGTCCCGGTATCCGAGGAATCGGTTTTGCCGCCGCCGTCTGGCAGACCACCATGGTGGCCTGCCACAGCAAAAGCGACTTCCGCCTGCCGCAATTGCCAAGCTTCTTTTGCCCCTGCCGTGGAGTGATCTACACGATCTATACTACCAGCCAGACGCTTTTGAAAATCATGGCTGTATTTTCCAATATCATGAAGTAATCCGGCTAAACAAGCCTGACTGCCGGCCCCAAAGGGCTGCGCGAACTGTTCCGCGAGCGTAGCCGTTCCGAGCAGATGCTGCCGCACCGTCTGTGAGCGTGTCCCATCGGCTGAAACATGTGCCCAATATGACGTTTTCTCTGTTGTTGTATCCATTTGTATCACCCAGTAGTACGCTTAACGCATAAAATATCGTTGCAATATAATTATATTATAGATGGAATGTTACAATCTTACAATATGTTATCCCTTTGGATTAATCAAAAATGAGTGAAATGCTGAGTAAAACGCTGTAATAACTATAACCGAAAGAACGAGAGCAACATGAGGAGCGGAGAACAAACTCATCAGGGCGGATACTGAAATAATTGACCGTTGGATCAAGGCCTTATCTTATATATACAGCGGTTTCCCATAAATACTTGCGCAAACTGCAAGAGTACAACCCTGTCCTGACATGCTACAATACACTTGTATTATGTCAGAGTAATTTTGTCAGAGTAAAACCGCCCAGGGGGTAGTATGCCTGCCCGGGTTGTACAGATATTTGAAAACCGCTCAATCACAAAGTAAGGACATATGATTGCAAGATAAGGCGGTCGTATGTCTTTTCGTTTTTGCAGAGACATAAGAATCGTCGTTGCCCAAAACTGCGTGATCGTTAAACCATCTATGCGTACAGTAGTTGAAAACTTCTCAACTGTCCGGCGTTTCATTTGGATGCTATACTACGTATGTCTTAGGTCAAAGTTATGTGTTGTCAAAGTAATCCGCCCAGAAAGGAGTCTGCCCCTTGAGCCATAACCAATCGCTGGATGAAAAGACGCTGGAAGGAAGGACATGAAATTGCTGCGGCAGTTTTGTGTCCTTTTGTGCAATCGGAAGGAGAAAATCATGCAAATCAGAAAACCATGCGAAAACAAAGGATCATTCCGTACCAAGATGATTTGGAAAATCAACGTGCGCTTCCGCGTCACAAGCGGCTCCAGTCTGCGCCAAGACAGGGGCCGCCAGGAAGCAGGCCCCGGCGCCGCATGCACTCATTTGCGCAGCCCAGCCAAAAAGAATTGTCCCGACCAACTGCTCATCCGCAGAACCGTCGGAGAAAGGGGAAAAACCTGTTGTACCTATCTAAATCTTTTTCGGGCGCTCCGCGCAGCCGGTGCGGACGTCAAGAGGGGCTGGCGCATCCTCGGCCGTGTATGGCAGCACGGTTTTACCCATGCATCTGCCGGCTGGCCTGCCAACAGCCGGTACACGGCACACGCACAAAGTGTGGCCGGCATTTTGCCGGTTTTGCGCCTGCCGCGCACCTCGGGTGCAGCCGCGTATGCGGCGCCTGCGGCAATGATTGCTAAACCAATTTACAACAGAGACAGACACCAGAGCCTGCCGGATTCGCTGCTCCTGCGCGCATAAAACCCTGCTGTTCGGCTGAAAAACACAGTACAACGGATGAATAGGGTAGGGATTCTCCCGGCCATGCGGGGAAAACGGGCGGAAACGGCCTGCGTTTGCAGACGGGTGAGCTGCGTCTGTCTCCCGGATGAAAGGAGAAGACCATGTCCACATATCACATCTATCAAAACCTGCTCGCGCAGGTGGAACGTGTGTTCCGGCACAGCTGGCAGGGCAGCATCCAGACACGCCGCCGATACAAAGAGGCGGTCTGCCGCTTTTGCTATTTTCTCGCGGAAGTCTATCGTTTGGAGCGACTGGCCAATATCGCGCCCAAGCATATTTTCGCCTATGCTGAATTCCTGCAGGAGAACGGCAAAGCAGTCTCGACCATCAAGACCGATCTGGCGGCGATTCGCTTTTTCCACGATCAGATGCCGCAGGTCAAATACCAGACGTTGCCGGACAACAGCATGCTTAATCTGGAACGCCGCAGTTTCGGCAAGGTCGACCGCACCTGGAGCGAGCGGGAGTTCAACCGCATGATCGGCAAAGCATGGGGCGAGGGTCGCGAGGACTACGCAGCGGCGCTATGCCTTGCGCGGTACTGTGGACTGCGCATCCATGAAGTGTTCCGGCTGGACACGGCAACAGCCGAACGTGCGCTGAAAGCTGGTGCGCTGACCGTAAAAGGCAAGGGTGGCAAGGTACGCACCGTACCGCTGGAAGAAACGCCGCGCATTGAACTCACGAAAATGCTGGCGCAGACGCGGCGCGGGCACAAGCTGTTTGTGCCGGACGATATGCCGACCGACCGCGCAATCAACAACTTCCAGTGCTTCATTCACCGCTACCGCAATGAAGTGCAGGATGCGAATTCGCACCGGCCGATGATCTGTCACGGCCTGCGGCATACATATGCGGTCGAGCAGTATCTTGCGTGTCGGAAGCAGGGGATGAACGAGCATGCGGCCTGCCGCCATGTGTCCAAGCTGCTCGGACATGAACGCGAGGACGTGACGCGCATCTATCTGGCGTCGCTTCGGAAGGGAGGCGAGAGCAATGGCTGACAAGCGTTATACCAGCTTTGACGAACTGCCGCTGCCGCTGACCGTACCCGAGGTGGTGGAGGTTCTCGACATCGATCGCAACACCGCGTATGAGATCGTGCGGTCTGGCGATCTGCCCAGCCGCCGCATCGGCAAGCGCAGCCAGATCCGCGTGCGCAAATACGATCTGGAGCGGTATATGAAAGGCGAGATGTAAATAAATAAGGCGTGTAAGGCGTGTGCCCAAGCGGCACACGCCTTATCATTGTATTTCCTGCTCTAAGTCATCAAACAATTCGCTGTCAAAAAAATCTCGTATGCTGATTTCCAAGCCGTCACATATTTTCTTGATGGAAACAACTCCCGGATTTTTACTTTTCTCATTCAGCATACTATAAACAGTAGATGGCGGGATCCCTGAAACCGTAGCCAGGGCGTTCACCGCAATATTCCTTTCTGCACACAGGTCGAGAATGCGCTTGGCAACAGCTTCTTTGATATTCAACTCGCATTCCCTCCCTGCAATTTATCGTATGTTCATTTTAATAAAACTTGCGATAAATCGTATGGGATATATCGTAAAATTGCCCGATCTGATGTACAATTACGATATATCCCATGAGGAGGAGATTGGATGGTTGCCTGCACATTTTTCGGCCATCGGGACTGCCCGGACAGCATTCGTACCAAACTGCGCAGCGTGCTGATAAATCTGATTGAAAATCAGAAAGTAAACACTTTCTACGTCGGTCGGCAAGGTTCTTTTGACGCACTTGTCTACGCCGCGCTGCGCGAATTGGCAGCGGAATATCCACATATCCGCTATGCCGCAGTGCTGGAACGCCTGCCCGGGAAAAACACAGATGATTTTACTGAGACGTTGTTTCCTGAGGAGATGGAACATGTCCCGCCCCGCTTTGCCATCGACCGCAGAAACAACTGGATGCTTCAGCAGGCAGATTTTGTTGTGGTGTATGTTACGCATACGTGGGGCGGCGCCGCAAAGTTTGCCAAGAAAGCGGAAAAACAAGGAAAAACGGTCATCAACCTTGCGGATTGAAAATGCTATCCCAAAACAAATCCCAAAACAGCCTCCCGAAAATAACTTCGGGAGGCTGTCTTATTCCGCCTTTTCCCGTTTCCTCTCCCGGCTCCCTTTGCGCAGGCTCTGCGCGACGGCCTCGATCGTCTGCTCATGTGTCGTATCCAGCAGATGCGTGTAGATCATGGACGTGGTCGTGACCGTGCTGTGCCCGAGCGACTTGCTGATGTTGTAGATCGTCGCGCCCGAGTGATTGGCGAGCGTCGCAAAGGTGTGCCGCAATCCGTGCAACGTCAGTTTGGGCAGATGGTTTCGGCGGATGAACGTGCTGAACGTCTCGGTCAGATAGTTCGGCAGATAGGCTTCGCCGTTCGGCCAAGTCAGCACATAGCCGGTGTCATGATAGTCCGCGCCGTAAAACAGACGGTTCTCACGCTGCTGCCTGCGTTTGGCGCGCAGCACACGGACGACCTCGTCCGGTATATACATCAAGCGGGTTGAGGAACGGTTTTTGGTGTCCTTTTCGATCACCTGCGACCCGGCCATCGTGCGGGCGCGGTGGATGCACAGCGTTTTGCCTTGGAAATCGACATCCTTCCAGCGCAGGCCGCACATTTCCTCGCGGCGCAGGCCGAGATAACCCGCCAGATAGACGACCGGCTCTAAACGGGTGCCCTTGACGGCATCCAGCAGCCGGAGCAGGGATTCGACATCGTAGTAATGCGGCTCAGGGCGCTTGAACTTGGGGCGGCTCTACACGGTCGGTCGGGTTGCGGGCAAGCATGTCCTGCATGACCGCAATTCGCAGTGCGTTGCGCAGCAGGTCGTGGTGCTTGCGTGCGGTGTTGGGGGACAGGCCGCAGTCGTTGCACAGAGAGGCATAATACTGCTGGATGCGCTGCGGGGACAGCGATTGCAGCGGGATATCCCCAAGCTGTGGAATGATGTGGTTCACGATCATCTGGCTGTACCCGTGGACTGTGGTCGCCGCGCGGTTGGGCCGCACGACGGCATCCATTCAGTAGTTCAGCCACTGGGCGACTGTGGTGTCGTTCGGCTGGGTAAGCGCGCCGAAGTCGCGCTGCACCTCGTGCAGCCGCAGCGCCTTGCGGGTGTCGGTCAGTCGCGCAAAGGTACGGGTCTTTTTGATCTGGCGTCCGCGCGCGTCGCGCCCGAAATCCAGATTGACATAGTATTTCTTTTTCTCGTCGTCATACGAGATATTGCGCTCCACGCGCGTGCGGGACATTTGTGTTCACCGTCCTTCCTCTGATAAAGTGGGCGGCGCGGCGGTGCACAGGCTGCGCCGGAAGAACGGATACCGGTATCTGTTGCGGGCGACTCCGATTTGCGGATTGTTGAGGCAATACCGCATCATTATGTCTGCGGCGCTTTGCAGAAATTTTGCCCCCGGATTTTGTTCCGTTTCCTTGCAATACATCCAGTATTGCTGCGAAAACGTGCCGCATCCGGATGCAAAATTTTCTCGTAAATCGCTCTTGCCAAATCATGCGGTATTGCCTTTTGCGTTTGGAGTACCCTGCTTATAGTGTATCATAAGTGCAAAACCGTAATCTACCGGAATATCTACCGAAATTTTCAAAACGCATTTTGCGTTGCAAAAACTGGACAAAAATAAAAGATACCACCTGTTATCAGGTGGTATCCGTTAACAATTTGGTGGAGCCAAAGGGGAAGACGTCGAACTCGGCGGCCTCCCCTTTAACAAAAGGGTCAATCACCAAGTCTCCGAGCTCTCTCCAGCTTATCTCCGTCCTGTCCTCGGAGTAAAAGAACGTCGCCACCAGCTTGTCGTCGTACAGGTAAATCTTATCGACGAAATACTCCATCACCGCGTCTCGGGTCTGCGGGTTGTCGAAGTCCGCCCGCATGAACTTGTCGAATACGCCTTGATGCTGTGCTCGTCCTCGAACAGCGCGGCGCGCACGTGCTCGGCCTTTATCGCCTCGTCCAGCGCGGCCTTCTGCTCGTCGAGCTGCATGAGCCTGTCGGCCACGGCATCGCTCAGGACGCCCTTCTCGATGACCTTCAGCAGGTTCGCCGTGGACTTCTCCACCTCCCGGCGCTTCGCCTCCAGCCCGTCGAGATAATGCGTGTTGCGATTCTTAAACGTCTGTCCGCACTGGGCTTTACGAACAGAGGAGTAAAGCGCAACAGCTCGTTTGCGGTACTGCGGCACGTGAAGCGCAGGGGCGTGAGCCATGCGCTGATTGAAACGTGCTTTATCGACGATACGGACGATATGAAGCTGTACAAAAATAAATTTTATGAAATTGCGGATGCCATTGCAGACGGCGTGGCAGAGGGCTTCGGCAGGGAGGTTGACGATATGACCCGAGAAGAAGTGCAAAAGCTGATTGAGAGCGAGAAGCGCAAGGACATCTACAACACCGTGGAGGAATGCCCGGCATGGGCGAAGCCGACGGTTCAGAAGCTGGTGAACAAGGGCTTTTTGGAAGGCACAGAGGATGGCCTTGAATTGAGCTATGACCTGCTGCGGGTGCTGGTGATCAACGACAAGGCACACTTGTACGGGTAAAAAACTTTTGCTATAATCGTAGCGAAAGGGTGTGTAGTAAATGGATGAAAAAAATACACTGGCAAGCGAAGTCCTCGAAATGCTGAAAGGACAACTGAAATTCTACAAGTTTTTTGTGGTGATATTGGTTGTGCTGTTGGCGGCGACGAATATATACCATATTTGGCAATGGAGCCAGTTTGATACGATTGCCGTGGAAAGCGGGGACGGATACGCGAACTATGTAGCCGGAGAGAATACAGGAGGCATTTATAATGGCGCGGATCAGAGCACGAGTACGCAAGGACGGCAAAGCGAAGGGAACCAAGATTCGGGTAATCCGTAAGAAAAAGAAGGGGTGAGGGCGTGAACCTTAAGACTGAGTTCACCGAACCGGAATGTGAATGGTTTCGGGCAGTCTGCAACTTCACCCCGGACGAACGAAAAGTATTCGATTTACGTGTAAAGGATCATTCGATTATTGAGATCAGCATGAAACTGCAAATGTCGGAAAGCACGGTAAGCCGCCGGATCAAAAATATCAAGCGGAAAATCGTGAAAGTTTTATGACAGAAACAAGCATGAAAGCCGAAAGGTTTTTGTGCTTGTTTTCTTTTATGCTATAAGCATAAGGAAGTGATCGAATGGTTTCCTATGAAACACGGCTGGAACGGCTTGGATATCTTCCGGCATGCGCAAGGCGCATTGTTTCCGACTATGTGAAAAACGGCAAAGTACATGATCTTGACGAGTATATTTCGTTCAAAGAATCGGTTAATCGCTCGATCAGCGAGCATGTGACGGAGGTGATTGGCTGATGGGATATCCATATCAGACTTATTTGCCTGCCGGACAAGCGTATCCGCAGCAAGTAATGCAACCGGTGCAGCAGCCTATGCCGTCTCCGGTGGTTCGTCCGGTGGCTTCGCTGGAAGAAGCGAGGGCAGTACAGACGGATTTTTCCGGTGCAATGATCCTGATGCCGGATACTGCGCATGGATTTATTTACACCAAGCAAATCAACTGGCAGACCGGCAGCGCGGAAATTGTGGTTTACCGGCGAGCAGACCCGCAGGACACGCCGATATATGTGAAGAAAGCTGATTTTGACGAACTGGCACGGCGGTTCAACGCGCTGTGCGACCAGTTAGGAGGTGCATCAAATGAACATGGGACAAATGCTGATGCAGGGACTGACGGCCAATAATCCGGTGCTGCGTCAGGTGATGCAGATGAAAAACAGCGGCATGAACCCGATGCAGGTGATGCAGCAGATGGCGCAGACCACGCCGCAGATGAATCAACTGATGCAAAACCCGCAGCAGGCAGCAATGAACATACTGAAAGAGGCGGGGGTAGACCCGCAGCAATTTATACAGCAGGCAAACCAATTCTTCAAATAAACTGAGATCAACTTCTCTTTTTCGGTTTTATCCGGTTCCTGATTAAAAACCGCTTCCCTACGAAACATCAGGGGAGCGTACGGCCCCGGTGTAAATACACGAAAAGGAGAACTACAAATGGATAACGATTTTGCAACCGGCTACGCGCTTGGCAGCGACGGCAACTCCGGCGGCGGCTTTATGAATGGTGATGGCTGGTGGGCGATCATTCTGTTCGCTATGATCTTTGGCTGGGGTAACGGCGGCTGGGGCGGTAATTCCGGTAATCAGGGCGCACTGACCCGCGCAGACCTGTGCTCGGAATTTAACTTCAACGGCCTTGAAAACGCGGTGCGCGGTGTACAGCAGGGTGTATGTGATTCTACCTATGCGCTGAACAACGCGATTACAGGCGGTTTCAACAGCACGAATGTGGCAATGCTGCAGGGCTTTAACGGTGTAGACAAGTCGATGTGTCAGCTTGGCTATAACCTGCAGGACTGCTGCTGCCAGACGCAGAACGCGATTCAGGGCGTGCGCTATGATATGGCGACGCAGGCTTGCGATACCCGCAACACCATTCAAACTGCGACCCGCGATATCATTGACAACCAGAACGCCAATTATCGCGGCCTGATGGACTTTATGGTGCAGAGCAAGATTGACGCGCTGCAGGCTGAAAACCAGAGCCTGAAACTGTCGGCTTCTCAGGCCAACCAGAACGCTGTTCTTCAGGCCGCAATGGATGCGAATACGGCAGAGCTGATCCGCCGTATCAATCCTTCCCCTGTTCCGGCGTATCAGGTTCCCGCGCCGTATCCGTTCAACTGCGGCGGCTGCGGCTGCTGATCTTCCGGCTTTGCCGTGATCCATTCGGGCGGCGCTTCGGTGCCGCCCTTGATTTCAGGAGGTAGCCTTATGTGCAAGACAGTATGTAAATTGTGTGACCGCCTTGTTTTTTCACAGTCGGTTTCGTTTACCGGCGGGAACGTGGTAGTTAATATCCCGGCGGGCAGCTATGATGACGGCGAGAAGTACTGCATTGTTGTGGCGCAGTCCATCCCGGAAACTGCCACGATCGGTGCGCCGGTCGTTGTGACTATTGGCGCGGGTGCGGAGCTGTATCCCCTTGTAAAGCGCAACTGCGCACAGGTGACGGCGTGCGGCATCCGTTCGCGCACCCGCTATGCGGTATGCGTAGCTACTACGGCAACAGGCGGTGCATTCAAAATGATGGGCAGTCCGTGCTGTGCACCGGATAACCGCCTTTCTGCAATTGACGGGGGAGGTGCAGCAGGATGACAAGACCGGCAAGAATGTTCCTGATGGCGAACAGGGACAAGCGGCGTGAGGGCTATGATGCTCGCGAGAGATACGGTGTACAAGACCGTTATGAGCCGCCGGATCGGTACGAGCCGAGAGAACGCTACGAACCAAGGGAACGATATGAACCGCGATACGATACGCAGTATCGCTACAACGGCGGTTCGGAGCGAATGAACGAACGGGGATTTGACGATATGGATCGAATCGGTTTTCGGATGCATGGATCCCCTTATGTGGGAGACAGCCCGCGTGAAAAACGCGGCAGAGAACACGGATACGCCGCAGCATCGGAAGGGCTGGACAGGGATACGGCGGAACGCTGGATGCGTGAGCTGAAAAACGCGGACGGTTCTAAAGGGGCGCACTGGACATTTGACCAGACGCATCGTTTGATGCAGATGAAAGGTTTGCAGCATGACCCGACTGAGTTTTGGGCGGCAATGAACGCGACATACAGCGATCTGTGCGGTGCGGCTTCAAAACTCGGTATGGACAACGACGATTTTTATATCGAGATCGCTTGTGCGCTGTGGTTCCATGATAAGGATGCGGTGGATAACAAGCTGGCAGCGTATTATAAAAACATTGTGAAGCACTAATTTCATAAGAAAGCAGGAGATTTTGATATGATCCTCCTAAAGTAGACCATGGAAAAAACCAAAATCTACTTTAGGAGGATTTTTTATGGGCAAAATAAAATTCACTCCAGAGAAGAAAATAGAAATCATAGAAGCGTATAAGTCGGGTAAGGTTGCCTATTCTCAATTACAAGATGTTTATGGAATGAATCGTGACGAGATATATAGATGGATATCCAAGTACGAAGCGAACGGTATTGAAGCCTTTGTAAGTGGAAACAGAAGGTATTCCAAGGAATTTAAGATTCATTGCATTGAAGAGTATCTTAGCGGAATTGGCAGTGTGGATGATATCGTAGCCAAATACAATATT
>NZ_JNJN01000042.1 GCF_000701665.1 Agathobaculum desmolans ATCC 43058 | reverse complement strand
TCATGAGGTAAGCTTCAGCTCATCCTTCGAAAAGGACTTGCATCCACTCCCTCCCAAACCGCACGTACACCTCTCGATGTATACGGCTTTCCGCTTATCATTTGCGGTGTTACGAATGAATTAAATTATGGCATTCGGGGCATACCACGAGTGTTTTCCGTCTCCTTTTTCGCATGAGTAATACCCACTCTGTATTTCCCTTTAAATCTTTGAGTTTCTTAACTTGGTGTATTACCAGATTTCTACAGTCTTTTTGGCATAATTCACAAGTATGACGTTCCACTCTCTGTTTGAGAGTGTTAGTTTTGGCATATTTTGAAAACTGCGGAAGCTCGCTTACATTATCAAACTTTGTAGCACATTCCTTCCGTTTATAACCATCCCTGTAGAATGTTGTTGTTTTCATTCCCTGCCTTGTTTCATACGCAACTGTAAATAATTCGTTTCTGCAATATCTCCGCTTAATCTCATGAACATTCGTCTTATACTTGCACGCAAATGTTTTATACATGCTGTATTTCATTACATTGGCAAATCTCCCTATTTTAAAGGAGTCATTCGCTATGGAGTAATAATTATATAGTCCACGGACTTCTGCATTGTATCTTGCGAGAATTTCAATATCGCTCTGGTTTACCAGTTTTCCCCTATGAAGGGCTACAAATCTCTCTTTTCCGTTTTCGTTGATTTTGATTTTCATTGCTTTGTATTCAATTAACTTACCTACCCATTTTTCGCGTGGAACATACAGTTTAACAACTCCTGTCTGACATCTCTGAACCCTTCCGTTAGAAGCCTTCTGTAGCGTCTGCGCTCTTGATACCGTAATGTCGTAACCTAGAAATCTTGCTCTGTTTCCAGTGTGCGTAACCTTTGTCTTAGTGTCTGACATTTCTAATTTCAATGCTTTTTGCAGGAATATTTTCACGTCTTTCTTGATAGCTTCTGCGTCTGCTTTGCTACCAATAACCCCGATGATAAAATCATCCGCATATCTCGTATACTGCACCCTTTTATAATTACTGTCGTTATAGACGTACGGTGTTGTAGATTTTTCAATCATTTCCAGTTCCTTAAGATTTTTGCATCTGATTTTCTTTTCTTCATCAGACAGACTATCCCATATCTCTCTGCCCTTTTTCCTATATCTGTATGCCTTACCGACACTGGACTTATATGCAGTAGAAAAATGTTTCTTCTTGGCTTCTGTATTGAAGTTTTCTGCATAATTTTCCATAAATTTGTCCAATTCATGAAGGTAAATATTTGCCAGCACTGGACTGACTCCCGACCCCTGCGGCACTCCGCTATAGGTTCTGTTGAATGTCCATTGTTCCATATATCCTGCTTTTAGGAATTTCCATATAAGCTGGATAAACGCTTCGTCATCAATCCTCTTTTTCAAGAGGTCGATAACTACATGGTGGTCGAAACTGTCAAAACAAGCGTGTATATCTCCTTCCACAAACCAGTTCGCACCAGTAAAGGTGTTCTGTATCTGTTTCAGTGCTGTCTGACAGCTTCTGTTTGGTCTGAACCCATGTGATTTATTACTGAACACAGGCTCATAAATACTCTCCAAAATCATCTTAACGACTTCCTGCACGAGTTTATCATCCCCCGACTGAATACCCAGAGGACGTTTTTTACTGCTGTTTTTCTTTGCAATATATTCTCTTCTTGCAGGCTTAGGTTGGTAACTTCGGTCTTTTAAGGATAAAATAATCCTCTCAATTCTCTCGTTACCCATGCCATCAATCGTTGTTCCATCAGCTCCGGCAGTCATACTGCCATCATTTGCGTAGATATTTTTATACGCAAGCCAATAAAACTCCGGATTGTACAGATTTCTGTATAATCTCTGAAATCTGTAAGTTTCATTCTTTGACTTTTCCATCAAATTTTTCAATACCTCAGTTGGATTTCTCAATGCCTCTCGCACCTTCCTTCATTTTAGTATTTTCTGATAAGCTGCTCCCCTTCGCCATGTGAACGTCATTAACGTCTCGGACTACTATGGGAGCTGTGTGACCATGCCTGTTACCAGGTTTAGGTCATCCCCAGTTAGTAAATACAGGATTAGCATTCAGTGTTGTCGGCACCGACTTTCGCCATTTATCCGCTGTCTTGCGGTTGCTCTTTCATGAGTATCGCTTGCTTTCATAACTGCGAAATGAAACCAACATGAAAAGCATACGTTTCAATCCTTTTCGTATGCGGGGCACGGGTTCCCCCACTCTGGCTATCGTTTAGGCAGTTTAGCTTTGTACCTCATACACTGATTTTTATTCTTAAATGTTCTGACGCATAGGATTAGCGCCTTTCCTATTTACGTTCCAACTGGAACAACAACATGCTACACTCCCCTTCGGGTTTCCCCTCTCGGATAAGTTGTAGAATAATAGGTTGTGATTTTTCATCACCTGATACTTTTACCTACCGCTTGCTAAAGGCGGTATCCTGTAAGTACCACGTCGCCAATTTATATTGCGCTGGCGACTTCTGGGCGCACGCAGTTGCCCACGATGCTTTCCCACTGTTTCTCAAAGAGGGCTTTAAGCTGTGCCAAGTTCTGCAAAATAATACTGACTGACACACCTCTGGAACGCATAACGCTCAAAATCTTGTCGAAGTCATCGGGCAGCGAAACATTCGCAAATTCGTCCATGATGAAATGGCAATGGACGGGCAGGCTGCCGCCGTACTTGTGGTCGGCAAGATAAAAAAGCTGTTGAAAAAGTTGCGTGTATAGAATCGACACAAGAAAATTAAAACTTGTATCGTTATCTGGGATTAGGGCAAACAGAGCCACTTTCTTTTCGCCTAAGCTCGGCAAATCAAGCTCGTCTGTGGCGGTAAGACTTGCAAGGCTCTCCAGATTGAATTTTTCAAGCCTTGCGGCAAGGGTTATCTGGATGCTCTTTAGCGTCTTGGCAGAGCCAGAGTGATAATCCCGATAATACTTGAGTGCGATATGCTCTGGGTTTTCCATTTCCAGACGGTCAAACAGTTCATCAAGGGGGCTTACATAGCTGTCGTCGTCCTCCTTAACCTCGCCTGCACGAAGCAGCTCCATCACCATCGGGAAATTCTGTTCGTCTGGCGGGGCTTCGTATTTCAGGTAGAACACAAGGGAGAGGAGCAGCATACTCGCCGCCGTATCCCAGAACGGGTCTTGCGACTGACTTCCTTTCGGCGTGGTCGCCTTAAACAAGTTCGTTACAAGACGCTGCACATCGTTGTCGCTCCGAAGATAGACAAACGGGTTGTAGCAATGGCTCTTGTGCATGTTGATTAAATCAAGCACCCGCACCTCATAGCCTTTCTTTTCAAGCAAACCTCCCACATCCCGCACGATTTCTCCCTTTGGGTCTAAGATGACCATCGAAGTGTTGCACTGCATGGCGTTGGGCTTACAAAAGAAGCGGGTCTTGCCCGCACCAGAGCCGCCGCAGACTAAGATATTTAAGTTGCGGCGGTGCTTCCTCCCGTCCAGTCCGATACGGACATTCTGGGTTAAGAGCTTATTCTGGGTCGGGTCTTTATCTCGGTACTTTTTATTAAGCGTACCTGCGTTGCCCCATTTTGCCGAGCCGTGTTCCTCCCGTTTGCGGTAGTTCCTGCGTGTGGAGAGATAAATGCCGATGCCCATCCCGTAGGCAAGCAAAAAAATAAGGACAGTTTTCACGCTGTCCTCACATACCGTTATCTGAAACGGCTGATTGATTGCTTCGGATAAACCTCCGATTATCTCCACGATGCCGCCGTCCACATATGGGGCGGTCAGCAGGGCAAACCACACAACAGGCACAATCCCGCAGGCGGCAAGGATTAGGCTCGTCCTGTTCTCATCGTTCCTCATGGCACTTGCAGTTTACGACACGCACCTTTTTGGTCGGGGCGTGGGCTACCGTGCTTATCAGCTCGTCAACAGGGTCAGTGGGGCGTTCCTCCTGTATCTGCTGCGTCCGCAGGGTATTGAGTGCGTTCAGCACGATATTCTTATCGTACTTATCAAGGGCGATGTGGTAGCGTTCTTCTTTCATCGGCTGCACCTCCCATTAGCGTTCCTGTTCCTTCGACTTCGGCGGCTTGTTCTTCTCCATGCTCTTATACATATCGCTCTGGATTTCGCCCAAAACATCACGCATTGAGCCAAGCTCGCCTTTGAACGCCTGCGTATCCATCCCCTCATACTCTTTGGGTAGCTTGCCAAAGTTAAATCCTCTGGTGTCCACACCGTAACGGGAACTTACCATATAGGCGACGCAGAAGGATTTGAAATCGGATGCGTCACGGCTCTCATTGTATTTGAAATCGAAAACCGCCGCCGCAACCTCCTTCGATATACACACGAAAAGCTGTTCCTCTGAAAGCCCCGTCCTGACAAAGATAGTCTGCTGCGAGCTGTCATAGAAAGCGGGTACTTCCAGTTCCTCCACGGGCTGAAAATTGGCGGGGCTTGCGTCAATCATTGCCGACGCCAAATCCCGCATGGTCTTTGCTTCCTGCGGCTGCTGCCTGTCCTTTGCAGAGGTTTCGGAAACATCGTAGACCTCTTTAGCATTGTAGCCGACAGCCTTTGTACCATCATTACGGGTATATTCCTTACTCGGCTCAAGGATAACGACTTTCCGTGCGTCCTTATTCACATAGACACGGTTATTCTTCCAAGCCGATTTTTCTTTGAGCTGCGTCGCTTCGGGCATCTGCGCCGCCACCAGAATGGCGTTATTGACAGAGTAGCGGTCAAACCGCCCCTGCACATCAAGATACTGCTGAAACACACCGCCATCTGCCATCATCTTTTCGCAGGTGTTGTCAATCAGTTCATAGGCTTCCTGCCTTTGCGCCTGTTTCTGGGCAGCCCATTCCTCTTTGTTAAAGGGGCGGCTGCCGCCGCTGAATACATCATAGATACTCATTATCTTGCTCCTTTCGATTTTTTCGGTTTCTTCCGCTTCGGCGGCTGCTCATGCTCCGTCTTTCCTGCGGGCGGCTTCTTCGCCTTATCGGAAGATTTCTCCCTGCCGACAGGGGAAGCATCGGCTTCCTGTTCCTTTCGGCTCTCCCTGATTTTCCGCAGTTCTTCTTTGACCGACGGCTTTTCCGCCTTAGTCATAGTAGCCCCCTCTGCGGATTTCTTTGGCTGCTCTGAGGTAGGCTCGGACAGAGGGGATTTTTCTGTCTTTGCCACCGAGGGGTTTGGGGCGTTTTCCTCTTTCTGGACGGGCTTGCCCATGAGGGCGTCAAGCAGCTTGTCTTTTTCTGCTTTCTCCTGAACGCCGATGTCTGGCTCTGGCTGACTATCCTTGCCGTCCTTCGCCGCAGATTTCCCGTCTTTGGATTTTTCCGCTTCGGTCACGATAGATGCGGTATCCACCGAAGCAAGATGGAAGCGTTCTACAATACGGCTGATTTTGGAAGCGTCCTCGGCTCTGGCAATCACATCCACTTCCGCATTGGGGTCTTTGTTCTTACGGTCTGTGAGGACGCAGTAAAGGACGCCGTACTTTTTTGCCTCCTGCGTGAATTTCTGCAAATCGCCACGCTTGACGGTAAAGACCTTTAACTCCTTGCCAGAACGCAGCATACTCGTCAGCCTCGCCTTGCCTTTGGTTTTCTTTTCTTCTTTCAGAATGGAATACAGGAGTATGGCGATATTCTTCGCACCTGCACCTGTGATTTTGGCAGCGACTTCAAATCCCTCCAAGCTCATCCGCACGATTTGTTCCGCCGCTTCGCCGCCTGTGTTCATCTTTCCTCAGCTCCTTTCCTTGCTGTCTGTTTTCGTCTGCCCGTATCACTTTCAGTTTCTCTTTGAGGGTATCGCTGCGGGCTTCGATGCCCTCGCACAACCTGACCTCCTTCCGCAAAAATTTCATTCGCTCCGTGATTTCTGAAAGTCTTGCTTTGACCGCTTCTTTTTCTTCGCCGCCTGCCTTGCGGCTCTGGGAATAAAGCCCCTTACGCTGTTCGGTCAGCTCAGCCATTTCGGATTGCAAAGAGCTTTTATAATCACAAAGCTGCTCCGTGGTGTCGATGTGACAGCGGCAGAGCAGCCTTGTTTCCTGTGTGATGGCTTCCATCTTCATCAGGTCGTCCTTCAGGAGATAATGAAGCCGTGCATAATTGGGTTGTTTCTTTTTCGGCAGGATACCGAGCTTATAGCAGTAATGGAGATACAGCCCACGCAAGCCGCCGATTTTCTTGGCGTCTTTTAGTGAGCCTTTCAGCCGATAGACCGTGACCTGCTTGGTCAGTTTGGAAAACCTCTGGAATTTGACCGCATAAGAATTTCCCTTGATACGCTCCACAATCCTCTCATTGGTGTAATCCTCTCCGAGCTTGTAGAGCCGCTTCGGTCTTTGCCATCCTTTCCCGATAATCGTCCAGTATTTGCGGTTGGGGTCGAAGCTCACTCGGTATCCCATTTCCGCCATCTGGCGGTCAAAGTCCTTGAGGGTAAATGATTTGGAGATGGCTTCGTCCACCGCCTGCCGTGCCACATTATCCCGTGTGGGTCGCCCCTCCTTTTCCGCTTGGTAGAGAGCGTAGGGCTTTTTCTTCCCGCTTGGGTGTTCGATGACAGACAGGGCATACTCCCTGCATAGCTCATCGGAACGCTTACGGAGCAGCCGCAGATTTTTCTTGTTGTCGTGGTAGTGCTTCCCGTCTGTGAAAGAAACAGAATTGACGACAAAGTGGTTGTGCAGGCACTCCGTATTTAAGTGGGTGGCGACAATGACCTGAAACCTGCTGCCCCACATCTTCTCCGCCAGTTTTACGCCCACCTCATGGGCAACCTCTGGCGTGACCTCTCCGTGCTTAAAGCTCTGGAAGCCGTGGTAGCAGACAATCTCGCTTGTATCGTTCCACTGAAGCTTAGCAATCATCATCTCATCCCTCGCCGTGGCGGGGTCGCAGTTGACGCCCGTAACGAAAAACCGCTGCTCGGTCTTGTCCTTGTTGGTGGCGTACTCCATCACATCCACCATCGCCTGTAACTCGCCCTCGCTGTATTTCGGGTTGGCGGTCTTTTCTGGGTTTTCGGCATAGTCGATTGGGTGGTCGAGCCTGCCTTTCACATCCCATATCTCGCAGACCGCCATCAGCCCGTCTGCTTTCTGGGGAGCAGGTAGGTCTTGCTGACCTCCAGACGGAAGTCACGCCACCGCTTGGCTTCCTCACGAAGCATGGGAGCGTCCACGAAGTCAAGGGCGTTGGCTTTCGCCGCAAGCTGGTTGATACGGTTGCCGATAGCCGACAGCTCCCGCATTATCTGGTAAAACTCTGGGTCGGGCTTTTCGCAAAGGCGGTAACCCATCAGCATGGAACGTAGCAACGCCTCCTTAGACCGCCCAGATTTTGCCACAAGCTCATAGAGGTAGGCGGCTTCCTCGTCATTCAGACGGAACAGTATCTGCACATTTCTTTTTCGCATCGCAGTCCTCCTTTCTCTCGGAGAGCCTGTTAATCTGAAGCAAGCACATAAAGACAACGCCGATGACGCTGCCGAGCATCGTGCCGATGAGGAAGAATAAAAACTCACTCATTTTTTATGACTCCTTTCCTGACCGCCACGCTTGGGCGGATATTCTTTTTCGGGGTTTCAGGGGCAGCCCCCTGACAAGCGAATTTGGGCGTCCATCGGGAGATGGATAACCAAATTCAGTGCTTGGTAAGACATTGCTCAGTCCCCGTCCTCCAGACGGCATTCTCCGCACATCGGGCAGAAGTACGGACATTCCGAACAATCCTCGTGCTTCAGACACTCGTCCTCACCCTCATCGGATGGGTCAATTTCCTTTTCACCATCCCCGTCTGCTTCCGCAATATCAGCTTCGCCGCAGACAAAATCTTCATCAGAAAAGTCGATAAGGTCGGTGTCAAAGAGGATGACTTTGAGCTTCTCCGCCGCCTGTTCTGGGCTGTCGGCATAGACGGAAATGGTCTTTTCATAGTGTCCTGTGAGCGTTACTTCATACTGTTTCAATGGTTAAAATCCTCGCTTTCATTCTTAAATTTGGTGTGGTCTGGCGGTCTTTCTTAATATAAAATCTGCTGCACAATCAACGGGCATCCCTCCTTTCACAGTGGGGATTTTGCTTTGCAAGCCCCAGATAGGACATTAAAAAATCGTTGACATCCTTGCCGACTGGCGGCGGGGCGTCAACGATTTTATAGTCTTTCTGCAATAATTCTTTTAGGGCGGCGGTACAGAGCCTGCCTGTCTTGTCGTTATCCAAGTGCAGGATAACGGTCTTAATCTGCGGATTTTCACGCAGGTAAGTGGATAGGGCAATGGGAATTTTGCTCTCCGAGAGTTCCTTTTTGGGCTGATACACGCCCGACAGGGAGAGCAGGTTTACCGCCCGATAATCCTTTCCCTCGCACTTGAGGTAGGTGGCATAGGACAATAAATCAATAGCAGCTTCAAATAGATGCACCTTGTCTGTCGGCTCTCTTGCCAGAAGTCGGAACGAATACCGCTTGTCGCTGCCCGATGCATCGCCCTTAAAGGAGCTGCCAACTGTACTCCTGAGAGCCGCATACTTTGGCGTTCCGCTTTTGTCCTTGCCGACAAAAACAGCGTTGTGGTACTTCCTGCTCTCGAAAATAATGCCCTCCGCAATACACTCCTGAATGAGCGAAAAGTCAATGCCACGCCCGAACAGGTAATCCGTCACTCGGTCTGCATTACCGTTTTTCTCTGGCAGGAGCAGCACCTTTGGCTTATCTTTCTTTATGGCAGGGGGCGGTGGTTGCCACTCCGCCGTAATGCCTGTGAGAGCTTCGACAGCTTCCACAAAACTGTACTCCCTGACCTTGATGAGATAATCGAGGGCGGAAACACCGCCGATACCTCTTGACCACCAGTACCATTTGCCGTTGGAAATCTTTAAGCTGTCGTGTTCCCTCGTACAGTAGACATTGCCCGCCACACGCTTTAGGTTACTCGGCTCGTACCGTTGCAGGTAGGAAAGCAAGTCCATCTGCCGTGCCTGCTCGATGACCTCTGGGTCAAGCTGCACATAGGGTCGGTTACTTCTCATTCAATCATCATCACCTCCAGAAATAGAAAAAGCCAAGGGATTTTCCGTTAAGAAAACCTCTTGGCTATGTAAACGACGGCATCAGCTTCACGCCAACGCCGTCGTTTCTTTGGTCAGTCCGTTATAAAATTCCTGCTTTTTTCAGATAACCTACGCTGTCATAGCAGCCACGCAGGTAAACAGACTGCAATTCCATATCCGTGAGCTGATTTTTAAGCTCCATTACTTTGATAAGAGCCGCACATTCTTCCTTTGTCAGCTCCGCCGCCTGCTCGCTGTCGCACACGCCTAAGATGGCGGGATATTTCCCATATAGGCTCTCAATCTTGTCCTGCAACGCTTGGTATTCCTCGTTTTCCTTACTCAGCTTTGCGATGACAGAGCTTAAATATTCGTTGAAGATATTGCTGTGGACATCTACAAAGGTTTCAAATCTGAACGCATCAGACACCGCTATCACCTCCGACATTTTCTAAATCTACACCTATTATACTGCCCACTTTTCAGCAATACAAATGTGCAAACGCAGATTATCGCTCATGGCTGACACATTTTCTTTCGGACTGTTCCTCTCTCTGTTCTGGCTCGGTATCCATAACGGAAGTATCTTTTTCATCCAGATTAAGCTCGATGTTGAGGGCATTGAGCCGTTCCATCTTTTCTTTCAGCTCCTCTTCAAAGGCAAAGGGCTTTAATACTTCGGTCTTTGCGTTGGCAAGCTGCTCTAAGGTTTCCGCCTTTCTGGTCTTGGCGGCTTCCAGTCTGGCAGGGAACTTCGCAAGCTCGTTCTCTATTCGGGTCAGGTTTCCCAGAGCGTCAGAGCCTAACTCTACCTTGTGCTTTGCCGTTCCGCAAAGATTAAGGCAGTAATGCGTGTTCAAGGTATCATAATAAACCTCCATCTTAAAGCCCCGATAGCTGCCGATTTCCACGGGATTAGCAAGGGGATTTTCCTTACAGACGGCAAGGAGCATTTCGCCTGCATCCGATTTTTCCTTATAGGTCACGCCCTTTATGGTCATGGGGCAGAACTTTTCCTCGCCCTGCGGTTTATGCTGCTCGACAAGGGCGGCGTCTCTTTCATATCCTGCGATGCGTTCTTCAAACTCTTTAATGGTCTGGGGAAAGTATTTCAGTATCCTGTCCTCAAGGTCATAATGCTCGGACAGATAGCTCTGCTTCAATACTTTCAGCTTCGCCACCTGCATATCCAAGTCCATTTTTTCCTTAAATCGCTCGTCGCCTGTGGCAAGCATCTTGACCTCCGCAAAGGAGAGAGCCACTTCGTCTACGTCCTCGGCGGAACGTACGGGGCTTTTGCTCGTCATTATCTGGCTGATAAATTTCTGCTTGCTCTCCACCAACTGATAGAGGTATGCGTCAAAGGTCTGCTCCGTCACATAGCGGTAAACCTCCACCTCTGGGAACATATTCCCTTGCCTTTCCAGACGACCTTGGCGTTGTTCCAAATCCGAAGGTCGCCACGGGCAATCGAGGTTGTGGATGGCAATGAGCCTGTCCTGCACATTTGTACCTGCCCCCATTTTCTGAGTAGAGCCTAAGAGGATACGCACCTCGCCGCTTCGTACCTTTGCGAAAAGCTCTTTTTTCTGTGCGTCGGTATTCGCTTCGTGGATAAACCGCACCTGTTCGGCGGGAACGCCACGGGCAATGAGCTTCTCCCGTATATCGTCATAGACATTGAAAGTGCCGTCATTCTTCGGGGTGGAAAGGTCGCAGAAAATGAGCTGTGCCGCCTTTGTGTCGGCGTGTTCCTCCCAGATATGATACACATTTTCGATGCAGGCATTGACCTTGCTGTCTGGGTCGTCTGGCAGCATCGGGTCTATCATCCTCTGGTCGAGGGCAAGTTTCCGTCCGTCGTTGGTTACTTTAAGCATATTGTCAACCTGCGGTTCGACAAGCCTTGCCCTTATTTTCTCTGCCCGCTTCGCAAGGAAAGCTACCATTTCACTCTGGATTTCGCTCGGCTTGGTCTTGATGTTGTGGTAATTGACTTTCGGAACGGGGAGTTTCAGCATATCGGCGGTCTGAATATCCGCCACCTCCCGAAACATCTGCATCAGCTCTGGCAGGTTATGGAACTTGGCAAACCTCGTCTTGGCTCGGTAATTCGTGCCTTCAGGTGCTAATTCCAGAGCCGTAACCGTTTCGCCAAAGGTGGACGCCCAGCTGTCAAAATGCTGCAAACCGTTCCTCGCAAGGGCGTCATACTGCAAATACCTCTGGACGGAGTACATCTCCACCATTGAGTTACTGATAGGCGTACCCGTTGCAAAAATCGTGCCACGGCTGCCCGTGATTTCGTCCAGATAGCGGCATTTCATAAAGAGGTCGCTCGATTTCTGTGCTTCGGTCTGGGCGATGCCGCCCACATTCCGCATCTTCGTATAAAGATACAAATTCTTATAAAAATGGCTCTCGTCAATGAAAAGCCTGTCAACGCCGAGCTGCTCAAAGTCAATGACCGTATCCTTCCGCTTGGTATCGTTGAGTTTTTTGAGCTTGGCTTCGATGCCTTTCCTCGTTTTCATAAGCTGCTTGACCGTGAACTGCTCGCCGTGGGATTTCTGCACCTCGTCAATGCCCATCTCTATATCGTCAAGCTGTTTCTGGAGCTGCTCACGCTGCCGTTCCACGCTCATCTGGATTTTCTCAAACTGGGAGTGCCCGATAATGACCGCATCGTAATCGCCTGTGGCAATCCTGCCGCAGAACTTTTTTCGGTTGGAGATTTCAAAATCCTGCTTGGTAGTCACAAGGATATTGGCACTTGGATAGAGCCGCAGGTACTCGGAAGCCCATTGCCCCACAAGGTGGTTGGGTACGACAAACATGGATTTCTGGCACAAGCCTAACCGCTTGCTCTCCTGTGCGGCAGCGACCATTTCAAAGGTCTTGCCTGCCCCTACCTTGTGGGCAAGGAGCGTATTGCCGCCATAAAGGATATGGGCGATAGCATTGACTTGGTGCGGTCTTAGCGTAATCTCTGGGGAAATGCCGCCGAAAGTGATATGACGCCCGTCATACTCACGGGGTCGCTTGCTGTTAAAGGTGTCATTGTAGTACCGCACAAGTCGGTTTCGCCGTTCTGGGTCTTTCCAAATCCAATCTTGGAACGCCTGCTTGATGACCTCCTGTTTCGCCTGTGCCGCCATCGTTTCTTTCTGGTTGAATACGGCTTTTTTGTTGCCGTCCTCATAAATATAATCAAAGATACGGGTATCCTTTAGGTTTAAGGTGTCCTCAATAATACGGTAGGCGGAAGCCCTCTTTGTACCGTAGGTGCTTTCCGCCTTGACATTTCCAAAATCGGAACTCTTATTCTCAATAAACCAGTCGCCGTTGTACGGGGTGTATCGCACTCGGATACGCCCTGCGGCATGGCTTGACGGCGTTAGAAGCTCCATGACAAACCGCTGTATATCGGTTTCTGGTATCCAAGTCGTACCCAGACGGACGGAGATTTCCGCCGCACTCAAATCCTTCGGGATGACCTGCTTTAGAGCTTCCACATTTAAGGTAAGGGCAGGGTCGAACTTCGCCGCTATCTCCACCACTTTCAGCTTTTCCCGCACATCGCCCGACAGATATTCGTCTGCCGTCACATATTTTGCAGGCTCAGTATTTGGCACACGGAAGATGACGCCCCTTAATTCCTCTGCGATTTCCTCCTGCGGCTTACCTGTGAGCTGTGCCATATAATCAAGGTCAACACGGGCTTTTTCTCCGATAGATAATGCCAACGCTTCGCTCGCCGTTTCCACGGAAGTGATTGCCCTGTGGGGCTTTATCGTCCGTTTGGAGAACATATCCGCCTTGCGTTTGAAGTTCCCCTCATCATCAAGCACTTCGAGGGAGCATAAAAGGAAGTAGCTTTCATCGGCGGCAAAGGCAAGGTAATTCCCTCGGTTGTTGATAAGCCCGTACTTTGCGGTAAAGGCATCGTACAGGCGATTTAGGTTTTCCTGCTCCGTGCGTATCAGCTCATCGGGGCAGTCGTTGGTCTGGTAATCAATCAGCTTCCTCACGCAATCCCTGATTTCAAGCAGCCCTTTCACACGGTTTGCCGCCGTCATGGACAGCTTGGCGGGGGTCATGCGGTCATTCTCACGGAAGTAAACCTGACCGCCCACAAGGGTATAAGAGAAGTTCCGCACATCGGGGTCGGCGGGGATGGAGTTGTCCTGCTCATCGGAGATTTCGTCAATCTCGGCTTCATAATCGGGTATCTCGCCGTCTATCCTCTGCATCGCTTCATGGAGAAGCTCGGAAAGGGGTCTGTCCTTATCTGCTTTGCAGGCAGCTTCCAACTTCCCGAAGCGGGTACTTTCGTTTACCATCCGTCCAAGCACCATTTCGGGATGCTCTACAAAGTAGCTGTTCATCGTGACGCCGTTCTCGTCCGTGTCAAGGTAAATCCAGTCTGGCTCGACATCTATCACTCGGTCACGCTTCTGCAAAATCAGAATATCGCTCGTGACCTCCGTGCCTGCGTTGGCTCGGAAAGTGTTGTCGGGAAGCCTGACCGCCCCTAAAAGCTCGGCTCTTTGGGCGATATATTTCCGCACTTCGGGGCTTGCCTTATCCATCGTTCCTTTGGAAGTGACGAACATCACAACGCCGCCCGTGCGTACCTTATCCAGAGCCTTTGCGAAAAAGTAATCGTGAATGAGGAATTTCTGGGCGTTGTAGCGGCTGTCGTCCACCTTAAACTCGCCAAACGGCACATTGCCAAGCACCACATCAAAATGGTTGTCGGGCAGCTTCGTGTCCTCAAATCCCTCTATGGCGATGTTCGCTTTCTGGTAGAGCTGCCTTGCAATCCCTCCCGTCAATGGGTCGATTTCCACGCCGTGTAGCTTCGAGCCTGCCATTGCTTCAGGGAGAAGCCCGAAGAAATTGCCTGTGCCGCAGGACGGCTCCAAGATGCTGCCCTGCGTAAAGCCCAGACGGTCAAGGGCTTCGTACATCGCCTTAATGACAACGGGCGGCGTATAGAACGCCGTCAGGGTAGACTCTTTCGCCGCACGGTATTCCTCTGGGGAGAGGCTTGCGTACAGCTCCGTAAATTCATTTGCCCACGCTGCGTTGTTCTCGTCAAACGCCATTGACAGACCGCCCCAACCGACATACTTTGAGAGGGTTTCCTGTTCTTCGGGCGTGGCAAGGCGGTTTTCAAGCTGAAGCTCATGCAGAAGGTTGACCGCAGCCATGTTGCCTCTGAATTTTTCTTTTGCACCGCCAACGCCAAGTGCATCATCGGTAATGCGGTAGTTGCGGCGGTCAGCAGAGAGGGCGGGCGTGTCTGCTTTTCCTTTTTCGGGCTGTATTTCTGGCTCGCCAGTCCGTATCGTCTGGATGACAATATCATAGGGCAGACCGTTTTCCACGGCAGGGTATTCCGCCACGGTTTCGGTTATCGGCTCTGAGGGAGCGTCTGTTTTTTCTTCGGACGGTAATTCTGGCTGCTGTTCCAAGAGCCTGCGGATATAGCCGATTTTCTCCACTCGGTTAATCGGGAAGCCGACATTGTTCTGAAAAGTAATATCCCGCAGGGAAACATCGCCGCCGATTTCGCTGATACTCTCAATAAGGTAGCTGCGGTTGTCAATCGTGAGCTTCCTTCCGATAAGGTCGGCGTTGTCCTGCCTTGTGGCTTCACGCTCGGCTTCTTTTTCCGCAACGGCTTTCCTGACTGCCAAAAGCCCTGCTTCGGCTTCCACCTCGGTTGGATAAGTCAGCACCTTGCCGTAATCATCGGCATAATATTCGTCATAGATGTTATCCCAGATGGCAAAGGCATCTTCGGGGTCGGCAAAAGCGTCCGAGGTCATAATAACTTCAAAGCGTTCCTCTGGCGGCTCGGCTTCCTGCTCGGCGGCTTCTTTTTCGTCAGGTACAAACCACTCATTCTCAAAGGACATAATCTCTGCAAGGAGCTTCTCGTCCTCTGGGGTCAGCTCGGTATGCTGCATAAGAAATGGTATGAACACATCACGCCCGAAACGCAGGCTTTCCATCTTTTCCTGATAGAAGTCCTCGCCCTGTCGTTTCCATTCTGCGATATAAGGGCAGTTCGGGGAAAAGCAGTAATCATAATAATTCCTGATATGGGCAATCAAATCGCCCTCGCCGTCGCCTATATCAAACCGCCCCTCGTAGGTGTGTTCCTCGCCGCCGATGACCGCCGTAATGGTAAAATCGGTCTTATGATACCAACCGACATGATTATCCTCGTTTTCCCGTTCCCGATGCTGTTTCTCGTCCAGAACGCCAAGAAGCCTGTTTCCAAGAGCGAAGCTCAAATCCGTGTAGCGGTCATTAAGCTCCCTGTCATAAAAGGCAGGGTGTTCAGAGAAGCCAATGGAGAGCGTGACGCCATCTGCCCGTTTTTCGGGTGGTATCTCTGTTTTCTGGATTTCGGTAACGATGACCTTTAAGTGGTCGTTGGCAGGATTTTCCCTTAACCTTTCCTCAAAGTCTGTCCTGCTGTATTCCTTGCCGAACAGGGGAAACTCTACATTTCGCAGGGATACGGCGTTTTCATTAAAAGCGGAGATTTCGTATTTATCCGCCCCGATATACACCACATCATCCTCGTGAAAAAGGTAATGGATAGGGTGCAGTTCCATAAGCTCCTGCGAAAAACGCCACGCATTGCTGCGGCTGTAAACATCGCTTGTTTTGTCCTGTATGGATTTCAGGAAGTCTGCAAGCTGCTGTACGGCGGCAGGGTCTGCAAGCTCCGTTTCCATCTGCTCTGCGGTCATATCGGCAAAATCAGTACGCCCAACCTCGGAAAGCAAGCCTTTCTCATAGCCGTCCAAGTCACGGATAAAATCAGAGAGCCGCAGGGAGAGAGTATCCCGCTTGTCGGCAGGCTGCATCTCCCTGTGGGCTTCGATAAACCTCTGGCGTGATAACTTCCTCTGTGTGTCGATTTCATACTGCGGGGCAGAGATGCCCTCCAGAAAATCAGCATAATGGTCTTTCTCTTTGGCGTTCAGATAGCGGTCATTCTTAATCAGCTCCCGCAGGCGTTTTTCTACCTTAGACCAGCTAAGCCGCAGGTCTGGATTGGTATATGAGCCATGCTTTTCAATACCGATGCCTTTCCCATCGTGCCATTCGCCGCCCCTTGTGCCGTCTGGATAGTCGTGCGTACCTCCGCCTGTTCCGTATTCGTTTTTGAGGAAAGCGATATTGCTTTTGCTGTCCTCATTCTTCTGAAATTGTCGGTAGATACGGTATTTTCCGTCCTGAAAACCGCTTCTCCTTGTAAGGACGGAGTCAATATCCTCCTGAGAAACGGCAAAAGCAGAGGATTTTTCGTCCTCTGCTTGCGTCATCATTTCTATCTGTTCTTCTACGGTTGGGAGATTGGCGGCAACTTCCTCCTCATTGGCAACGCTTTCCGTAGAAAGCTCATTGTCGGTTAGTTGTAAATCAGTTCGCTGAGGATTACTTCCTCCGCTTGGCTGCGGATGTTGTTCATAAGCCCCAACCACTGCATCGGAGCTTTCTCCTTCAGCTCCTCCGTCACGCCCTGCTCGGATGCGAGCTGCTTCGCCAGAAACTCCAACCTCTGTAACGCCGCCTGCTCCGTCTGATGCAGGTAGCTGTTCAGCCCGCCCGTCGCCAAGAGGTTGAGGTAAGTTACCCGTTTGTGCTTCTCCAGATAATCCCTGTGCATCATAGCGTACCTGCCAAGCGGAAGTTCTGGCTCTGTCGGTAATGTGAGGTCGGGAATAAGGTAATCCCCCTGTTTGGTGTAAGTGATTTCGCTCATTGTATTCGCTCCTTTCGGGTTGTGTCCTGCCTATATCATACGGATTTGCCTGCGGCTGTGCAAAGGTGCGGTTTTGTGCTTTCTCCGCCATTTGCACATTTCGGATGGAGAGGGAGATTTCCCTTAGAGCCATCTCCGCAATGTCGCTTGTGGCAATGCCGATGGCGTTCAAGGTCTGCGGCGTATTAAAATTCGTTATATCCGCAAAATCCTCACGCTCAAAATATTCCCCCGTATCTATCCCGCATCGGCTCATCAGCATATACGCCACGCTGTTTACGGCAAGCCCTTTGTAGATTACTTCGATATTATAATCGTCAAGCTCCTCCAAAAAACTGTCCTTTACATAGCCTTTAAGCTGTGCGGTATAGTCCTGTAGGTTATCCTCCACGGCGTTTCTCGCCGTTTCCATCAGCACCTCGGCAAGCCTGCCGCTTTCCACCTCGCCAAACCTGTCGGAGAGCCTTTCGGTAACTGCCTGCTCGTATCGCTCATCCATCTGCCATATCGGGACGGGGCGGCTGCCGTAATAGCCTTCGTGGGTATCCGATACATCAAAATAGTATTTGAGGGTGTTCCTGCGTCCTTTCGTGTCAAAGACGGCAATGCCCCTGCTGTCCTTGTTTACCCAACGCTTAAACTGTTTATTCCAAGTTTCCATCTTCGCCACGGCGATAGCGTCGGGGCGTTGGGCGAAGATAAGGAGCTGCTCGTCAAAGCGGCACTTATAGTTGCGGCAGGCAGAGGACAAAAAGTTTTGCCACGCCTGCGGGTTTCGTGTGACCGTCTTGCCTGTACGCCGATACAGCTCCGTGATTAGCTGATATTTCGCAGCCATGTGTGATGCACCTCCTTTTTCCTGTGCCTGCCCATATCTTTAAGCAGGCGTAAAACTGATTTGGTTTCGTTCCATGCGTTCCGCAAAGTCCGTAAGGGCGTAGGAAACGCCGTCAATCTCTGCGTGGTCTTTATCCTGATAACGGCAGATTGCATAGTTTTCATCGCCATTTCCATAAGCGAGCTTTATCATGCCGCCGTCTGGAATGGTAAACAGGGCGTTGCCCTGACTATCGGTAAAACAGATGTTATTCTCCCTTTTCACGCTGCACCTCCGCCAGAAAAGAAACGACCTTGTTCGCTTTAATGCTCTTTTGCAGGTCGTTGATAAGGGCAATCTCCGCCACCGTAATGCCCTGCATGGAGAGAATGTCGTCCATCGTCATAGCGGCGATAGATTTTTCATCGGTAAAGCCTGCGTCCAAAACCTTATTGATGACCTTGACCGCTTTCTGGTTGACTGCCATATCAAAAATCCTCCTTATCGTTCATGGTCTTTGTGCTTCGGCTGTAAAGAGGGCAGCCTGCCGCCGTTCATCTCTTTGACCTGTTGGACATATTCCTTTTCCTTGTCCTCGAAAATCTCATAGAAGAAATCGGCAAAGCCCTCGCCGTCCTTTCTCTCTGGTACATCGTCAATACAATCGCACCATTGGCGGCAGGCTTCCTCCAGTACCATGTCAAAAACCGCTTTCTTTTCCCTGCTTTTCGCTATATCCTGAATATCCATTGTCACATCTCTCCTTATCGTTCATAATCTTTGTGCTTCGCCGCTTTCTGGGGCGGCTCTGTCGGCTTTGGCTCATAGGTCGCCCCGTTTTTCTCCATACGCTCGGCAAACTCGCAGATATGGTAGAGGTTGTTGCCGATTTCCGTATGATACTCATCAATGAAGCGGCAGGAATACTCCATCTTTTCTTTCCATGCGGTAGTAACGATGATTTTGCCGCCGTCTGGGATGCGGAACAGCTCTTTATAATGCGGGTCGATAAAACGGATGCCCTGCTCGGCTCTGCCGATATGCCTGTCAAGCCATTCCTTCACATAGCAGTAACAGTAGAAGTTATAATCGCCCCTTGTAGGGTTGCATCGAAACAGGAAAGCGTGTTTTTCCGTATCAGCTCGAAAACCGTACTCCACGCAGTAGCTCCCCTGAAAAGCACTCACGGGATAACGCCTTGCAAACGCCCGCATATCATAGCGGTTGTGCAAAAGCCCTTTGTCCTCCCGCAATTCATTGATAACCTCGTCAAGTCCTGCCTTAAATTCATCCGTTTTCCATTGCTCTCTGGTATCAAACCAAGTGGTATAAAAGCCATATCCAGAGTCGGCAAAATCGCCACGCAGATGCCCAATGTTGCCCGTCTGCCCCTCAAGCTGCATACTCTGGGAATAGGTGTATTTCTGTTCTTCGGGCAGTAAAGGTCGTATCTCCATCAGCTTTCCTCCTGTCTTTTTTGCTTTTTCTCTCTCTGCTCATCCAAAATCTTTCGGATACACACATCGCAGAAAATAACATGACCGCACTTATATCGGGGATAAGGGCAGGTCATACAGTCATATTTCTTATTCTCTTTATCGCTCACGGTCATCACCGCTTTTCTGCTTCGGGGCAGGGGGATTGTTATAAGGCATACTTCGTTCCTCATTGTACCGTTCACTCAGGCTTTCCCTCGCCGCCGACAGCTCGTTGCAGTAGCAGCCCCAGTAATAATTGTCGCCGCCCTTACAGTACCAACAAACATAAGGGTTGGGGGCTTTAGGGTTGTAACCGATGACAAGTTCCGTACTCCCGATAGTACAGCTCTCTATAATTTCATAGCCCTGATTGGAGCGTTTCTCATTTTCCATAAGCACCTCTCATTCTCTGGCGTACTTCCGATACGCCTTTTCGCCTGTCGCCCGAAGTTTTTGCACAGGGCGGCTTCCCGCCAGTTCTGGGTATTTCGCCTGCAACTTGCGGCGTGTCCTGCTGACGCTCTCAAAGCTCGGCAAACCGAGGTATTTATGCTGTGTCATTATTTCCGCAAGGGGCATCGCCCCCGCATCCTTCAGGCACACATTGCAGAGGGCAAGGTACAGCACCATATCGTCATTTCGGGCATCCTCATTCTTTTCCAGAATGGCTCGGACTTTCTTTTCAATGGTTTTTAAGTTTCGCATATCTTCCTCCAGAAATGGAATGGGGCGGCACGTCGTCGCAAACTTCATATCACTCGCTTCGCCGCAAGCGGTAAAGCTCGTTTATTCCGTTGCTCCTCCTTTCCCCACGAAGTCCATATGACTTCGTGGGGTTCCCCGACATAAACCGCCCCCGTTCCTAAGACTTCATGGGTTACTTATTCTTTCTGTTACGGATATTCAGCCAGAGTGCCGCACCGCCGATAAACACGACAAGCACAATGGCGATAATGGTTTTCGCATCCATCCCTTAGTCCTCCTTCTTCTTTTTTCTGCCCTTAAAGGCTGCGACGCCGAGAACGCCTGCACCGAGGACGCAAGCCGCCGCAAGTCCTCCCCAGAGGGCAGGGTTGAAGTCATCGCCTGTTTTCGGGGTGTCACGCAACTCGTTGTGCATCGTGACCGTCACGGTTTCGACCGTCTTGACCGTCGCTTTCTGGTCGGCAGGCAGGATATAACCAGAGGACGCCTTATCGTTTACCTCGGACACGGTATATTCCCCGATACGCAAGCCCTCGATGATGATTTCGCCGTTCTTATCAGTCTTGAATGTCTGGTCGTAACCGTTGTTCCCGATAACTCGGAAAGAGAAGCCCTCCACCTTGCCGTCAGAGGAAGTCTTGACGATTTTAAGAGAGCCTTTCTGTGCTTCGTTTAAGAAGCCCTTGCCCGCTTCATTTTCCACGGTATAGGTCTTGCCGTTTTCCTCAATGGATACGGGGTAAACATTGTCGTCCAAAAGGAAGCCCTCTGGGGCTTTCGTTTCCTTGACAAAATATTTTCCGTAAAGCAAGTCCTTCATCTGGTAAACGCCGCCGTCAAGCTCCGTCATCTTTCCAAGCAGCTCATCGTCCTTGTCCAGTTCGCCGTTGCCGTTGGTGTCGGCGTAAACCTCAAACTCCGCACCTGTGAGCTTGTTATCGGGATAGTCCTTATCCACCTTTGTCAGCTCGATGTTGCCACGGATGCGGTAGTTGACAAGGGAGATTTCCACAACCTCGTCCACCTTGCCGACAGTCACGGCGATTTCTTCCTCGGAGAGTACGAAACCTTTCGGGCTTTCGATTTCACGGACAATCCATGTGCCATACGGTACTTTCTCAAAAGCGAAGCTGCCGTCCTCTGCGGATGTTGCCGTAGCAATGGCATTTTCCTTTGTAAACTCTGTCGTTCCTGTCTTGAAAATGCCTATGACCGCACCGCCAAGGGCGTTCCCGTTCTCATCGGATTTCTTGCCGTTTACTGAGCCGTAGATGATGTCATTGTTGATGGCTTCGCCCTCATTTGCTGTGATGTGGACGGTAGCGGTATCCTGTCCTGCGTATTCAAAGACAACGGGATATTTCGTATCGTCCAGAATATAAGCGGCGTTTGTGCTGATTTCCTGCACATAGTAACTGCCCATCGGCAGGTCACTGATTGCCTTGCCGTGACCGCTTTCGTCAAGGGAAATGACCTCAAGCAGACCGTCAGCAGGGATGACCGTACCATCAGCGGCGGTGAGTTCCTCGGCGGCATACAAGCCGAAGGTCACATCAAAGATTTCGCCGTTTGTGCCGACGCCGTATTTCTCGTCTGTTGCAAGGCTCTTTACAAGGTCGATTTCCACTTTCTGACGCTCGTTTACAAAGCCTGTGGCGGTTTCGGTGACAGCCACTTCCTGACCTGCATACACAAGCTCGACGGAGTGGGTTTCCTCATTCAGCACCATGCCATACGGGGCTGTGATTTCCTTTACTTCGTATTTGCCAAGATACAGCTCTTTGGATTTTGCCATGCCGTCTGCACCTGTGGTAACGGTATCTACCACCTCGCCCTTAGAAGCACGGAGCGTACCGTCCAGAGTAACAATATCCTCGGCGGCGGTAATCTCATAGACCGCACCTTCCAGACCGCTGACGGAGAAAATCGGCTGATACAAGCCCTTGTCGCCTGCCACGGTGGAGAACACCTCGCCTGACTTCTCCACGGTAACCGTGCCTTTCTGTGCCATATTGGAGCGTACCACTTCAATGAGCGTAATGCCGCTTTCCTCCTCGGAGTTCTCCTGCACCACATCAAAATAAACAGGCTCGGAGTTTAACACATACCCATACGGAGCCTGCACCTCCACGATGGAGTAGCCCTTACCGTATTCCAAGGTCTGGGGCGTGATAAGCTCGCCGTCCGCCGTGGTGTAAAAGGTGTCAATGGTCGTCACTTCGGGATAAGTGAAAGTCATCGTCACAAGTTCGCCATTCGGGTCGTAAATCTGGAAGCCTGCCCCTGCATATGGGATGGTGTTGCCTGTTTCCGCATCCTTCTTCACGATTTTGATATAGCTCTCGAAGCCCCTGTTGTTGATAAGGTAGCGGTAGGTCTGACCGTCCTTGTTAATGAACACATCAAACGGCTTCATCAGCTCACGCCCCTCCCATCCAGAGGTCTGCTTTACGGTATAGACGCCATACGGCATATCCTTTGTCTGGGCGAAGCCGTTCTCATCGCAGGTGAGAATGTCACGCTCGGTTTCCTTTGCATTTCCATAGCTGCCTGCGGATTTGAGGAACACTTCAAATACCGCACCTTCTTCGGGTGTTTCAATCTGGGTTTCGCCATTGTCGGTATGCTTGATGATGGCGATATTGCCCTTAATGACCTGCTCATTCACATCATTTGCGGCAGAGTTGTACTCAATGGTATAAAGTTCTGGCTCTGCCCCTACATGGTGGATGGTTTCATCGAGCAGATAGCCCTCGGACGGGCTGATTTCACGGACGCTCCAATCGTCACCGCAGATATAATACTTGGTCGTGAACTGTCCGTTTTCATCGGTGGTGTAGGTGTCAATCAGTTCCTCGCCCTTGTAGATGCCATAAACCGCACCTGACAGGGTAGCATCGCCCTGCGGGTTTCCTGTTTCCACATCGGTCTTTGTGACCGTCACATTAAATTTCTTCAGCACATTGTGGAAGCTGCGGTTTGTGACCTTTTTCCATTCAATCGGGGCGGTCTGGTTTTCGGGAACGACATAGCGGATAGCCGTGTCCACTTCCTCAAGCACATACGGGGTATCGCCGCTAATAAGGACATTTTCAAACTTCGCCAGTCCGTTCTTATCGGTTACGGCGTATTCATCCACGGGCAGACCGCTTAACGAAGTGCCGTAGAGGTGGAAAGTCACGCCCTCCACCAGATTGTCCTCGGAAGTCTTAATCACTTCCAGACTGCCACGCTTCAGCATATTGTTGAAATTAACCGTGGTGGTCTTGCCGCCAATCAGCGTTACCGTCTGGCTCTGCTGCGGCTCATAGCGGTCAATGGACTGCTCGGTAATCGTATAAGTGGCAGGGAATAAGCCCTCCACACTAATGTTGCCGTTTTCATCAGTCTTTACGGTCTTATCAAAGCCGTCGCCCTTGATGTGGAAAGAGATGCCCGCCACAACGCCGTCCTCGGAAGTCTTTTTTAAGGCAATCGTGCCTGTAGGCGTTTCGATGTTGATATATGCCTTTACGCTGTCAGCGTTCTCTACGCCTGTTACCAAGTCCTGCAAGTTCGGGTCGCCGTAAGCGATGAGCTTTGCGGAGCTGCTGACTGTCGGCACATTCTTCCTCGTCGCCGTAATACGGACAGGACCGCTAATCGCCTTTTTGGAGCTGATGGTCAGCTTGTTGTCGTCCTTCGATACGGACACATTGGCGTCGGAGCTTGTAAAGGAATAATCAGAGAGAACACCGTTTTTATCAGTCAGCGTGACGCTGTACTTCCCGTCTTTATATGCAAGCTCCTTAGTAATATCGTTTTTACCGCCCGACATGAAACTCGGTATGGTGTTATGCTCGCTCATCAGCGAAACAATCTGGTCGTAAGCCGCCCTTGCCCCGCCGTTCGCATAATTCGAGCCGAAGTGCAGGCTGTAAACCGTTGTGCTTGTCTGCTTATACGAGCCTGTGGCTTCACGGCAGCCCGTAACAAACTCCCACACAAGGGTCTGGGTGGCAAGCCATTTTTCATCATCGCTGCCTGTGAGGTTGCTTCGGTTGCCCTGATAGCCGTAGAGCAGGGCAAGCCCGACAGCTTTTTTCTGGTTGGCGGAGAGGGCGTTCCAAGTTTCCGAGGACGCTTTCGCCAGAGTGTTGCCTGTTTTCAAGGGTACGCCCGGCTGGATACAGAACGCATCCTCGCCGTCCACATACATACGGTACTTGTAATTGCCCGTGCCGCCTGCGGTGTAGCCGCCGATGTTGGCACTTGAATTGTACCGCATGGCGTTCCCGCTGCTGTCATAGGTGTGGGTAAAGCTGATTGTGCCGATGTCGCCTGCGGCAAACGCCGTGGTTGCAGGCAGTACCGACAACGCTGTGACCGCAGCCATCACAAGAGCCGCAGCCTTTTTGAATAGTTTAGGGATTTTCATAAATACCTCCTGTAATTGAGATTAGATTTGCCTGACTGACCGAAAAAAGCTGCCCGCATTGGACAGCTTAAAGTGTTTCTTTTTTCGGATAGTTACTGGCAGTATAGGGGGTGAGGTGTGGAGAGGGGGAACGGCAAAAAAATTTGGCTATCCTCCAAAGGGCAGACCTCGCCCTCGGTGTGTGGCTTACCTTTCGTGAGCCTTGCTTCTCTGTAAATGGCGGTTGTAGAACTCCAAAGCCTTGACAACAAAATCCGCTTCCTTCCCTCTGGGGACTGACCTCGGTATGAGCTTGGTTATCCTCTCGTCCTTGAAAGCAGGCTTTTCTTTCTGGTTGGGCTTTTCCTCCTGCATGATGCTCTGGATAACCTCGTCCGTGAGCTTGCCGTCCTGCATAAACTTTTTCATTTTGATAGCCTGTGCAAGTGACGGCGTGGCGTCGTTATATTCCATAGCTTCAAGCAGGGTGTACTGCTGTCCCTCGGTGAGATAGGAGATTTCCACCGCAGGGCGGAACGCTATCTGGCGGTCATCTACCATTTGCAGGATTTCGGGTACAAGCTCGGTTAGGCGGATAAAGCGGCGTACCTGCTCATGGCTGTCATCGGTTTTTGCCGCTATCTTTTCTCGGCTCGTCAACTTCTGCACCACTGGTGCAGAAGTTAAATCTGTACGCTCACCTTGTCGTTTCATTGCTTCAAGCCGCATCTTATACGCAAAGGCTTTCTCACTCGGCAGGATGGTAGTGCGTTGGAGATTGCTTTCCACCATAACGATAATCGCTTCGTCACGGGTCAGCTCCTTGACCTCGCATTTGAGCTTTTCAAGCCCTGCAAGCTCGCAAGCCTTTTTCCGTCTGTGACCGCTGATAAGCTCATACCGCCCGTCCTCTTTGAGCCGAACAGTAGCAGGCGTCATCACGCCGCTTCGCTTGATACTATCGACAAGCTGCTCCATGTCCTCGTCCATTAAGACCTTGAACGGGTGGTCTGGAAACTCGTCAATCTCCACAAGGGGAATGTCTCTTATCTTGCTTAAGTTGGCTTCCTCACGGCTCTGGTCTGTTTCAAACAGTTCATCGTATGCGGTCAGCTCGATTTTTGGTGCGTTGTTTCTCGCCAAGCTCTGCCACCTCCTTTCCAAACTGCTCATAAGCTGCGGCTACCTTGCCGCCTTTGTCATAGGCAAAAATGCTTTTCCCCTCTGCGGTGGCTTCCACGGCACGGATGGAATGGGGTATCTGGGTATCAAACACCTTGATTTTCTGGCCGTAGGCACTTCTCACCGTGGCAGTGATTTCCTTGGAGATGTTCGTGCGGGGCATTACCATCGTCATAAGGATACCGTCAATCCGCAAAGGGGGATTGATTTGCCGTCTGACTTTCGACACGGAGCGAAGCAACAGCTCTAAGCCTTTGGCAGAAAGATAGTGGGGCTGCGTAGGGATAACCACGCTGTCAGCCGCCGCCAGTGCGTTAATAGTGAGCATACCAAGGCTCGGCATACAGTCTATTAAACAATAGTCGTAGTTTTTCTTGACCTCGTTCACGCAGGTTTTCAGCACACGTTCACGGCTTATGGCGTTAATCAGCCTTACTTCCAAGCCCGACAGCTCAATATTGGACGGTAACAGGTCAACGCCCTCGCCGTGGTGCAGGATACTTTTCTGAACATCTATGGGATTGTCCTCAATGATGTCCTGCATGATGGTGGAGAGCGTGACGGGTAAATCGTCTGGTCTGTTGTAGCCAAGGGACATAGTTAGATTTGCCTGTGCATCAGCATCAATGAGCAGGACTTTCTTGCCCTGCTGTGCCAGACTTACGCCCAGATTGACCGCCGTGGTGGTCTTGCCCACGCCGCCTTTCTGGTTGGTTAAAGCAATCACTTTGCAATTTGACATAGATGCGTCCTCCTTCCTTATAGATTTAGCCACTTTGTCAGGGTGGCTATGTAACCGTACCAGAGAACGCAAAAGGATTAACAACGCAAAAAAGCCGCCTACTCTTAAAATCAATAAGAATAAGCGGCTTCGTGGTAATCTGCCTTAGATATATTCAATTTTCATTCTCTTTGCGGGGGCGTTCATCACTCGGAAGATGAGTTCGTCCACGGGGTCGGTATATCTGCCCTGTCGGATAAGCTGATTTTTCAGCTCCACAAGGCTATGTAACAATAAGCGTCTTTCTTTGCCGTCCAGATACAGGTGGGTTTTCTTTTCTCTCATATACAGCACCGTCCTTTCCTGATGTCATTATATAAGGAAGCGGCAGGATGCTCAAATGTGAAAAAAGCGTACCACTATTTCTAATGATACGCTTCTCTCCTTAGATAACCTCAAAATGCTTCAGAGCATCTTTGATTGCTTCAACCTTTTCTGGCGTTGGATGTTTCCTCGGCTGTTTCAATTCCTCCACCGCATTAGGGGCATCGTACATCGGCAAGCCTAAATCCCGTTTTACCTCTGCGATGTATGCGGTATGTACCTTGAAACCGTATTTTGCTTCTATGTACTCCTTAATCATCTTGTAGGTAACACGCTCTTTCGGCTTATATGCGGCGGCTCTCTTGGCGATATTATCAAGCGGCACTTTGCCTTCTCCCTCGCCAAACTCGACTTTTACATTGATTACGCTGTCAGGTTTTTTGTGGGAAAGCATTACAACCGTTTCCACATGAGGCTTCTGCCAGGACGCTTGGGGATCACAGTAAAAGATCTTTGTTCTGGGGCAGTTGTTAGGCGCGTGCTCCAGCTGATCCGGGTCTTTGAATTCCACACCATTGTCGGTGAGAATCACTGGGAACAAGACACGGAAAGCCTCTAATCCAAGTTTCTCAGTTAGATAATCAAAGACCGCCAAGACACTTTCCTGGGTTCCATCCTTCATAAGGAATACAAGCATAAAGTTGCTGTTTCGGAAGATCATGGTAAGCAGCATCTTTTTACAGCCTCGCGCACTCTTAACCGTATCCATTTCTACTAC
>NZ_JNJN01000041.1 GCF_000701665.1 Agathobaculum desmolans ATCC 43058 | reverse complement strand
GTGGCAGTACCAGCACGTGTACTTCAGGCAGGCACTTAAAGATCACAAAATCATTCAATCCATGTCAAGGAAGGGTAACTGTTACGACAATTGCATCATGGAGACCTTCTTTGGACGGATGAAAAACGAGATGTTCTACGGGCATGAAAAAGAGTATTCCTCTTTTGAAACGTTTGCTAAGGCTGTTGACACCTACATAAATTACTACAACAACGAAAGAATCCAAGCGAAAACAAAATGGATGCCTCCCGCAAAATTCAGAGAGGCATCCATGTGCACCTAATTCAATTTTTAATGTGTCCAGAATCCTGGGTACATATCAGTGGAAGGCTGCGCTTTCTTCTTTTCTTTTTCCGGATATATGATATAATACTTGCATTACGACAGGAAGAAGAGGTTATCATGGATACCGATATGCCGAAAACAGCAATAGAATACATTCACTCGCTGGGGCGCTTTTCCGGCAAGCCCGGCCTGCACCGCATCCGTGCGCTGTGTGCGGCGCTCGGCAACCCGCAGGACGGGCTGAAATTTGTCCATCTGGCGGGCACCAACGGCAAGGGCTCGACCGCCTGCATGACCGCTGCGGTTTTGCAGGAGGCCGGCTACCGGGTTGGGCTGTATACCTCGCCCTATCTGATGCAGTTCCACGAGCGCATCCGTGTAAACGGTGTGCTGATCCCGGATGGGGAGCTGACCCATCTGGCCGAGCGGGTGGCTGTGGCCTGCGAAAGCCTGTCCCTGCCGGAGGGGGAGTCCATCGGGGAGTTTGAGTTTACTACCGCGCTGGCGTTTTTGTATTTTGCAGCGCAGGAATGTGACATCGTGGTGCTCGAAACCGGTCTGGGCGGCCGGTGTGATGCGACCAATGTCATCGCGCGGGCGGAGGTTTGTGTGCTCACGCCGATCTCACGCGATCATATGGCGGTGCTGGGCAATACAGTTGCGGAGATCGCGGCGGAAAAGGCGGCGATCATCAAACCCGGCTGCGCCGTGGTGTGTGCGGACGGACAGCCGGAGGACGCGGTGCGCGTCATCCGTCGGGTCTGTCAGGCTGCGGGCGCGGTGTGGTATGACGGCAGCCGCGACAGGACTCTGCTGCGGTGTGATATCACCGGCTCGGCCTTTGTGCAGGAGGGGCAGGGATACACGGTTGCTATGCCGGGGCGGCATCAGCTGCAAAACGCGGGAACCGCGCTGCGCACGGTGGCGGCGCTGCGGGAACGCGGCTGGAAGATTCCGACTGAAGCTGCTGTGCGCGGGCTGGCGCGCGCACGTATGCCGGGGCGGCTGGAACGGCTGCGGGAAACGCCGCTTGTTCTGTTGGACGGGGCGCACAACGCCGCAGGGGTGCAGGTGCTGTGCAGCACGATTGACGAAATGCTGAAAATGCGCCGTCTGCACGTGGTGATGGGGATGGTGCGGGATAAGGAATACGAGTACTGCATCTATGAGCTGGCGCAGCGGGCAGATGTGTTCTATGCCTGTGCACCGGCTGCGGAGGAACGCGCCCTGCCCGCACAGACCATGGCTGCTGTGGCGGAGCGGAGCTGCGCCGAGGTGTATGACTGTGAAAGCGCGGCACAGGCGCTGGCCAAGGCGCTGTCGGCTGCGGCGCCGCGCGACTGTGTGCTGGTATGCGGCTCGCTCTATTTGATCGGTGAGGCGGAAAAGATCCTGCGCACCCGACAGAAACCGGCAGAATAGACCGAATAAAATTGGTAAAATAAGGCTTGTACAAACCGTACAGGCCTTTTTCTTTTGCGAAAATTAAAATGAGGTGAACATACATGCTGCAAATCACACAGGCGGAGCAGGACGGCACGCTGACCATCTGCCTGACGGGCGAGCTCGACCACCACGCGGCGCGGGCAGCGATTGGCCAAGCGGAGGATCTGCTGGTGCTGTACCCCTGTGAAAAGCTCGTGCTTGATCTGTCCGGGCTGACGTTTATGGATTCTTCCGGCTTGGCGGTGGTGCTGCATCTGCACCGCACCTGCGCCCGCTGCGGTTATGATTTTGTTGTGCGCGGCACGCCGCCGCAGCCGATGCGCGTGTTTGACGCAGCCGGTCTGCCGCAGGTCATGATTTTTGAGAGGGGGGAGTAATATGCGCACGGTGATCAATAAAATGAGCCTGAAGTTTGAAAGCCGGTCGGTCAACGAGGCGTTTGCGCGGCAATCCGTGGGGGCGTTTGTGGCACAGCTTGATCCAACCATGGAGGAGCTGGGGGATATCAAAACCGTTGTTTCCGAGGCGGTCACCAATGCGATCGTACATGGCTATGCGGATAAAACCGGCTTTATCACGGTAACGGTGCGGCTGTTTGCGGGCCGCCTGCTTGAGATCAAGATCAAGGACACGGGGTGCGGGATCGAAAACGTTGAGCAGGCGCGTCGGCCGATGTTTACCACCGGGGATGACACGCGCAGCGGCATGGGCTTTACCATTATGGAAACCTTTACGGATAAGCTGCGCGTGCGTTCGGCGCCCGGGCGCGGCACGATCGTTACTATGGTCAAGCTGCTGCGGGAGCGCGGGACGTGACGAGCGGCATGTGCACGCTGCTGGAGCAGGCGGCTGCGGGGAACCGCAGCGCAGAGGCGCAGCTTCTGACCGAGAATAACGGGCTGATCTGGTCGGTCGCACGGCGGTATTACGGGCGCGGTGTGGAACCGGACGACCTGTATCAGCTCGCCTGTGTGGGTTTTATCAAAGCGGTGCGTGGGTTTGATCCGCAGCGGGGGTATGCGTTTTCGACCTATGCGGTGCCCAAAATTGCGGGGGAGATCCGCCGCTTTTTGCGGGATGATGGGGCGGTCAAGGTCAGCCGCGCGGTCAAGGAGCGCACGGTGCGGCTGCGCCGGGTGCAAAGCGAGCTGGAAAGCCGCACCGGACGCTCGCCGACGGTATCCGAGCTGGCGGAAGCGATGGGCTGCACGGCGGAGGAGATCGCCGCGTGTGAGCAGGCGGAAGCGCCGGTGGATTCGTTCGAGCGGGAGCTGGCCGGCGGTGGGCGGCTGGGTGATCTGGTGGGGGACGAGGGCATGGAGGAACGCACCTGCCTGCGGCTGTCCCTGCGCGAAGCGCTGGCGGCGCTGCCCGACCGTGACCGCACGGTGCTGGCGCTGCGCTTTTCGCGCGACCTGACCCAGCAGCAGGTATCCCGGATCATCGGCGTGTCGCAGGTGCAGGTATCGCGCATCGAAAAGCGCGCGATCCAGACGCTGCGGGAAAAGCTGTTAGAGTAGCAGGCTGGCTGCCCGGCCGGATTGTGCAACGGTTGAAAACTTGTTTTTCGATGATTTGTGATCGGTCTTGGCCGATCGTAAACAAAGCAGTACATCGGGAAGCGGATTTTCCGGCGTATGCCGACAGAACATTTGTTTTCCCCGCCCGGTTATGCTATACTGTTTATGTATTGCCATAACGAAACGAGGATACCTATGCAACCGACCAAATTCGATTTGAAATATGCCGCCGTGCGGCATGCGGTCATCGAGCAGCGCTTTTCCAATTTGAACGACAAGCAGCGCGAGGCTGTGTTTGCCACCGAAGGCCCCCTGCTGATTCTGGCGGGTGCGGGCAGCGGCAAAACCACCGTGCTCATCAACCGCATCATCAATATCCTGCGCTTCGGACAGGGGCTGACGAGCGACCTTGCCCCTGCCGGTGCGACCGAAGCCGACCTGCTCTTTTTAACCGAATACCTGACCGATCCCCGTCCGGAAAACCGCGCGCGCGCCGAAGCGCTGTGCGCCCTGTATCCGGCAAAACCGTGGGAGGTCATTGCCATCACCTTTACCAACAAGGCGGCGCGCGAACTGCGCGAACGCCTGACCGCCGCGCTGGACGATGAGGAAGCCGCATCCGCGGTGTGGGCGTATACCTTCCACACCGCCTGCCTGCGCATTCTGCGGCGGCACGCCGACCTGCTGGGCTTTGAAACCGCCTTCACTATCTACGATGAGGACGATAAAAAGCGGGTCATCACCAATGTACTCAAAATGCTGAACCTTGACCCCAAGGCGTTTGACCCGCGCACGGTCATCGGCATGATTTCGCGCGCCAAGGATAAGCTGATGACGCCGAAGCAGTTTGCAGCGGACGCGGCGGGCGATTACTTCCGCGAAAAGGTGGCGGATGTTTATCGCCTGTACGAGCGCGAGATGAAAAAAGCCTGTGCGCTGGATTTTGACGATATCATCATGAAAACCGTGCTGCTGCTGCAAAACAATCCCGAGGTGCTCGAATATTATCAGCACAAGTTCCGTTATGTGCTGGTGGACGAATATCAGGATACCAACTACGCCCAGTATGTGCTGACCAGTCTGCTGGCGGGCTACTATGAAAACATCTGCGTGGTGGGTGACGACGACCAGTCCATCTACAAATTCCGCGGCGCCACGATCACCAATATTCTGGAATTTGAAAAGCAGTTCAAGGATGCGCGCACCATTCGGCTGGAGCAGAACTACCGCTCGACCGGCAACATCCTGAACGCCGCCAACGAGGTCATCCGCAACAACACCGGCCGCAAGGGAAAGGAGCTGTGGACCGACCACGGCGACGGCAGCAAGATCCGCTTGCACCGCTCGGACAGTCAGGAGGGCGAGGCCGCCTATATTGCGGATACCATCCGCGCCGGGGTGGAGGAAGGCCGCCGCTGGAGCGATTTTGCCGTGCTGTACCGCAACAACGTGCTTTCGGATAATATTGCCGCCTCGTTTATCCGGTCGGGCATCCCATACCGTGTGTATAAGGGGCGCGACTTCTTCTCCCGTGCCGAGGTGCGCGATATGTTCGCTTATCTGTGGGTGCTGGAAAACCCCGCCGACGAGCTGCGCCTCAGGCGCATCATCAACGTACCTGCCCGCAAGATCGGCGATAAATCGGTGGAAACCGCCGCGCAGCTGGCGCTGGAAAACGGGATGCTGCTGTACGATGTGGTACGCAACGCTGCGCAGTTTCCCGCGCTTTCGCGCGGCGCGGGCGCGATGGAGAAGTTCGGCACGATGATGGAAAACCTGCGGCAGCAGCGGGCGTTCCTCTCGCTTTCCGAGCTGTATGATGAACTGCTGGACAAAACCGGCTATGTTCGCGCGCTGGAGCTCAAGGGCGGCGTGGAGGAGCAGGGCCGTATCGAGCATATCGAAGAGCTGAAATCCTACATTGTCAGCTATGAAAACGACCATGACGATGCGTCGCTTGCCGGTTTTCTGGAGGAAATGGCGCTGTATACCGACGCCGACCAGTCCGGCGAGGAAGAGGACGCTGTGCTGATGATGACCATGCACTCCGCCAAGGGGCTGGAATTTCCGGTGGTATTCCTTGCCGGTATGGAGGACGGTCTGTTTCCCGGCTTCCGGGCGATGGAGCGCGAAGAAGATATGGAGGAGGAGCGGCGGCTGTGCTATGTTGCCGTTACCCGCGCAAAGGAGCAGCTGTATCTGACCTGCGCGGAACGCCGTATGTTGTACGGACGCACCCAGTACGCGCATCCCTCCCGCTTTATCGACGAAATGCCGCGTGAACTGCTCGACAGCAATATCGGTGACGCGCGGATGTTCCGGTCCGCCACGCAGGCCGATCCCACTCTGCCGCGCGCACAGGTCGCGCGGGCGCGGTATGCATCCGCGGCGGCATCGGCATCGTCTTCCTTCTCCGCACCGGCTGCACGGAACGCCGTGCCGCTGCCCGATTTTGCCGCCGGCTGCCGCGTGCGCCACAAGGCATTCGGCGAAGGGATGGTGGTATCCGTTAAGCCCATGGGCGGGGATGCCCTGCTGGAGATCGCGTTCGACCAGAAAGGCACCAAGCGCCTGATGGCGAAGTCTGCGGCGCAGTTTATGGAAAAACTGATATAAAACAGGAAGAAGGGCGGACGCAATGCGTCCGCCCTTCTCCTTTTGCTAAACTTCAAGTGAAATCAAATGCCGCGTTGTTTTCGATCACCTGTATCAATTCATGTGGCTTCATATCCAATGCAAACGCTATTTTAAAAACCGTCTCAAGCGTCGGACTGCGCAACCCCCTCTCAATCTTACTGTAGTGTGTGCGGTCAAGCGCAGCCAAACCGCTCAGTTGTTCCTGCGTCAGCCCTTTTTTCTGCCGCAGTCCCTGTATTGTTTTACCAACAGCCTTGGTATCCAGCATGAACATGCCCTCCTACTGTTTTCCATGATAGCAAGGGCTCATTTTATTCTTGAGGTCAGTTAACCTCAAAGTAGGGTTGTGGTATAATTTAGTCAGTAATCCCGAATCAAAACACAGAAAGGGCGAAAAAGATGAAAAAAAGTTTTATCACTGTTATTGTCGGGCATCATAGCGTTTTCCCTGTGTGCATGCGGACAGGGAAACGGCGGCGGTTCCCCCACAGACGAAGATCTAAAAAACGCAGCCGGTAACCTCTATCTGGCTGAGATAGCGATCGATTCTGCCGCATCACTTCTGTTGGAGAACTGGACGACAACAGGGAGCGTCATGAACTGTTATTTTGATGAAAGCGCATACGAAGGGTTAAATAGCGGTTTGCTCAAAGACAGCGCCCAAAGCGTCCATGATTTCCGCAGCTACGCCAAAGATGTTATGGACGATGCCAAAACGCTGCTTGGCACAGAAGGCACCGGTGATTTTTATGATGCGGCAAAAAACTATTATCTGGCTGTCAACGATTATTACAGCCTGATCTCTACTTATCCCAGCGGCTACTCCAAGATGACCTATTCCAACGCAATTTCCGAAAAGAAGGGCGAATGCCAGTCCGCCTTCAATGAACTGACCTTCTACACATCTGTAGATTCCGCAGAATCAACGGAAGCAGAATAACCAAAGCGGGCTGTCCTCCAATAGGACAGCCCGCCTATGCTATCAGCTTTTTCTGCGGTGCATGGAAGCACATATTAAGAATGAATCGGAAAAGCATGCAAGATTTTTACTTGCAAAATAAAAAGTCAGGACATATGCCTGACTTTTTTGTATTTTACTCATTGCGGTTCGGTCAGCAGCCGCTGGGACAGCCGGTAACCCTCTGCCATCAGGATAGAACCGACCGAGTTGCCCAAAATGGTGACGGCCATGGTGCTCCACGCGCGGGCGGCGCCCCATACACCGGCAAGCGAATAATAAAACATATTGGCCACGCAATGCTCAAAGCCGGACAGGATAAACACGGTGACTGCCAGAAATACCGCGCCGTATTTGCCGAGCGGATGTACAAATGTGCCGTAGCCGTTGACGCCCAGATACATCAGTGCGCCGCAGCACACGGCAAGCAGGAACAGACTGGGCAGCGTATCGGATAACTTGGTCAGGCAGAGCGCGGATGCCCGCTCGATCAGGGCGGGGGCGCAGCGTGTCTGCCGCAGCAGCAGTGCAACGCAGCCTGTACCGGCGAAATTGCCGGCCAGCGTGCAGCCCAGCTGCACCGCATAGCTGCCGCGGTTCCGGCACAGATAACCGATTTTACCGGTGTACAGCCAAAGCTGCATAGAAACAATAAAAAACAGACCGATGCTGAAAAACGACGCGCCGAGTACCCGGTTTTCGAGCGACAGGAACACGGTTCCGCCCAGTGCGATCAGCCCGCCCGCGAGAAAGGCGGAAAGCAGTACACCGGCCGCACCGCGTCCGGTAAGCGGTTCTCGCTTCATGGTCGTCATCTCCTTTTTGCGTTCTGCTGCCATTATAGCAGATGCGGTGCGGAAATACAAACCGGGATCGGCACGGTGGGCGGAAAACCGACAGAAGCGGCAGTGATTTGATATTTTGACAGAAATGCGGTAAGGTTTTCGGTTTTTATCTGATTTCACTCTTGCCAAGTGCGGTAAATTTGTTACAATAGTCTATGGGTCTGCCCGCGGCATCGCGTTCGGTGCAGATGCCGCATAGTAACCGGGCAACTGTCCGTGTAGAAGGGGGAAAAGGACGCATGAGCAAGGTGGAAAAGTACATCACCAGCATTCCGGATTTTCCGGAGCCGGGCATCATCTTTCGGGACATCACAACGGTCATCAGCGATCCGGTCGGCCTGCAGCTTGCAGTTGATGAAATGGCAGCGCAGATGGACGATGTGGAGTTCGACGTGATCGCCGGGCTGGAATCCCGCGGATTCCTGTTTGGGATGCCGATTGCTTACAAACTGCACAAGGGCTTTATTCCGATCCGCAAAAAGGGCAAGCTGCCGCGTGAAACCGTAGGCATGTCATACGATTTGGAATACGGCTCTGCTACGATCGAGGTGCACCGGGATGATATCAAGCCCGGTATGCGCGTGGTGCTGGTCGATGACCTGATTGCGACCGGCGGCACACTCGAAGCCGCAGCCAAGCTGCTGACCGGTTTAGGGGCAGAGGTCGTCAAGATCGTATGCCTGCTGGAGCTGAAGGGGCTGCACGGGCGTGACCGTGTGCCGGGCTGTTGCCCGGTATCCGCGATCGTCTCCTACGAGGGAAAGTAAGCGGCAAAAGAGAAATGCAGAAGAAAAAAGGAGGCTGAAACGATGTTTGAACGCGCATTCAAACTATCGCAAAACAACACCACAGTAAAAACCGAAGTCATGGCGGGTATTACAACCTTTATGACCATGGCATATATTCTGGCGGTCAATCCGTCCATTCTGGGATCGACCGGCATGGACCCGACCGCGGTGCTGCTGGCAACCGCGCTGGCATCCTTCCTTGGCACGGTGTGCATGGCGTTTATGGCAAACCTGCCGTTTGCGCTTTCCGCCGGTATGGGTCTGAACGCCTTTATGGCGTACACGGTCTGCGGCGTATACGGCTACCCGTGGCAGGTCGCGCTGTTCGCCGTGTTTATCGAGGGCTTGATTTTTGTCGTGCTTTCGCTGACCAATGTGCGTGAGGCGATCTTCAATGCGATTCCGCTGACGCTCAAACGCGGCGTATCGGTTGGTATCGGCCTGTTCATCGCATTTATCGGCCTGCAGAACGCGGGTCTGGCGGTGGATTCGGCAACGCTCGTTACAATTACCAGCTTTACCGAGAATTTCAACACCCATGGCATCTGCGCGCTGCTGGCGCTCATCGGCCTGTTCATCACTGCGGCGCTTTACATCCACAAGGTGAAGGGCGCGATCCTGTTCGGCATTCTGCTGACGTGGATCATCGGCATGGGCTGTCAGGCTGTGGGCCTGTATGTGCCCGATCCGGAGGCAGGCTTCTACACGCTGTTCCCGGCGTTCGGCATGACCGATTTCTCCAAGCTCGGTCTGACCTTTGGCCAGTGCTTTAACGTGGATTTCAATGCGGTGGGTATTGTGAACTTCATCGTTGTGATCCTGTCCTTCCTGTTTGTTGACATTTTTGATACGCTGGGCACGCTGATCGGCGTGGCGACCAAGGCCAATATGCTGGATAAGGACGGCAAACTGCCGCGCATCAAGCCGGCGCTGATGTCGGATGCGATCGCTACTTCGGCGGGCGCGATCCTCGGCACTTCGACCACGACCACCTTTGTCGAGTCGGCTTCGGGTGTTGCCGTTGGCGGCCGCACCGGCCTGACCGCGCTGGTTACCGCCGGCCTGTTCCTTGTTTCCACGCTGTTTGCGCCGATCTTCACGGCGATCCCGTCGTTTGCAACGGCACCGGCGCTGATCATGGTCGGCTTCCTGATGGTCGGCACGGTCACTGAGATCCGCTTTGATCTGGACAACCTGACCGAGGCGATCCCGGCGTATCTGGCGCTGCTTGCCATGCCGCTGTTTTACAGCATCTCCGAGGGCATCTCGCTGGGCGTGATCTCCTATGTGCTGCTCAATCTGGTAGCAGGCAAGGGCAAGAAGGTGACGCCGCTGATGTATGTGCTGGCGGTGCTGTTCGTCCTCAAGTATATTTTCCTGTAAGCCGAAATGGAGTAAAAAGGGTTCGCTGCAAGCTGTTTTGCAGCGAACCCTTTGCTTTTTGATGATGCTGTGTTTGGCGGTTAGGAAAGGATATCCCGCAGGGCAGCGAGCAGCCGATCCATCTGTGCGTCTGTGCCGACCGTGATGCGCAGGTAATTGTCGATGCGCGGCAGCTTGAAATAGCGGATAAAAATACCTCGGTCGCGCAGCGTGGCAAACAGCCCGGCAGCGTCCCGCTGCGGATGGGTGACAAACAGGAAATTGGTCAGCGAGGGGAGAACGAGAAAGCCCAGCGCCCGCAGCGCGTCCGCGGTGCGCTCGCGCGTGGTGACGACCTTGCGGCAGGTCTGCTGAAAATACGCCTCGTCCGCCACGGAAGCCGCGCCTGCGGCCAGTGCGACGGCATCCAGTGTATAAGAGTTGTAGGAGTTTTTGACCGCTTCGAGCGTGGCGATCAGCGTTTCCGAGCCGAGCGCATAGCCGATGCGCAGTCCGGCCAGCGAGCGCGATTTGCTCATCGTCTGCACAACGAGCAGGTTTTCATATTTTTCGATGAGCGGCACGGCACTCTGCGCACCGAAATCCACATAGGCTTCGTCGATGATCACGACGCAGTCGGCGTTATGCTGCAAAAGCGCCTCCAGCGCATCAAGCAGCAGGGCGCGTCCGGTCGGGGCGTTGGGGTTGGGCAGGATGACGCCGCCGTTCGGCTTGTCATAGTCGCGGATGTTCACACAGAAGTTCTCATCCAGCGGCACAGTCTCGTACGGGATGCGGAATAGGTCGCACCAGACCGGATAGAACGAATAGGTGATATCCGGATAAAGAATGGGCTGATCCGAGCAGAAGAACGACTGGAAGGCAAGCGCGAGCACATCGTCCGACCCGTTGCCGAGGAACACCTGCGTGGGCTTGATACCAAACCGGCCGGCCAGCGCGGTTTTGAGCGCCTTGCCGTTCGCGTCCGGATAGAGGGCGAGCGAGCAAGCATCGAAGCTGCGCAGCGTCTGCTGCACGCCCGGCGCGGGCGGGTAGGGGTTTTCGTTGGCGTTTAACTTGAGGATATCGCCGCGCTGCGGCTGTTCGCCCGGCACATAGGGGGCGATGCGGCGGAGCTTTTTGAGAAAGGGCTTGTCCATTGGGGAAACTCTCCTTTGCGATTTTCTATCTGCGGATAGTTTATCATAGTAAAGTGAGAAAGTCAAGCCTTGTTTGAGTTCGGCAGCACGGCGTGCTATAATGGACATATATATGAGAGGCAGGGGATCTATATGAAAAAGGCAGGATATGTACTTGGCTATGTGGTATCCCTGTGGATGTTGTTCGCGCTGTGGGTGCGGGTGATGACATTCGGTGACATCGGTCCGGTCATGCGGCCGTATTATGAGGCGGTATCGTGGATGTACGGACTGCCAGCGCTCTGGCTGGTGTTGTGCGCCCTGCTCGCCGGTATTGTGATTGTGCGGCTGTTCCGCGGAACGGGCAGCAAGGCGGAAAAAAACGCCGCTTTTGTGCTTGCGCTGCTCTACATGGCGAGCGTGTTCGGCTGGGCTGTTTTCGCCGCGCTTGTTGCCGCCGCCTGATTTTAGACAAGGAGAATATCATGTACCAACCCTTAGCAGATAAAATCCGTCCGAAAACGCTGGACGATGTGGTCGGCCAGCGGCACCTGCTGGGCAAAAACGGCCTGCTGCGCCGCGTGATCGAGTCGGGCACCATTCCGAATATGATTTTTTACGGCCCGTCCGGTGTGGGCAAGACCACGGTCGCGTCCATCATCGCAAAGCAGACCGACCGCAGGCTGTACCATCTCAACGCCACCACCGCGGGCATCGCGGATATCAAGGCGATCATTGACGAGCTGGATACCTTCCTTGCGCCCAACGGCGCGCTGGTGTATCTGGATGAGATCCAGTATTTCAATAAAAAGCAGCAGCAGAGCCTGTTGGAGTTTATCGAAACCGGCAAAATGACGCTGATCGCCTCCACGACTGAGAATCCGTTTTTTTATGTGTACAATGCGATTCTCAGCCGCAGCACGGTGTTTGAGTTCAAGCCCATCGAGGCCGCCGATATGCAGCGTGCGGTCGAGCGGGCGTTTGCGCTTGCCATTGGGGATAAGGGCACGCCGGTCGAGGACGGCGCTGCGGCTTATATTGCGCAGGCGGTCGGCGGGGATGTGCGCAAGGCGCTCGGCGCGGTCGAGCTGCTCGTGCTGGGCGCAGGGGAGGACGGCGTGACGCTTGTGGATGCACAGCAGGCCGCGCAGCGCTCCAACATGCGCTATGACCGCGACGGCGACAGCCATTACGATATTCTGTCCGCCCTGCAAAAGTCCATCCGTGGTTCGGACCCGGACGCCGCGCTGCACTATCTTGCGCGCCTGCTTGAAGCAGGGGATATGATTTCGGCGGCGCGGCGCATGCTGGTCATCGCGTCGGAGGATGTCGGGCTGGCGTATCCGCAGTGCGCGGCAATCGTCAAGGCGTGTGTGGACAGCGCGTTTCAGCTCGGTCTGCCCGAGGCGCGCATCCCGCTCGCGGAGGCGGTCATTCTGATGGCGACCGCGCCCAAGTCCAACAGTGCGATCCGGGGCATTGATGCGGCGCTCGCCGATGTGCGCGCAGGCAGAACAGGCGATATTCCTGCGCACTTAAAGGATGCGCACTACGGCGGTGCAGCCAAGCTGGGGCGCGGGCTGACGTACCGTTTTCCGCATGACTATCCGAGCCATTGGGTCGAGCAGCGCTATCTGCCTGACGCGCTCGCCGGTGCGGTCTATTACGAGTTCGGTCCGAATAAAACCGAGCAGGCCGCCCGCGCCTATTGGGATAAGGTGAAGGGGAACGGATGACGCTTGCAGACCTGTGGTTTCATACGCACTGCCGCGCGTATTGCTGATATTTCCGGATAACATATTTTTGGATAGTCTTGCCGGGGGGAACATTCCCCCCGGTTTTATTATGCCTTCTGTGATCTGCGTGGATTTTCCCACACCGCTGTGGATGAAAAACACAAAAATGCTATTCCCCCTGTTATTTTCCGGCAAAGCCTGCATTTCGTTTGGGATATACTGGGAAACACAAGGAGGCATAACAAACATGGACAAGCAAAAGGCGAAACGCGCCGCGCCGCAGGCGGTCGGTGCTGCGGCGGCATGGCTGGCGCGATTGTGGAATGAAGAATACCTGCGTATCCTGATCACCGGAGCGCAGCGGTTTGTGCTGTGTGCGGTGCTGGCACGCGGCACGGTGCTGGGCGGCTATGCCCCTTTCGGTTTGGCGATGGCAGCCGCGCAGATGGCGCATGGCGCGGGGCTGTCTGCCGTTGGCGGCATGGTGTGCGGGGTGATGCTGCTCGGGGACGGGATGCGCGGCGGGGTGTATGCGGCCGCCGCCCTGCTCGTGCTGTGCGTGATGAGCGTGTGCGCGGGGCTGGAGATCGTGCAGGCGCGTTGGTTTGCGCCTACGGTGGCAACGCTTGCGGGTACGGTATGCACGTTTGTGTTCCTGCCGGTGGGGCCGGCGCTGGATGCGGCAGCGGTGCTTACCTTTGCGGCGGTGCAGGGGCTGACCTTTGCCGCCTGCCGGGTATATGGCGCGGCGCTCTCCCCGCCGCGGGAAGAAAGTGACTGGCGGCGGCCGGTAACGCTGCTGGCGCTCGCCGCAACCGTGCTGCTGGCGCTGTCCGATCTGCGGATCGCCGGGCTGTTTGCACCGGCGCGCGTGGCGGCACTGCTGCTTGTGCTGGCGGCAGCGTATCTGGGCGGATCGGCGGCCGGTGCAGCGGCGGGTGTGGCGTTTGGCGCGGCGATGGATCTGTGCATCGGCAGCGGGGCGCTGTTTACCTGCTGCTACGGCCTGTGCGCTCTGGTAGCGGGGATGTTCCGGGACGGAGGGCGGCTGTGGTTTGCTGTCTGTGCGCTGGCAGCCGGTGCGTGCGCTGCCCTGCTGGGGGTGGAGCACACGCTGTTTGTTCCACTGATGCTTGAGCTGGTTTGTGCAGTTGCTGCATTTGCTGCGCTGCCGCCCTTTGTGTGGAATGCCCTGCGGCAGACGCTGCTGCCCGATACCCTGATGGGGGAAGGCGTGCGCCGCACGGTGCGGCAGCGGGCAGGGGAGTGCGCTTCGGAAGCGGCGCAGGCATTTTATGAGATGTATCTGGCGATGCTGAACGGCGTGCAGGAGGGTCGCGCGGCGGGGGATCATAATGTCCGTGCGGTGTTTGACCGTGCCAGCGACCGGGTGTGCAAAAACTGCGTGTTGTGCTCCCAGTGCTGGCAGCGGGATTATGTGACGACACTGGCTGCGCTCAACGATGTGACCCAGCCCATGCTCAAACGGGGGCGGGCGGAGCTGAGCGATTTCCCTTATCACTTCGCTTCGCGCTGTGTGCATCTGCCTGAGCTGATGCGGGCAATCAACAGTGCGCTGTTTGCGCTGCGCGAGCGGCAGAGCATGCGGCGGCAGCAGGAGGAAAACACCAGCCTGCTGGCGCGGCAGTATGCGGGCATCACGGACATCCTGCGCCAGCTCGGTGCGGAGGTCACGCAGGATGTGACAGCGCAGCCGCTGATGGAGCGGCAGATCCGCCGTTATGCGGCGGCGTTCGGCTGGATCGACCGCGTGTGCGCGGTGCGGGACGCGCAGGGAAGGCTGGCTGTGGAGCTGTACGGCGAGGGGATCGACGATATCCTACAGCAGGGCGAAGGGTTTTCTGCCGGCCTGTCCGCCCTGCTGGGCGTGGGGCTGACCGCGCCGCGCCGCGCGGAGGATGAATGGGGGCCGCATGTGGAAATGCGGGAGCGCGCGCCGTTCCGCGCGGTGGTGGGCATTGGGCGGCAGCAGAAGGAGGGGGCGGCGGTTTCCGGGGATACCGGCTGCTACTTTTTGACTGACGCGGGAGCGGCCTGCCTGCTGCTGGCGGACGGCATGGGATCAGGGACGGCGGCCTCGCAGGACAGCCGCATGCTGGTCTCCTCGCTCGAGCGCTTCCTGCGTGCGGGCATCACGGTGACAGACGCGCTGGCGGCGGTATCGCCTGCCCTGCGCCTGCGTTCGGACGGGACGCGCTTTACTACGTTGGACGCGTTTACACTCGATTTATTCACCGGGCGGGCGGAAAGCGTCAAATGCGGGGCAGCGCCATCTTATCTGCGGATAGGCGGACAGTGGTCGGTTCTGTCCGGCAAGGCGCTGCCGATCGGGCTGGCGGAGGAGGACGGCACGCCCGAGCCGGTGCCGCTGCGCTTCGGGCACGGTGACCTGTATATCATGCTGTCGGACGGGATCTCGGACGGGGTGGAGGACGGCTGGGTGCGGGAGCTGCTGCTCGCGCATGCCTCGGACAGTCCGAAGGAGCTGGCGATGCAGCTTGTGACCGAGGCGCAGGGGCGCGGCCACGATGATGACCGCACTGCACTGGTCATGCGCATTGAAAAACGGTAGCCCGCGGGTTTGAAAGCCCTTCCTTTGGTGTATACTGGTGCAATAAGGGAGGGAGCAAAGCATGGTAAAAGGGGTGAGCCGCCGCGTGGTTGTGGTGCAGCCGGAGGGAAACGGTCTGTTTGAGCAGGCAATTTTTCTGGTGCGGGACCAGACTGCGGCGCGCAGTGACATTGTGCGGGAGGCATGCCGCATCGCAGACCGTTATCTGGCAGTACGAACTGTGCCGTACCGGCGCCGGTTTACTGCCCGGCAGCTGGCGGCAGCTTTTGCAGCAGGAGCACTGCTGTCTGCCGGGGTATGGGCTGCGGTGTGGCTGCTCTGCTGAACGGCTGATTGTAAACAGATTGAAAATTACCGTCCGGTGCGCTTGTTTTGTCCGGATAGGGTTGGTATACTGAAATTACGGCAGCACTGCGTCTATGGGATGACAGCGCTGCCATACTGACGTTATCGAGGTGGAAAGGCGCATGACAGCCGACCAGTTTTTTGATCTGTTTCACCAATACGGACTGATTTTGGTCTGTGTGGTGATTTTCTGTGAGTATATGAACCTGCCGGGTTTTCCTGCGGGGGTAATCATGCCTTGTGTGGGCGTGCTGATCTCGCGCAGCGAGCTGTCGCTCGGGCTGACGATTGTGCTGAGTGTGGTATTCGGTCTGCTCGGCAGTCTGGTGATTTATGCCCTGTGCTACTGGGGTGGTGAGCCGCTGATGGAAAAGGTGTTCGGCAAAAGCGAGAAATTCCGCGCCTTTGTGCGGCGCAGCCATGCCTATATTGATGCGCAGCACGGGCGCGGGCTGGCCATCTGCCGTATTGTGCCGGTGCTGCGCACGATCGTATCCATTCCGGCGGGGCTGATCCGTATGCCGATCAAGTGGTTTGTCGGCTGGTCGGCGCTCGGCATTGCTGTGTGGAATACGGCGCTGATCTCGTTCGGTTACTTTTTCAGTGAAAAGATTCTGGCAATGCTGACATAGCGCGGTATCCTGCGCAGAAAATACGGTTGGACAGTCTCACAGGGCATTGCGGCTTGCCGCAATGCCCTGTTTGCTGCGCGCTGCGGCGCGAGGGCTTTTGTCTGTCAGGCTGCTTGGCGGATGCTGCTGCGGCGCTTGCGCCAAGCCGGGGGGCGGGGAGGATATAGGCAGGATGCTGTTTGTCACTACATTGCAAGTTGCAATTTGTGGGGGCATATGATAGAATATACTGCGTTAAATTATGCGTAGTGGAGGACAGTTATGCAGATCGGTTCGGTATCGCTTGCCGGGCGGCTGGTGCTTGCACCGATGGCCGGCGTGACTGACCGTGCGTTCCGGCAGGTCTGCCGGGAGCATGGCGCCGCGCTTACGGTGACTGAAATGGTCTCCACCAAGGCGCTGTGTTATCAGGACAAAAAAACCCCCGCGCTGCTTGCATTGGGGGAAGGGGAACATCCTGCTGCGGCGCAGATTTTCGGTCATGAGCCGGAAACCATGGCAGAGGGGGCGCGCATTGCCCGCGCGGTGTCCGGATGCGATATGATAGATATCAATATGGGGTGCCCTGCGCCCAAAATCGCGGGCAACGGAGACGGATCGGCGCTGATGCGCGATCCCGCGCTGGCGGCGCGGGTGATTGAGGCAGTTGCGTGCGCGGTGAATGTGCCCGTCACGGTCAAATTCCGCAAGGGGTGGGATGAACAAAGCCAGAACTATGTGGAGTTTGCCCGCATGGCGGAGCAGGCCGGTGCGGCGGCGCTCGCCGTACACGGACGCACCCGCGCACAGCAGTACAGCGGTGCGGCGGATTGGGAGGCAATCCGGGCGGTCAAACAGGCGGTATCGATCCCGGTGGCGGCCAACGGGGATGTGGCGGAACCGGAGGATGTGCTTCGCATCCTTGACGCGACAGGGGCGGATATGGTGATGATCGGCCGCGGTGCGCTCGGGGATCCGTGGATTTTTGAACGAGCCAACGCGTTGCTGGCAACCGGCGTATGCCCGCCGCTGCCGCCGTTTGCCGAGCGGATCGATACAGCAGTGCGGCAGATCGAGCTGGCGGCGGCATATAAGGGTGAGCGCGTTGCCATGCTGGAGGCGCGCCGTCATGTCAACTGCTATCTCAAACGGCAAAGCGGGCTGAAGGCATTTAAGACAAGGATATGCGCACTGGAACGGCTGGAGGAGCTGTACCATCTGGCCGAAGAACTCAAACAAACCGTGCAGGACGGCTGATACACGGTATGCATCACAGAGGGGAGGACGGGAAACGTGGACGATAAACATATGCTGGTCAAGGCGCGCCGCGGCGAACTGTCCGCCTTCGAGGAGCTGGTACGTAAATACGAAAAACGGGTGTATGCGGTTGCGCTGCGCTCGTCCGGATCTCCGGAGGATGCGGCTGATATCACGCAGGAGGTTTTCCTGCGCGCATGGCGTTCGATCGAGACCTTCCGCGGGGACAGCGGCTTTTCCACCTGGCTGTTCCGCATCACCATGAATATGTGTGTGGATCACGCCCGGCATAAGCAGTCGCAGCCGCAGTGCCAGCCGCTGGTGATCGGGGAGGAGGATGCGGAGCGTCCGATCCCGGATACCGCCCCTACACCGGAGGAGCATTTGGACAACAGCGAGCTGGGGCGTGAGTTGGCGGCGGCGCTGGACGCAGTGAGCGAAGAACACCGCCGTATCGTGCTGCTGCGCGATGTGTCCGGCATGAGCTATACCGAGATCGCCGAAGTGCTCGAGATCAGTGAGGGCACGGTCAAATCCCGGCTGGCGCGGGCGCGCGTGGCGCTGCGCAGAATTTTGCTCGAAAGAGGGAACCTTTTTGAAGCGGATCCGTCTAAAGATACGAAAGGAGGCGGGGACGCATGAATGAAGAGGAATATTATGAGCAGCTGTGTTCAAACAGTTTGGACGGCACGCTGACAGCTTCCGAAAAAGAAAAACTGGAAGCACATTTGGCTGAATGTCCGTCGTGCGCCGCGCTGAAACAGGATCTGGAGCAGATGCAGCTGTGGTTTGCCGCAGATGAGGAGATCCCTGCGGAGCTGCATACGGATATCATGAAGCGTTTGGAGCAGGAGCAAAAGCTGAAAGTGGTACGGCCGGAGAAGCCTGCGCGCCGGATGCCGGTTTTTACCATGGTTGCGGCGGCGGCCGTGGTGGTATTGGTGGTGCTGGGCGGCGGCCTGATGCCGATGCTCAGCACGGTTGGCGGCAGCGCGGCAGACAGTGCGGTCAGCACGGCGGCGGGCGGATCGGAAGCTGCGGTGGGCGGCGGCGCGGTCGTGCAGGATGTACAGCAGGCCGCAGAAGATGCCGGTCTGGATGCGGGCGGCGGTACGGCGGCCGGGCAGGCGGATGCCGTGCCGCAGGACAAGGCGGCAGCTCCGGCAGATCCGGAGCCGAGGATCGCTGCGCCGCAGCCGGAGGCTTCGGGCGGACAGATGCCTGCCGAACCGACAGAGGAACCGGAGGCTGCAGAACCGTCATTGTACGGGGAGAAAGCGACTGGACAGGACAAAATGGCGCCGCAGCCGGCTGCAGTCGAAAGCGCTGTGACCGTAACGGCTCCGGCTCTGCTGCACAGCACTGTGGTAGCGCATTGCTATGTGGCGCAGGGCGGCGCCGGTGTTCCGGACGTCGGCGGCAAGCTGGTGGCGGAAGCAGACGGGGTGTCGTGGTTCCTGCTGGATAACACGATGACTGCCCTGCAGGATACGTTCCGGATTGTGGAGGAAGCGGGTTATACGCTTTCCGCGTATGAGGGCGTCGGGCTGACGATGGACGCCAAGGCAGCCTCTTGGCTTCTGGCGGTCGTCAGTGCATAAACTGCATAAAAAACAGCGGTCTGACCGCTGTTTTTTATGCGCCTTTTTAGCGCAGCAGGGCTTTGGAAGCCTTACACAAAAAAATTACAGAAAATTTGTGTAAATGCTTGACTTTGGGAAACGCTTGTAGTAATCTATAGAAGCACCTGCGGAAAGCAGGAAAAACGCGATGATGCCGGAGATTGCTGTCCGAGCGACAGGTAACTTCGGCGGAGTAGGTCCGACAATCGGGCGGTTGAGATAACTGCTATCAGCCAAAGGGGAAGTATGCCCTAAGGCAAAAACGCAATGTTCCTGCGTAAATTCGGGACTTGCGGCGCGTGCGCCGCAAAGCCGATGGCCTGAACCACTTACGTTTCTTTATTGTGACCGGATCGTTACACTATCAGTGTGCCCGGTTATTTTCATGCCCGTGCGTGATACACACGGCGGGGTTGCAGTTTCTCTCCGTAGCGAGTCAAAACATTATTTAATGTATGGCACACATACGAGGAGGAAAATCCAAAATGGCAAACGCACAGAAGATCCGTATTCGCCTGAAGGCGTACGACCACGAGCTGATCGACCAGAGCGCTGAGAAGATCATCGAAACCGCTAAGCGCAACGGCGCGAAGGTTTCCGGTCCGATCCCGCTGCCGACCGAGAAGCAGATCGTTACCATCCTGCGTGCGGTACACAAGTACAAGGATGCCCGCGAGCAGTTTGAGCGCCGCACCCACAAGCGCCTGATCGACATCATCAACCCGAATCAGGCCACCATCGAAGCGCTGACCACCCTTGATCTGCCAGCCGGCGTCGAGTTCGAAGTGAAGCTTTGAGCGCTGCGCTCATATAGAGACTTTCAAAAAGCCCCTATACTACGAAACCAAGTTCCGGAGAAAATTGGTTTCGATACCCAAATGACGCGACCCAAGGGCGCTGAGTCGGGGTGTATGCTCATTAAAATGCCGCATGGCGGCAGAATAATGATAGCGGCCTACGGGCAAAAGTCAGGCGCATGTCCTGACTTTTTGCGGGGGATTGAAGCGCGAAGCTGCGGCTTCGCGGGATACATTCTCCGTTCTCCATTTTCCATTTGTCAACAGGCTGCCGGATTAACCCAACCGGCTGCTTGAAGCCCTGCCGCGACACGCGCGGCGAGGTCATGTTGGCGGCTAAAGGCCGTCAACCAATAACCTTTAAGGAGGAAAAACACTATGCTGCAGAAAGCAATCATCGGCAAGAAGGTCGGTATGACCCAGATCTTCAATGCTGACGGCAAGGTGATCCCCTGCACCGTTATCGAAGCGGGTCCCTGTGTCGTTACCCAGCTCAAGACCGAGGAGAAGGACGGTTACAACGCAGTTCAGCTCGGCTTTGAGGACATTAAGGAGCGCAAGCTCACCAAGCCGGAGATGGGCCACCTGAAGAAGGCGGGCGATTCTCTGAAGAAGTACCTGAAGGAGTTCCGTTTCGACGACTGCTCCACTTTCCAGCTCGGCGATGTGATCAAGGCGGACATGTTTGTTGCCGGTGATTACGTTGACGTGACCGGCACTTCTAAGGGCAAGGGCTACGCGGGCGTTATCAAGCGCTTCAACGCGGGCCGTTCCCCGATGAGCCACGGCGCCGGCCCGATGCACCGTCATCAGGGTTCTATGGGCGCGTGCTCTGACCCCTCCAAGATCATGAAGGGCAAAATGATGCCCGGCCACATGGGCGCGGAGCAGGTCACCGTTCAGAACCTCGACGTTGTCAAGGTTGATGCGGAGCTCAACCTCATCGCTGTTTGCGGTGCGATCCCGGGCCCCAAGGGCGGTATCGTTGTATTGAAGAACACCGTCAAGAACAACAAGGTTGCCAAGGGTGAGGCTGGCATAAGCAAGAACCCGCAGAAGGCTTCCGCGAGAAAGTAAGGGAAGGAGGAGCAACGAATGCCTACAGTAGCAGTTTTTGATATGACCGGCAAGAAGACCGGCGAAATGGAGCTGAACGAGGCCGTATTCGGCATCGAGCCCAACATGAGCGTTGTACACGCGGCGGTTAAGAATTATCTGGCCAACCGGCGTCAGGGCACCCAGTCCACGCTGACCCGCGCAGAGGTGCGCGGCGGCGGCATCAAGCCGTGGCGCCAGAAGGGCACCGGCCGTGCCCGTCAGGGTTCGATCCGTGCGCCGCAGTGGACCCACGGCGGTATTGCCCTCGGTCCCAAGCCCCGCTCCTATAACTACAGCCTGACCAAGAAGACCCGCCGTCTGGCGATGCTCTCCGCACTGTCTGCAAAGGCGGCTGCCGGCGAGATCATCGTGATCGACGGTCTGGACATGGGCGAGATCAAGACAAAGTCCTTTGTCGGTTTCCTCAAGGCTGTGGAAGCGACCGGCAAGAGCCTGGTCGTTACCCCCGAGGTTCGCACGAACGTTGTCAAGTCCGCGGCCAACATCCCGGGCGTGCGTACGACGATCGCGTCTACCCTCAATGTTTACGACATCCTCAACGCCGACAAGTTCATCATTGACAAGGCGGCGGTAGAGAAGCTGCAGGAGGTGTACGCATAATGAAGTTCGCTTACGATATTATCAAGAAGCCGATCATCACCGAGCGTTCCATGATGGGTACCCAGAACAACAAGTACACCTTCGAGGTCGCTGCCGATGCCGGCAAGATCGAGATCAAGAAGGCTGTGGAAGAGATCTTCGGCGTTAAGGTCCAGAAGGTCAACACCATCAAGCTGCCGGGCAAGTGGAAGCGCATGGGCGTCCACGTCGGCAAGCGCCCCGACATCAAGAAGGCGGTCGTCACCCTGACCCCGGACTCCAAGGGCATTGAGCTTTTTGAGAACATGATGTAAAGGGCTGGCGCCCTTCTAAGGGGGATCAGTCCCCCTTAGATACGAAAAAAGTTCCTGAGGAAACTTTTTTCGATATCCCCCTCCCCCTCGCACGGCGAGGGAGGTTCGGGACACGTGTCCCGAAGCAGTGGTGTAAAAATCAGGCAAAGTCCGGTTTTTACAGACGCCCCTGCGGGGCGATCTGATAGCACGAAGGCGCTGCGCTGTTCGTGCTCGTATGGGGAGACACCCCGATAATAACGAATCAAGGAGTTGAAAATCCAAATGGCTATCAAGACTTTCAACCCGACGACGCCCTCGCGCAGAAATATGACTGTGCTGTCCTACAAGGGCCTGTCTAAGGTGAAGCCCGAGAAGAGCCTTCTCGAAAAGGTCAAGAAGACCGCTGGCCGCAACAGCTACGGCCGCATCACCGTGCGCCACATCGGCGGCGGTACCAAGAAGAAGTACCGTATCATTGATTTTAAGCGTCAGAAGCTGGATATGCCGGCAACCGTTATGACGCTCGAGTACGACCCGAACCGCTCTGCAAACATCGCGCTGGTTCAGTACGAGGACGGCGTAAAGGCCTACATCCTCGCGCCGGAAGGCCTGAAGATCGGCGATAAGGTCGTTTCCTCTGCCGCTGCGGATATCAAGCCCGGCAACTGCCTGCCGATGGCGAATATCCCGGTTGGTACCATGATCCACAACATCGAGCTGTACCCCGGCAAGGGCGCACAGCTGGTTCGTTCCGCCGGCGTGGGCGCACAGCTCATGGCGAAGGAGAACGGCAAGGCGATGGTACGTCTGCCCTCCGGCGAGCTGCGTTACGTTCGTCTCGAGTGCAAGGCTACGATCGGTGTTGTCGGTAACTCCGACCACGCGAACGTACAGATCGGTAAGGCCGGCCGTACCCGTCATATGGGCATCCGTCCGACCGTCCGCGGTTCTGTTATGAACCCGTGCGATCACCCGCACGGCGGCGGCGAAGGCAAGAGCCCGATCGGCCGTCCCTCCCCGGTTACCCCGTGGGGCAAGCCGGCGATGGGTTACAAGACCCGTAAGAAGAACCACCGCACGGATAAGCAGATCGTGCGCCGTCGTAACGGTAAGTGAGAAAGGAGTTAACGTAATATGGGCAGAAGTGTCAAAAAGGGCCCTTTTGTGGCTCCTGAGCTTATCAAAAGAGTCATCGAGATGAACGAAAAGGGCGAGAAGAAGGTCCTCAAGACCTGGTCCCGCGCTTCCACGATCTTCCCGGAGTTCGTCGGCCACACCTTCGCGGTGCATGACGGCCGCAAGCATGTTCCGGTATATGTTACCGAGGATATGGTTGGTCACAAGCTGGGCGAGTTTGCTCCCACCCGTACCTACAAGGGTCACGCGGGCAGCAAGACCTCCAATAACGGCAAGTAAGGAGGAGTTAAGGAAACATGGAAGCAAGAGCTATTGTACGCAACGTGCGCATGACCCCGCGTAAGATCAAGCTGATCTGCGATCTGATCCGCGGCAAGGATGCGGGCGAAGCGATGGCCATTATCATGAATACCCCCAAGGCGGCCTGCGAGCCGATGGAGAAGCTCCTCAAGAGCGCAGTTGCAAATGCGGAGAACAACCATCACATGGATACCGACAAGCTGTTCGTTAAGGAAGTACACGTCGGTCCCGGCCCGGTAATGAAGCGCGTTATGCCGCGTGCACAGGGCCGTGCATTCAGAATCCTCAAGAGAACCTCGCACATCACGCTGGTTCTTGGCGAGAGAGAATAAGGGAGGGTAATCAATGGGCCAGAAAGTAAATCCGAACGGTCTCCGTGTCGGCGTTATCAAGAATTGGGATTCCCGTTGGTTCGCTAAGGATAATGCCTTCGGCGACCTCCTCGTGGAAGACTACAACATCCGTAAGGAACTGAAGAAGCGTCTGTTTGATGCAGGCGTTCCGGCGATCGAGATCGAGCGTAAGAACGACGAGATCAAGGTCATGATCCAGTGCGCGCGTCCCGGCATGGTTGTCGGCCGCGGCGGCGAGGATATCAAGAAGCTCGAAGAAGAGCTGACCCGCAAGTACGGCAAGAAGGTTCGCTGCTCGATCATCGAGATCAAGAACCCGGATACCAATGCAACGCTGGTTGCCGAGAATATCGCGGCGCAGCTGGAGAAGCGCATTGCGTTCCGCCGTGCTATGAAGCAGTCCATGGGCCGTGCGATGCGCATGGGCGCCAAGGGCATCAAGGTTTCCTGCGGCGGCCGTCTGGGCGGCGCGGAAATCGCCCGCACCGAGCATTATCATGAGGGCACCATTCCGCTGCAGACCCTGCGTGCGGATATCGACTACGGCTTTGCCGAGGCCGCGACCACCTATGGCCGCATCGGCGTAAAGGTATGGATCTACAAGGGTGAGGTCCTCCACGGCGGTCCGCGTCTGGGCCGTTCGATCGAGGCTCCCAAGCCCGCTTTTGAGCGCCGCGAGCGTCGCGGTGGCCGTGATGACCGTCGTGGCGGCCGTCGTGGCTATGACCGCAACGGCGAGCGCCGTGCACCCCGTCAGGAAGGAGGCAACCGCTAATGCTGCTCCCCAAGAGAGTTAAATACCGTCGCGTGCATCGTGGCCGCCTCAAGGGCAAGGCCATGCGCGGCAACTTCGTATCCAACGGCGAATTCGGCCTGCAGGCTACCGAGCCCTGCTGGATCACCTCGAACCAGATCGAGGCTGCCCGTATCGCCATGACCCGTTACACCAAGCGTGGCGGTCAGGTTTGGATCAAGATTTTCCCCGACAAGCCGGTAACCGAGAAGCCGGCCGAGACCCGAATGGGTTCCGGTAAGGGCTCGCCCGAGTACTGGGTAGCGGTCGTTAAGCCCGGCCGTGTACTGTTTGAGATCGCCGGCGTTTCTGAGGAAGTCGCCCGCGAGGCTCTTCGTCTTGCCAGCCACAAGCTGCCCTGCAAGACCAAGTTCGTTGCCCGTGAGACCAAGATTGGCGGTGAAGCATGATGAAGGCATCTGAGATCAGAGAACTGACGGCCGAGGAGCTCGCCGCAAAGCTTGGCGACCTGAAGAAGGACCTCTTCAACCTCCGTCTTCAGCTCGCTACCAACCAGCTCGACAACACCAACAAGATCACTGAGGTCAAGCGTGACATTGCGCGTGTCAACACCGTGATCCGCGAGAAGCAGCTCGCGGATAAGGCGTAAGGGAGGGAAACGAATTGAGCGAAAGAGCATTACGCAAAACGCGAGTCGGCAAGGTCGTTTCCGACAAGATGGACAAGACCATTGTCGTAGCTATTGAGGATCGCGTTGCGCATCCTCTGTATAAGAAGGTTATTCCGCACACCTATAAGCTGAAGGCGCACGACGAGAACAACGAGTGCCGCATCGGCGACAAGGTAAAGGTAATGGAGACCCGTCCGCTTTCCAAGGATAAGCGCTGGAGACTGGTCGAAGTTATCGAGAAGGCAAAGTAAGGAGGAGAGCACATGGTACAGCAGGAATCTTTTCTGCGTGCAGCTGACAACAGCGGCGCAAAGGAACTGAAGGTCATCCGTGTTCTCGGCGGCTCCGCACGTAAGTACGGCAACATCGGTGACGTAGTTGTTTGCTCGGTGCGCAAGTGCACCCCGGGCGGCGGCGTAAAGAAGGGCGACGTGGTTAAGGCTGTCATCGTCCGCACCGTAAAGGGCCTGCGCCGCGCGGATGGCAGCTACATCCGCTTTGACGAGAACGCCGGCGTTATCATCCGTGACGATAAGAACCCCCGCGGCACCCGTATCTTTGGGCCTGTCGCTCGTGAGCTCCGCGACAAGGATTTTATGAAGATCCTGTCCCTGGCTCCGGAAGTACTGTAAGGAGGTCGCCAACAAATGAACAATTTGCATGTAAAGACGGGCGACACCGCAGTCGTTCTTTCCGGTAAGGAAAAGGGCAAGCGCGGCAAGGTTCTGTCCGTAAACCCGAAGAAGGGTATGGTCGTTATCGAAGGTGTGAACATGATCAAGTGCCACACCAAGCCCCGCCGTCAGGGTGAAACCGGCGGCATCATCGAGCGCGAGGGTGCGCTGCGTGCCTGCAAGGTTATGCGCGTATGCCCGAAGTGCGACAAGCCGACCCGTCCGGCACACAAGTTTGCTGAGAACGGCGCTAAGCTGACGGTGTGCAAGCACTGCGGCGAAACACTTTAAGAAGAGGAGGCAAGCAATAAATGGTTCCGAATATGAAAGCCAAGTACACTGCGGATGTTGCGCCTGCTCTGATGAAGAAGTTCCAGTACAAGAGCACGATGCAGATCCCGACGATCGATAAGATCGTTATCAACGTAGGCTGCGGCAAGGAAGCCAACGGCAATTCCAAGGTTATCGAGTCTGTCGTCCGCGACATCACTGCGATCACCGGCCAGAAGCCCGTTGTAACCCAGGCCCGCAAGTCGGTTGCGAACTTCAAGCTCCGCGAGGGCATGCCGGTCGGCGTTAAGGTTACCCTGCGCCGCGACCGTATGTGGGAGTTCCTGGACCGTCTGTTCAACGTAGCGCTTCCCCGTGTCCGCGACTTCCGCGGCATCAACGGCGACGCGTTCGACGGCCGCGGCAACTATGCCCTCGGCCTGAAGGAACAGCTGATCTTCCCGGAAATCGCCTACGATCAGATCGACAAGGTTCGTGGTATGGATATCGTCATCTGCACCACTGCCAACACCGACGAAGAAGCGAAAGAGCTGCTCACCCTGATGGGCGCTCCGTTTGCGAAGTAAGGGAGGAGAATATAAATGGCTAAGAAGTCGATGATCCTCAAGCAGCAGGCTAAGCCGAAGTTCTCTACCCGTGCTTACAACCGCTGCAAGATCTGCGGCCGCCCGCACGCTTATCTGCGTGATTTCGGCATCTGCCGTATCTGCTTCCGCGAGCTGGCTTACAAGGGCCAGATCCCGGGCGTGCGCAAGGCTTCCTGGTAAGGAAGATACCGCAGCCGCATAAGCGATCAATCGTTCAGCGTGAATCTGCCTCGGCAGGTTCACGCTGAATTTTTTTGTTTGAATTGCTGTACGTGCGGTTAGACTGTAAATGAGCGTAAGCGTCAAATAGGACGGCGAATTGAAAGTGGACGCAGAGTGTGCCAGAATATGAGAGGAACTCACCGAGACTCACAGTGAGTCTCGGTGAGTTTTTAGCACAAGGCGTAACAGTCACCGAAAGTTACCGGCAGTGCGGGTGAGCAAGAGGGTTCAGGAGGCACACAGATGAGCAAGGAATTAACCATACAGACATTAGGCCAGCGACAGCGGCTGCTGGAATGGAGTCAGAAAGTAGCAGAGTGCAGAAGCAGCGGAATGTCAGTAAAACGGTGGTGCAGTGAAAACGGAACCACCCCAAAGACCTATTACAGCTGGCAGAAGAAAGTGTT